>NZ_CP047984.1:0-332916 GCF_009931655.1 Pontibacter russatus | reverse complement strand
CATCGGGGCAATTGTTGCCCCGTTTATCATTGGCCTCATAGCCGACCGCTTTTTCCCGGCGCAGCGCATCCTGGGTGTGCTGCACCTCTTAGGGGCCGCCCTTCTCTGGTACGCCTCCACCTTATCAGACTTCGACAGCTTTTACCCCGTCATACTGGTATATATGATTTTATATATGCCTACGCTGGCGCTGGTAAACTCCGTTTCATTCCGGCAGATGCAGGACCCGAGCAAGGAGTTTCCGCCCATCAGGGTGCTGGGAACGCTCGGCTGGATAATCGCCGGACTGACGATCGGCTGGCTTAACTGGGAGCAAGACGGGAACCTGGGGCTTACCTTCCGGATGGCGGCGCTTGCTTCTGCCATACTGGGCTTCTTCAGCTTTACGCTTCCCCACACGCCTCCCGCCCGTGACGCGAACAAGTCCTCTATAGGTGACCTGCTTGGCCTGGAGGCCGTGGGTTTGCTCAAAAACCGCTCTTACCTGACGTTTTTCCTCGCCTCCGTTGCCATCTGCATTCCGCTTGCATTTTACTACAACTTCACCAACCCTTTCCTGAACGAGCTTGGCATGGACTCGGCGGCCGGTAAACAGGCCATGGGGCAGATGTCCGAACTGTTGTTTATGCTCCTGATGCCCTTGTTCTTTGTGAGGCTGGGCGTTAAAAAGATGCTCGCCATCGGGATGTTCGCCTGGGTGCTGCGGTATGCGTTCTTCGCTTTCGGGGATATAGCAACCGGGTACTGGATGCTGGTTGGAGGCATTGTGTTGCACGGCATCTGCTATGATTTCTTCTTTGTGACCGGTCAGATTTATACCGACAACCTCGCCGGGCCGCGCTTCAAAAGCGCCGCGCAGGGCATGATCACGCTGGCCACCTATGGCGTGGGCATGCTGATGGGCTCGCTGCTATCCGGAGTGGTTGTAGACGCCAACCAAGCCTCTGGAGGCGGGCACGACTGGCAGGCCATCTGGCTTGTGCCCGCCGGAATTGCGGCGGCAGTGCTGGTGCTGTTCCTGCTGCTGTTCAGAGACAGGAATGCTTCTCCCAGCGGTACGGCTCAACCACCCGCCGCAACAACCACCGGCACAAGGGAAGTGCGTAACTTCTCCTGAATGCGATCTCATACCTAACATTTATATATGCCACAGCACCCTAACCGAAGAACCGTTATCAAAAATGTATTAACCGGTACCGCAGCCATCACCACGGCCGGCATGTTCAGTCCTTTAGCTGCCAGCGCCGCTGCTACCACATCTGCTCAAAAGTTGAAGGGAAACATCAACCACTCCGTTTGCCACTGGTGCTTCAACGGCTTATCCCTGGAGGAACTGTGCGTTGCCGCGAAGGATATGGGCATCACGGGCATTGACCTGATCGGCCCGCAGGGCTGGCCGGTGCTGAAGAAACACGGGCTTGAGTCCGCTATGTGCAACGGTGCCGAGATTAGCCTGACCGAAGGATGGAACGACCCGAAGTACCACGCAACGCTTATTAAAAACTACACCGATATGATTCCGCGCGTTGCCAAAGCCGGATACAAGAACCTGATATGCTTCAGCGGCAACCGGAACGGCATGGACGATGCGACAGGCCTGAAAAACTGCGCCGAGGGACTGAAGAAGGTGCTGCCGCTGGCCGAAAAGCACAAGGTGGTGCTGGTGATGGAACTGCTTAACAGCAAGGTGAACCACAAAGACTATATGTGCGACCACACGGCCTGGGGAGTGGAACTGGCAAAAGCGACCGGTTCTGAAAATTTCAAGCTGCTGTACGACATTTACCACATGCAGATTGACGAAGGAGACGTAATCCGCACCATCAAAGACAGCCATCCCTACATCGCCCACTACCACACCGCCGGTGTGCCCGGCCGCCACGAGATCGATGAGACACAGGAGCTGAATTATCCGGCTATTATGCGTGCCATTAAGGAAACTGGCTTCAAGGGATTTGTGGCGCAGGAGTTTATTCCAGCGCAGCCGGATAAGCTCGCTTCCCTTCGGGAGGCCATTAAAATTTGTGATGTATAACTTTCTTACAAACAACCATATATACACTCATACTTCTACTAAAGCTAATGAACAAAAGACGATCTTTCCTGCGACAGGCTGGTTTGTTATCAGCCGGAGTCTTTCTGACTCCAGCCATTATTTCCTGCAACTCAAACACGGAAGTTGCCGAAGACGCATCAGCCGATGCGGCTGCTGACTCCACAGACGTGGCCAGCGCAACTGCGTCAGACGCGGTTATCGGGCTTCAGCTGTATTCTTTGCGCGAGCAGATCGGTGCGGAGGGAATAGAGGCCGTGATCCCCAAAGTGGCCGCAGCCGGCTACAAAGAGGTGGAAACCTATGGCTACTCCAAAGAGAACGGCTACTGGGGGCTTGATGCGAATGCCTTCAGCGAGCTGCTGAAGGCCAACAACCTGACCAGCCCAAGCGGGCACTACGGCCTGGATCCGTATCTGGCCGGGGGCAATGAGGAACTGCTCCAGTCTTATATAGACGCTGCCAAAGTTGTGGGCCATACGTATATCACCATCCCTTACCTGGGCGATTCGCTGCGACAGGATGCCGAAGGCTACAGGAAACTGGCAAAACGGATAAACGAGGCAGCCAAAACTATTAGTGATGCCGGTCTGAAGCTCGCCTACCATAACCACGACTTCGAGTTCAAGGAGTTCGGCGACACTACAGGGTACGAGATTCTGCTGCAGGAAACTGACCCTGAGCAGGTAAAAATGGAACTGGACCTTTACTGGGCCTACAGAGCAGGCAAGGATCCCATCGCTATGATGAAGGAGCACCCCGGCCGCTTTGTAATGTGGCACGTGAAGGACATGGATAAAAACGATAAGGCACTGAACACAGAGGTTGGAAGCGGCAGCATCGATTACAAAAAGCTGTTCTCTGAGGTACAGGCTGAGGCGGAGCATATCTTTGTGGAGCAGGAAAACTTTGCGGAGGGCATGGACCCCTACAAGAGCATCCGCCAAAGCCACGACTATATCGTGAACAACCTACTAAACGCCTAGTGCGGCAGTAGGATCAGCATACCAATATAAAAGAAGCATCCTTCAACCTCGCAGGCATATATCCCTGTTCAGGAGAAGGATGCTTCTTTTATATAGGGCCTTCCGGAGGAAGGCGTTTTCACGACTCTGCATATATAACCGCCAGTATCATATCGGGCGCAAAAAAGTTTCCCGACATATGCATTCTCATACTGCTTCGCTTTCGCCCCATGAGGTTTGCTCGATGAAAAGCGGATGAAGCTGTGATGGTTATAAGCAAGCAGTGCTGGGATACTCATATAGGACCAGCGCTGCTTGCTTATACAAATGACTTTATGACATTTATATAAAGACTCCTATATAAATTCTTTATCTCCCGACTCTAAACTTGGTCCAGTAAGTTGTGTCGCTGGTTTTCACCTCGATCAGGTAGGTGTCGGGCTTCAGCTTCCCGACGTTGTAGCGCCACTGCGACTGCGCTTCGGAGATGCTGACGGGCTTCTGATAGACCAGTTTCCCGGCCCTGTTCTTTATCTCCAGCACCCCGTTCTCTTTCAGTTCCTGCTTAAAGTCCAACTCAAACGTTCCTTTTTTAGAGGGGGATAGGTGGATGCCCGAGAGCGTCTCGAAACGGCTGTCGCTGCGGGCGTTCTGGCTCACCAGCACGTGCTGCTTCTGCTGCGGCGTCACCGGGGTAATCTTCTCTTGCGCTGATGTGTGGTTGAAAACGGCGGTGGTAAACGGCAGGCCGAGTGCCAGCACGAGGGTATACTTTTGCTTTTGCTTCATCATCCTTTCTAAAAAGTATAGGTACAGCAGGCTATATGCACATTTGGGGCCAGAGTAGCGGAAAGTGGTTGCCATCAGACCGGAATTTTACATCCGATGCCTTCTCAGAACGCGGCTACCGCTTATATATACAGCTATATATACAGCGCCTGCCGCTTATTCCGTTATAGATGCAGGAGCCCCTTCAAGAAGAAAGAATCAATCTGAAGACAGGCCCATTTTCCGGAGGGTGATGCGCCGAGAAACCTTGCCGGAGGCTGTCTCTGAAAAAGATGGGCTGTATAAGATTTGCTTCGGTACCTCAAACTTCTGCAGCAGCGCGTGCATCCGGTTCAATAGCGCTTCCTCTGCCGCCTGCGGCTGCGCAACTCCCTCCAGTATCAGCACAATTTTCTCCCCCAAAAGCTCGTCGGGCTGTGCGGCCACAAAAAAGCGCTGCGCCTCATCTATCGTGCTGAGCGCCTCTGCCACGGCAAGCTCCACCCGCTCTATCTGCACTTTCACACCGCCCGTATTGATGACGTTATCGGCCCGGCCAATCCAGCGAAAGCGGGTGGGGGTGAGGAGCTCCACGATGTCGTTTGTCACCAGCACTTCATTGTTCGTCACATCGCCTTTTATGGTCAGGCAGCCGCGTTTGTCCATGCTGATTTGGATGTTGTCGAGCACTTCGTAATAATCGGCTGCCTCCGGTCCGTTGAGGCGGCGCACCGCGATGTGCGAGGCTGTCTCGGTCATGCCGTAGGTCAGGTACACGGGGGGCTTTATCCGCTGCAATTCGCGTTGCAGGGAAAGCGTGACGGGGGCGCCGCCGACTAAGATGCCTTTGGCACCATTCAACTGGGGCAGCGCCTCCGGCATATCGTGCAGAATAGTTTGCAGCTGCATCGGCACAAAGGAAAAGAAGTCGAACTTCTCGTCGCGGCTCACCAGGGCCAGTGGGTTGCTCACGGGCTCCACAATCGTCATTTGCAGATCAGCCTGAAACCCGCGGACCAGCATCATCATGCCCGCAATAAAATCGGTGTTGAGGCAGATGAACGCGCTGTCGCCGGGCTGCAACTGCAGGAGGCGGGTGGTGCGGCGGGCGCTGGCCTCCATCTGCCGCCGGGTGAGCGGGATGTTTTTGGGCTCCCCTGTGGAGCCGGAAGTCTGCATCGGGAACTCCTGCACCCCGTTCAGCCAGCTGCGGCAGAACTCCAGCGTCTTTGTCTCATACCCGTTCAGCGGAATGCTGTTCCGGAACGAGTACCCGGAGATTTCATCGTAGTAAAACTTTTTGCCGTTGAGGAGAAGATACTTTTCAGCCATGCATCAAATGGTCCTTTATATTACAACTGATATAGAACAGTTCAGGGTGCTAAGCCCAACACTTCCATAGTGGCTTAAGCACCTCTCCGGAGTCACCAAAAAGAAAGCAGGCAAAGTCTGCGGTTGCTTTGCCTGCTTCAGGCTATAAATGTGCAGGGTTGTCCCACGCCAACTATATAGACTATATATACCTGCAAGTGCAGTGTCAGATTAAGGGAATTTGGGGTATTTCGAGAAATCCGGTTTGCGCTTCTCCAGGAAGGCGTCTTTTCCTTCTTTGGCCTCGTCAGACAGGTAGTAAAGCAGCGTGGCGTCTCCTGCCAGTTGCTGAATGCCCGCCTGGCCGTCGAGTTCCGCGTTGAAGGAAGCTTTTAGCATGCGCAGGGCCAGCGGGCTGCGCTCCAGCATTTTCTCGCACCAGGCCACCGTCGTTTCCTCCAGCCGGTCCAGCGGCACCACCTTGTTCACCAGGCCCATCTCCAGTGCCTCCTGGGCATCGTACTGGTCGCAGAGGAACCATATCTCACGCGCTTTCTTCTGGCCCACGATGCGCGCCAGGTAAGAGGCCCCGAAGCCACCGTCAAAAGAGCCCACCTTCGGGCCGGTCTGGCCGAAGCGGGCGTTCACGGCGGCAATGGTCAGGTCGCACACCACGTGCAGCACGTGGCCGCCGCCAATGGCCCAGCCGGCCACCATGGCCACCACGGGCTTGGGCAGCCGCCTAATCTGCATCTGCAGGTCCAGCACATTCAGGCGGGGCACCGCATCCTCGCCTACATAGCCGCCATGCCCACGCACGCTCTGGTCACCGCCGCTGCAGAAGGCTTTACCGCCCTCGCCTGTCAGTATCACCACGCCTATATCCGGGTTCTGGCGCACCAGTTCCATGGCGTCGCTCATCTCCATCACCGTGCGCGGGGTAAAGGCGTTATGTACTTCGGGCCTGTTGATGCTGATTTTGGCGATGCCGTTGTAGAATTGGAAAAGAATATCCTTGTACTCTTTCAGGGTGGTCCAGTTGTATTTGCTCTCCATGTAAAAATAGCTACGTTTAAAGATAAGCAATGGCAGCCCCACAGGCAGCTACACATCTGCCTGTAAAAGTACGATTTTGACGTAATTGTTTAAAGGGATTGCGCCCTTTTCGGAGGCTGCCACAGAAAGGCAGGGCCTAATTATCTTACTGCAAAGGTCTTAGCTCTTTACTGGAAACGCGCAATAGTTGCGTTTAGCGCCGTAGGAGGCGCCTGAACTGTATATATAGCCTGCTGGCTGGGCTGTTCAATAGAGCCAGTCTTTCTCTGACTTGCTGATAGCCCTGTCTATCGAAAAGCGGCCGGAGCCGAAAATAAGGAAGAACACCAGCAGCAGCAGCACGATGATGGAAGACCACAGCTCCGTGTTTTCAGAGTAAAACCCCCTGTTGGGGTTGATGAAAAACACAGCACCAATGAGTATCGGCAACTGGAACAGGATGGCGGCACGCGTTTTAAGGCCCATTGCGATCATGGCGCCCCCGGCCAGGTGCGCCAGAGCCACATAATGCGCAAGACCCACCGACACCCACGGAAACTGGCTCTTGCGCATGATATCCATCAGGGCAGTTGTGTCCTGAATGAACATGACCCCTTTGATGAAGATGAAAATGCCAAGCCCAATACGAATGAAGTCAAGCCAGAGCGGGTGGTGCATATCAGCCCAGCGCTCCATGTGGTGCATGTTGTGTGACAAATTCATGGCGATAAGTTTTAAATTAAATAACTGAAATATAATGTTTTAAACGTATCTCAGCTGGATAAGGGCATATAAACCGGGGGTATTTTAAGAGCCGGGGCCGGGGCGTGATTTGCAACTGGCCCTATATAAAAGCCCAGCCGCACCTGTGGGACAGATGCGGCTGGGAAATATGGTAAATAGGCCGGTATATATAAATAGCTTTTATGTTACTTTTCAGGCTCCGGCTGTTTTTGCCGCAGCACCTTGTTGTCGATGGAGTAGCGACCCGGCCCGACAATCATGAAGAACAGCAGCAGCCCGGTTACCACAACAGAGAGCCAGAGTTCGGTGTTTTCCATATGCACCCCGCGCTGTGGGTTTACGAGCAGCACCGCCCCGATTAAGATGGGGAACTGGCAGAGCAGCGCCAGGCGCGTGAGGCAACCGAACGCAATCATCAGCCCGCCCACGATATGCACGACGCTGGTAAGTAGCGTGGCTCGCTCCGCAGAGATTATATCCTGGCTCGCGCTGAAGACATAAAACACGTCGCTGGTGTTCTCCAGAAACAAAATTCCCTTTGTGAAGAGAAACAGGCCCAGCAGAATCCGAAGGCCATCCATCCAGACAGGGTTGCTGGCGCTGTTGATTCGTGCGGGAGTTGAAACATTATGTGCTACATTCATGACTGTGAGGTTAAATGAAAGTATGCGTCTATATATGAATATACGCCTTTCACGTCAGACATGGTTATCTTTCCCGGATGATTTTAAACCTGGTTCGGGTGCTGTGAGATGAGCCGCCAGGCGCCTGGTCAACCAATATAGGCGATGTTTCGGGCAGCCTGTTTGTAAGCGGCAAAAGCTGCTGCGTTCGCGGCGCTGTCAGTGAAAACCTCCAGAACGCCTGCCCCGGCCTCCGGGGAGAAGAAGGCCGGAAGCGCCTGCTCCAGTTCTGGCAAATCGTGAACCGCCGTATAGCGCAGTTTGAAATCCCAGGCCGTGTTCTGAGCGTCCAAGGCCTGGTGCGTTTCAAAAAACGGCACCAGCTCAGGCTGCTGCTTCGGGCCGTCAATCAGCCGGAAAATGCCGCCAGCGTGGTTGTTGAGCAGCACGATGCGCAGGTTCTGCGGAAGGTAGTTGTGCCACAGGCCGTTGCGGTCGTAGAAAAAGGCGAGGTCGCCGGTGAGTAATGTGGTGATGCCGGTGCTCATGAGCGCGCAGCCCACGGCGGTGCTGGTGCTGCCGTCGATGCCGCTGGTGCCCCGGTTGGCGTATACCCGTACCTGCTGTCCCGGCTGCAGCGCTACGATATTGGCGTAGCGCACCGCCATGCTGTTGGCGAGGTGCAGGTTGCTCTGCTGCGGCAGCTGCCGCAGCACGCGCCCCACAACGGTTAACTCACTGTAAGGAGCCTCGGCTATATAGGACCTGATGAAACCGCCAGCCGTTGCATCCCTGGTTTTCCAGACATCCGGGTATTTCGCCGCTTGCTCCGCGTTGCCAGAAAAGGCTGAGAAAAAATTTGCCGGTGAACAGCGAATTATCTTTGACAGGCTTTGAAACGTATCCGCCACCTGTCCGGCCTGCTGCAGGTGCCAGTGGGCCTTCGGTTTGTATTTGCGGAGGTACAGTTTCAGGCTTTTGGAGATGATGGACATGCCGAAGGTAAGCAGCAGGTCCGGTTGCAGTTGCGCAAGTTGTTCCTCGTCCGGGCAGGAGAGGAGGATGTCCTGATAGCGCACCGCCAATGTGTTCCACTGCACATTGCTGATAACATCACCCACCACCACAGCGCCTGTTGCCTGTGCAAACGCCTCTAATGCTTGCAGTAATGCGGCATCATATGGGTGCTGGCCTGCCACCACCAGCACGCGCCCGTAAGCCTGCAGTTCCTGTTTCATTTGCTGCGCCTGCTGCGGGCCCATTTTATATATAGGCTGCTCTTCCTCAATCACTTTTATATGCTCACCAAAAGTGACTTCTTCATCCGGGGCAGGATAAAAAGGCTCGCGCAGCGGCACGTTGATATGCACCGGGCCGGCCGGGAATGCCACGGCCTCGTTCAGTGCCTCCGACACCATGCGCTCACTGTGCCATATGGCATCCGGGTGCGTAAAGTCAACCGGGAAGGTATAGCTCTGCTTGATGTGTTGGCCATATATCCCCTGTTGCCGAATCGTTTGCCCGTCCAGCTGGTCAATCCACTCCGGAGGCCTGTCGGCGGTGAGCACCAGCAGCGGCACCTGCTGGAAAAACGCCTCGGCCACGGCAGGCGCGTAATTCAGCGTGGCGGTGCCCGAAGTGCAAACCAGCACGGTTGGCTTTCCTGTCGTCAGCGCCATACCCAGCGCGATGAAGGCGGCGGCCCGCTCATCGCTCACCGTGCGCACCGTCAGCTTCGGGTGGCGGGCAAACGCGATGGTCAGCGGCGCGCAACGCGACCCCGGCGACAGCACCACCTGTTCCACTCCCTTGCGGGCACAGATTTCAGCAATATTGACAACAGGTTGGATAAGCATGGGGAAGCTAATTTTGAATGACTGAATATTGAATGACTGAATCTAATCTATTTAAAGCAGCATAAGAAATGATTTATATATGCATGAAACCATATTCAAGATGATTGATACCCCTCTAATACCATATTATTCAATTATCAAAATCCAGTTATTCAAAATTGAGCCAGAATCCGTCGCATCGTTTGCATCTTGTGCTGCGTTTCCTGCCACTCTTTTTGCGGGTTTGACTCGGCGGTGATACCGGCCCCGGCATATAGGATGGCCTCTTCCTCGAGCAGCTCCATGCAGCGCAGGTTAACGTACAGGTGGGTGCCGGTGGCGCTGTTCACCGGGCCCAGGAAGCCGCTGTAGTAGCTGCGGTCGAAGCCCTCATTCTCCAGGATGAACTGCAGGGCGGGTTCTTTGGGCAGCCCGCAAACGGCGGAAGTCGGGTGCAGCAACGCCAGCATGTCGGACGCCAGCGTCGGGAAATCCACCTCTTTCAGGTCCACTTTAAAATCGGTGCGCAGGTGCATCAGGTTCCCGGCGATGATGGTGCGTGGCCCCACTTCGGTATAATCGCGCAGGCGCAGGGTCTTAAAGCATTTCAGGATGTAGCGCTCCACCATCGCCTGTTCCTCAATCTCTTTCTGCCGCCAGATAGCCGACGCCACCGACTCGCCGGCCACTGCCGGTTGTGTGCCTGCCAGCGCAACGGTGTGGAATACCTTCTCTTCGTTCACGCTCACCAGTATCTCAGGCGAGGCCCCCATCCAGGTGCCGACGCCCGGAATAGAGACCAGCGAAACAAACACCCTCGGGTATGCCTGTTGCATTGCCTCCAGCGCAGCTACCGGGCTAAAGTCTGAGGGTAATTGCTCCAAGTAATCCCGCGACAGCACTACTTTTTCCATTTCGCCCGCCCTGATTGCCTGCACAGCCTTCGCGACGCCGCTCGTAAAGCAGTCTTCCTGCTGGTATGCGTGCAGAAAGGCCGGGCCCGAAATGTGCCAGCTGTTCGGGTGCGGCACTTTTAATGCGGCACGAAAAGATTCATACTCCTGCACCGGCACATCGGGCGCAGCTGTCAGCTTGCCTGTTTCGGCAGTATAAAATAAATCGGCTTTGATGAACAGGTTCTGGTGCGGGCCCTGTGGGGCGAAGGGGCAGAACAAAAAGCCGAAAGGGCTCTGCTCCAGGTCCGGCTTCGGCACCACCATGTTTGGCTGCAGCGAGATGCAAGCCTGCAGTTCCCCGGTCTCTGGCAGACACCACATGGCCATGGAGTATTGTTTCGCAATGGCTGTTCGATACATGTGATCCAGGGAGTTTCCCCTGCGTTCAGCGCCCGTAATTATATTTGCTGAGGAAAAAATGCCCTCTTCTGATTCCATTATGCTTTCTTGTCTATGATAGCCACCGTCATGCGGCTGATGCAAACCAGGTCTCCGGATTCCGTAGTGATTTTCGTTTCCCAGATTTGGGTGCTGCGCCCGGAATGAATTGCTTCGGCGCGGGCATATACCCAGCCATCGCGTACGCTGCGGATGTGGTTTGCGTTTATTTCTAAACCAATGCAGGCCTTTTTTGTTAAATCAACCTGCAGCGCGGCGCCCATGCTCGCCAGCGACTCGGCCAGCGCCACGGAGGCCCCGCCGTGCAGCAGGCCCATGGGTTGGTGCGTGCGGTGGTCAACGGGCATGCGGCCGCAGACATACCCTTCGCCGACCGCTGTTATTTCTATGCCTAAATGTTCCACCATGGAGTTCCGGCACCATTCTTTTACCCGTTCTAACGTACTAGTATTTTTCTGTACAGACATAGATGCCTAAATTTGGGCTAAATTTAAGTCAAAAGCCAAAAGTAGAAGAATTTTGAGTAGCAAGAAAGTATACCTCATCCGGCACGGCCAAACCGATTACAACCTGCAGAGCATCGTGCAGGGCAGCGGCATCAACTCCTCGCTGAACGCGACCGGGCGGCGCCAGGCCGAGCTGTTTTTCGAGCACTACAAAGACATTCCGTTCGGCAAAGTATATACTTCTACGCTGCAGCGCAGCATCCAGTCGGTGCAGGGCTTCCTGGACCTGGGCCTGCCGCACGAGCAGCACGCGGGCCTGAACGAGATTCACTGGGGCACCCGCGAAGGAACCCGCATGACGCCGGAAGAGGATAAGTATTACTACGACATTCTGCAGACCTGGCGCGAGGGCAACTGCGACGTGTGCATCGAAGGAGGGGAGAGCCCTGATTTGGTGGCGGCGCGGCAGCAGCCTTTCATCGACCTGTTGCTGAGCCGCCCGGAGGAGGAGACCGTGCTGATATGCATGCATGGCCGTGCCATGCGCGTGCTGCTGTGCCAGTTGCTGCACTACCCGCTGCGTTGCATGGACGAGTTCGAGCACCAGAACCTGTGCCTTTACCAGTTGGACTACACCGGCAGTATGTTCGCCGTGAAGAAGTACTGCGACGTGGCGCACCTGCAGGAGTTGGAGAGCGGCACAAAGGACAAATAGCGGCTTCTAACAAATAAGAAGCATATAGTTTGAATAAAATATTTTTAAATCTAAATTTGGGCTGAGAACACGAAGACCAACTGGGCGAACAAAATAAGACTAAATTTATGGCTGAAGTTATAAGAATGCCCAAGATGAGCGACACGATGACGGAGGGGGTGATTGCATCTTGGCTGAAGAAAGAAGGCGATAAGGTGAGCTCCGGCGACATCCTGGCCGAGGTGGAAACCGACAAGGCGACCATGGAACTGGAATCATACGAAGACGGCACACTATTATATATAGGCCCCAAGAAGGGTGACTCTGTGCCGGTGGATGCCGTGATCGCCATTCTGGGCAAAGAGGGGGAAGATATAAAAGGCTTGCTGGAAGAGCTAAAAGGCGGTGGCCAGCCAGCTGCCAAAGCGGAGCAGCCGTCTGCAAAGGAGGCTCCAAAAGAAGAGAAACCAGCAGAAACCAAAGCTGCTCCCACGAAGGAAGCAGCGCCCGCCAAACCGGCTGTGGACGTCAGCAGCATCAAGGCCAATATCATCAGAATGCCCAAAATGAGCGACACCATGACGGAGGGCGTGCTCGTGAGCTGGCAGAAAAGGCAGGGCGACAAAGTGAAGTCCGGTGACATCCTGGCCGAGGTGGAAACCGATAAGGCAACCATGGAGCTGGAGTCGTATGAGGACGGCACGCTGCTCTACACAGGTGTGAAAGAAGGTGATTCTGTAGCCGTGGATGCCATCATCGCCATCATCGGGGAAGAAGGCGCTAATTACAAGGCCCTGCTGGAAGCCGCTTCAGGGAACACAGGTTCACGGCAGGAGAATGCGCAGACGGACGAGGCCGTTGAGGCCAGCGCTGATGCCGTAACGGAAGACAAGGTACAGGAAACAGCTGTTCCGGGTGGTGAGGCTGCTGCCAGCGGCGGTGCGACTCCTTCTGAGGACGGCCGCATCAAGGCCTCCCCACTGGCCAAGAAAGTGGCGCAGGATAAAGGCTACAACCTCTCACAGATAAAAGGAACAGGTGAAGGCGGCCGCATTGTACTGCGCGACATCGAGAGCTTCACGCCATCGGCTGCGCCGCAGCAGGCGGCCCCTAAAACCGCTGCCCCACAGGCCGCTCCGGCCACTTCTATCCCGGGCCTTCCGTCGGAGGCGTATGAGGAGGTGAACGTGTCGCAGATGCGCAAGGTCATTGCCCGCCGCCTGTCGGAGAGCCTGTTCACGGCGCCGCACTTCTACCTCACCATGGAAATCGACATGGACAAGGCCATCGAAGCGCGTACCAGCATGAACGAGGTGGCACCGGTGAAAGTGTCGTTTAACGACCTGGTGATAAAAGCCGCCGCTGCGGCGCTTCGCCAGCACCCGGCCGTCAACACGTCGTGGCTGGGCGATAAGATCCGCTACAACAAGAACATCAACATCGGGGTGGCGGTGGCCGTGGAAGAGGGGCTGCTGGTGCCGGTGGTGCGCAACGCCGACTTCAAATCCTTATCGGCCATATCTGCCGAGGTGAAAGATTTCGGGGCAAGGGCGAAAAGCAAGAAACTGCAGCCAGCCGATTGGGAGGGAAGCACCTTCACTATCTCCAACCTGGGCATGTTCGGCATTGAGGAGTTCACCGCCATCATCAACCCGCCGGATGCATGCATCATGGCCGTGGGTGGCATCAAGCAGACGCCTGTGGTAAGGAACGGCGAGATAAAGGTAGGCAATGTGATGAAGGTAACGCTCTCCTGCGACCACCGCGTAGTGGACGGAGCGGTAGGTTCCGCTTTCCTGCAAACATTCAAGAACCTGCTGGAGAACCCGGTAAGAATACTGGTGTAAACTTCTGATTGATATATAAAGCATGAGAGCCTCTTCGGAAACGGAGAGGCTCTCATGCTTTCGGGGTATATATAAATGCGCGCTTTTGAAATAGAATTTATATATACCTCTACGTTTTCCGCACACGCTGCGACCTATATATAAAGTCGCCTCCTCCCTTGGAAAAAGTTATTCTTACAGAGCATCAGCCAGCACCAGGGCATCCTTCTGAAGGTGTGCCGGGTATATGGCAGCAGCCGGGATGATGCCGAGGACCTTTTCCAGGAGATGGTGCTGCAACTGTGGCGCTCATATCCCAGCTTCCGGCACGACGCGAAAGTGACCACCTGGCTGTACCGGCTGGCGCTGAACACGGCAATCACCAGCCTGCGCAGCAACAGCCGGAGGCCGCAATGGCAGCCGCTCAAACTGCAGCACCTGAACTTCTCTGGCCCGGAAACCCGAGCGGCTTGACGTGGAACACGACCAGGAGTTGCAACGGGCCATCAACGCGCTACAGAAGCCAAATAAAGGAACTGAAAGAATAACTGGCAGCATATGAGAACGCCGTGTGATGCAACAGCGTCATATATGAAGTAAAATCACAGTTGCCTATATAAACCAACTGGATGCATCAGGTTGTGCCCGGAGAGCAGTAGAGAACAGACGCTCCTGCTGATCGCCACGCATGATGTGTCAAGTTGGAGGCAGGGGACAGATAATGTTTCCTGCAACAGTGACCTAAAGGAACAAGGCGGCCGCCTTTGGGCTTTCCGGTAAAAGCTTTATATTTAGCATGGCTTTATCATATATCAAAATGCTGCTCTCAGCGAGCATAAACACCTTTTATGGCCGAATATACAGGTAAAACAGAACCTTCGGGAAATAAAGCAGGCCCATCGAACAGCCTTTCGGGGAGACGAACTTTTATGGCGAAAGGGCTTTTGCTCACCATGTCGCTGGCGCTGGGCAAAAGCACCCTGCATACCGAATCGTTGCGGGCGCAAGCCAGTTCCGGAACGCTCAGGCCTTCGGGATTTAACATGCAAGGGAAAAACCCGGAACTGATAGTGCTCAGCGACCGCCCCCTGAACGTGGAGACGCCGCCCCATTTGCTCAACGACGAGGTGACACCCACCGCAAACGTTTTCATCCGGAACAATGGCTTACCGCCTGAAAGCGTTGACGCCACCAACTGGACGCTGACCGTGGAAGGGGAATCTGCCAAAACCCGGAAGAAATTCACGCTGGCCGATCTGAAGAAAAACTTCAAGCATTACACCTACCAACTGCAGCTTGAGTGCGGCGGCAACGGGCGCGGGGAGTTCAGCCCGCCTGGCAAGGGAAACCAGTGGGGCAACGGGGCCATCCAGTGCTGCCAATGGACAGGTGTGCGGGTGAAGGACGTGCTGGCGGCGGTTGGGGTAAAGCCGGATGCGGTGTACGTGGCTTACTACGGCAAAGACCGGCATGTGAGCGGCGACCCGGAGAAAGTGCCGATCTCTAGGGGCGTGCCGATAAAAAAGGCGCTGGAGGAGGAGTCGCTGCTGGCGTGGGCGATGAACGGCGAGGATATCCCGCTGATACACGGCTACCCGCTGCGGGTAGTGTTTGGTGGCTGGCCCGCCTCCACAAGTGGCAAATGGGTAGACCGCCTCGTGGTCCGGAACAAGGTGCATGACGGCCCTAAGATGACGCACGGCAGCTATATGGTTCCCGCGCGGCCTATTGCGCCCGGTGCCAAGGCGCCCGAAGACAAAGACATGCGGATCATTGAGTCGATGCCTGTGCGGTCGCTCATCACTTACCCGAAGACGGGTGCGATCCTGCAAAATAAGAAAACCCTCAAACTCCGCGGCCATGCCTGGGCCGGAGACCTGGAAGTGAAGGAAATGCATGTGTCGCTTGATTTCGGGGCTACCTGGCAGCCCTGCCAGCTCCAAAAACCGGTAAACAGACTGGCATGGCAGCACTGGAATGCACAAGTTACATTTCCCTCCACCGGCTATTACGAGGTGTGGGCCCGCGCCACCGACACCGAAGGGACCATGCAGCCGATGGTGGTGCCAGCCTGGAACCCCGGCGGCTACTTAAACAATGCCTGCCACCGCATCGCGGTGCAGGTGGGGTAGCACATTCGTGCTTTGATAGTTTTTATTTATATATAACTGGCGCTGGTTTGACCAAAACATTTAAATATAACCTACACTTGGTGAAGTCCGTTGTTGCTTCCCGAACAAGGAAGCAAAGCTGGCTACTGTCCGTGCTCTGGCTTTTCCTGATGGTGGGTTCCGGCTGCCAGAGCCAATCTTCTACGAACGATCAGCAGCCCGAAGCACAGGTAGTGGAGAGCGCCATGGCAATAGACTCTGTAGCTCAGGCGTTGAGCGTGGCCCCTGACAGCCAGGTGGTGAACGGAATTCATGTGCCCACGGGCTTGGTCGCGGATGATGGATACCTGCTGGTGCGGAACAACTGCAGCAACTGCCACTCGCTGGACCTGGTGAAGAACAAGCGCGCCTCCCTCGAAGGCTGGCTGGCGACCATCCGGTGGATGCAGCAGACGCAGGGCCTTTGGGACCTGGGTAAGAATGAAAAGCCAATACTGGACTATCTCGCTAAAAACTACGCACCCGAAGATACAGGCAGGCGCAGGCAACTGACAGGTATAGAGTGGTATATACTGGAGGAGTGAGGCAGATTCCCTGCCACTGTGAAGTATTCAGAACAGGAATCAGCATCCTCCTTCACGACTTAAATCTTTTCTTTGCTGCGGAAGCTGTTGTAGCATCTGATTAAATTTTACGAGCCGATGTCAGGATTCTTTACCGCAACAATCGCAGCTTATGCAGCTTATATAGCACCTGTATTGCTTCATTATATATAGCTAACAAGCCCTCAGAAACACAGTCAATTTGGCACACTCCCTGCCTCTGGCTTTCTCTTTGTGAACAGAGAACCCAAAGAAACGAAGCTATGACAAAAATAAGATCAACCACAGTAGTCGGCATCTACCACAACGGCGAAGTAGCGGTGGGCGCAGACGGACAGGCCACCATGGACAAGCACATCGCCAAAAGCAACGTGAAGAAGATACGGAAGCTGCTGGACGGAAAGATAGTAACGGGTTTTGCCGGCTCCACCGCAGATGCTTTTACCCTTCTGGAGCGTTTCGAGGAAAAGCTGGGCGCTTATCAAAGCAACATGAAGCGTGCGGCCATAGAACTCGCCAAGGACTGGCGCAAAGACCAGTACCTGCGCAAACTGGAGGCGATGATGGTGGTGGCCAACAAAGAGGAACTGCTCATCATATCCGGCACGGGCGATGTGCTGGAGCCGGACAACCAGATTGCCGCCATCGGATCGGGCAGCATGTACGCCCACGCCGCCGCCTTGGCACTGAAGAAATATGCCCCACAATTGTCGGCCGAGGAAATGGTGCGGGAGGCCCTAAATATTGCCGCCGATATCTGCATCTATACCAACCATAACCTGGTAATTGAGAAACCCGCCTCTTAAATCTGTTAATTGAGAGCGGCAGCCACCCGCCACCAATGGAAACAGGAGGTTGTAATACGCCCCATCCACATTCAGAACATTCTGAGCCCGAACTACGAATAACAAGCAGCAGAAGTACGATTTTATATATATTGCGGAGCCAGGCTGCCAGACAGGGCAGCGGGCCGGAAAAACAGATAACTATGCAGGTAACAGATTTTTTAAAGAAACACTACAAACATTTCAATGCGGCCGCTCTGATAGATGCTGCTGAAGCCTACAAAACGCACCTGAACGAGGGTGGCAAGATACTGATTACGCTGGCCGGTGCCATGTCTACGGCTGAACTGGGCATCATCCTGGCCGAGCTGATCCGCCAGGACAAGGTGCATGCCATCTCCTGCACTGGTGCAAACCTGGAGGAGGACATCTTTAACCTGGTGGCGCACGATTTTTATGAGCGCGTGCCGCATTACCGCGAACTGTCTGCCGCCGACGAGGAAGCGCTCCTGAGCCGCCACATGAACCGCGTGACTGATACGTGCATTCCGGAGGAGGAGGCCATGCGTCGTATCGAGCACACGGTGCTGAAATTCTGGGAGAAAGCCGACAAAGCCGGAGAGGCTTATTTTCCGCACGAGTTCTTCTACCAGATTCTGCTGTCCGGCGAGCTGGAGCAATACTACCAGATCGACCCGAAAAACAGCTGGATGCTGGAGGCGGCCAAGAAGAACCTGCCGATCTTTGTGCCCGGATGGGAAGACTCCACGCTGGGAAACATCTTCTCCGGCCACGTCATCAGCGGCGATATCAAGAACGTGCACACCGTCAAAACAGGCATTCAGTATATGATAGAGCTGGCTGACTTTTATACAAACACCGCCACAGAGGAATCCAAGATAGGCTTCTTCCAGATTGGCGGCGGTATAGCCGGTGACTTCCCGATATGTGTGGTGCCGATGCTGCACCAGGACTTGCAGCGCACCAGCGTGCCGCTTTGGGGCTACTTCGCCCAGATATCGGACTCCACAACCAGCTACGGTTCTTACTCCGGCGCCGTGCCGAACGAGAAAATAACCTGGGGCAAGCTGGGCAAAGAAACGCCAAAATTTGTGATCGAGTCGGATGCCACGATTGTAGCGCCGCTTATTTTTGCGATAGTGCTGGATATGTAGTGCTAAATCATATATAAAAAGAGAAGGGGCTGTAGAATTCTACAGCCCCTTCTCTTTTTATACAGGGGTGGTAATATAGCGTGGATTACTTTGGGACGGTGGGGCTAAATCCGTTTGCCCTTTGCTTTTACGCTTGCCGCAAGATCTTCTCCATCTTCCTGCCTTTCGCCAGTTCGTCCACCAACTTGTCTAGATACCTTATCTGTTTTGTTAAAGGATTTTCAATTTCTTCTACCCGATAGCCACAAATTACTCCTGTAATTAAATGGGCATTCGGGTTCAGCTTTGCACGCCCGAAGAATATTGCAAAGTTTGCTTTCTCATCGATCAGCTTTTGTAGTTTATCATCCCCAAAGCCCGTTAGCCACTCGATAACCTGATGCAATTCTTCCTTTGTCCTGCCCTTGCGCTCCACTTTCGTGATATAGTGCGGGTACACCGATGCAAAGGTCATTTCTGCCATCTTTGCATCGTGATCTGTCGTTGTGTTCAAGTTAGTATATTTCATTTTGTGGCTGCCCAGAAATAGGTGGCGCAGTATATAAATCGCCGAAACGCATATACAAACTTAGCTGATCAGCTCTCTTCTGCCGAAGTGGTAGGCATCGTCTTTTAGAAAGTAATTGCCGCACTTCTGCAGGATGGTGAGGTTGTCCAGCGTTATCTCCCAGTTAAAGTTATAGTCGCAGAGGAAGGCGAGCACCGGGCCGAGAATCTCAGGGGTGGTGTCGCCGAGCGCCAGGCTGATGTGCGGCAGCCACAGGTTCGGGTTGTAGAAAACACCCATCTCGGAGCTCATTTCAGACACGTCGCGGTGCAGGCGGGCATGCAGTTCGTTGAGTGGGAGCGTGCGCAGCACCGGGATGAAAACAACCGGTTTCTGCCCCGGAAAAATCCCCAGGCCGGTGGTGCGCACCGTAATCTTGCGCGACTCGAGGCAGGTTAGCTCCAGGTACTCCTTGAACTCTTCCATGTCCGGCATCTCTGCCGTAAGCAGGGTCAGGTGCGGGTATGGCGTGATTTTGACGCCACTTAAACCAAACTTCGTCTCCAGCTTATTGGTGAGGTCTGTCACACGGTCTGATGCATTCTGGTCTAAAAGCGAAGCAATCGCAATCATATGGTATGGCTTTTGGTGCTCTTTGGCTGTAGGCAAAAGCGTGCGTGTTGTCGCACACGAGTATAAAACGTGCCCTCTATATTATTGTTTAGGGCAAGCCTCTTTCGCAGGCGATTCCTGATGTTTTATATATAACTGAGGTCCCATTATATATAGCACGTTGTGTTATTTCATAGGCACTGCCTCTGAACGTTCGGATTGCTGCCTGCGGCATATATGGCTGCCTATATAGCTTCTCCGATGTACAATCAGAACAGAGATGACACCCTCACCAGCAAAGATAGCAAATCCGTCATCAGCCGCCGCCGCGATGCGTTTTTAAGAGAAGCGCAAATTTAAGTACCTTTGTGGTTTCAGCAGAAACAAGCACATGATCTCGATTAATAATCTCAGTTTCCATTTCGGCAGCCGCCCCATGTACGAGGATGCCAGCCTCCACATCAAGCCTAAAGACAAGATCGGCCTGATTGGCCTGAACGGCACCGGCAAATCCACCCTGCTGCGCATCATTGTGGGGGAGTACAAGCCGGACAGCGGTAGCATCCAGATGAGCAAGGACACCACGATCGGTTTCCTGAACCAGGACCTGCTGAGTTACGAGACGCACGAGAGTATCCTGTCGGTGGCCATGCAGGCCTTTGAGGAGGCGGTGAGCCTGCAGCAGGAGATAGACAAGGTGCTGGTGGAGTTCGAGCACAACTTCCACGACGACCTGGTGGACCGGCTGTCGCACCTGCAGGAGCGCTTCGAGGCGCTGGGCGGCTATACCATGCAGGCCAATGCCGAGGCCATTCTCGAAGGCCTTGGCTTTTCGACCGAAGAACTGAAGCAGCCGCTGGCCACTTTCTCAGGCGGCTGGCGCATGCGCGTGATGCTGGCCAAGATCCTGCTGCAGAAACCCTCGCTGCTGCTGCTGGATGAGCCTACCAACCACCTCGACCTGCCTTCCATCAAGTGGCTCGAGACGTACCTGGAGCGTTTTGAGGGGCGGTGGTGATTGTGTCGCACGACCGCGAGTTCCTGGACCGCACCACCAACATCACCGTGGAGGTCTCCAACAGCAAGCTGAACCTGTACCCCGGCAACTACAGCTTCTATATGGAAGAGAAGGTGCTGCGGAACGAGATTCAGAAAGGCGCGTTTGAGAACCAGCAGGCGCAGATACGGCAGGCAGAGCGGTTTATCGAGCGCTTTAAAGCCAAAGCCACCAAAGCCAAGCAGGCGCAAAGCCGCATGAAGCAGCTGGACCGCATGGAGCGCATTGAGGACGTGGCTCCCGACGCCGCCAAGGTCAACTTCAGCTTCAGGTTCAGCACACAGCCTGGCCGCCATATTTTCCGGCTGGAGCATATGAGCAAGAGCTTCGGCGAAAAAGTGATTTTCAAAGACACCCACGTGCATATAGAGCGCGGCGACAAGATTGCTCTGATTGGGGCCAACGGCAAGGGAAAGTCCACGCTGCTCCGCATCATTGCCGGCACCGAGCCCATCAAAGGGAAGCGGGAGCTGGGCCACAACGTCATCATGGCCTTTTATGCGCAGCACCAGCTGGAGTCTTTGAATGTGGAAAACGAGATACTGCAGGAACTGCAGCAGGCCGGGTCCAAAAAAACGGAGGTGGAGCTGCGCACGCTGCTGGGCTCCTTCCTGTTTACCGGCGACTCGGTTTTCAAGAAGATTAAAGTGCTGTCGGGGGGGGAGAAGAGCCGGGTGGCGCTGGCCAAAACGCTTATCTCCGAGGCCAATTTCCTGATGCTCGACGAGCCGACCAACCACCTCGACATGCAATCGGTGAACATCCTGATTCAGGCGCTGGAGCAGTACGAGGGCACTTTCGTTATTATCTCGCACGACCGCTTTTTTGTGGAGAACGTGGCCACCAAGATTTGGTATATAGAGGATTACGAACTCAAAACCTATCCCGGTACTTATCATGAGTACGAGGCCTGGATGGAGAAGCGCGAGAAGGACAACAAAAAGAACACAGTGGCTGCGCCGGAGCCGAAGCAGGAAGAAAAACCAAAGCCGCCGCGGGAGAAAAGCGAAGTGACGCAGCTGACAAACCAGCTGAAGCAGGTGAACAGGCAGCTGCGCGAGGTGGAGGACCAGGTGCAGAAACTGGAGGCGGACCGCGCTGGCTTAGAAAAGCAGCTGGCTGACCCGAAGATATATGGCGACGTGGGGGCGCTGCAGGAAACAACCCTGAAGTTTGAGGCCGTGCAGAAAAAGCTCGGCACCACGCAGGAAAAATGGGAAGAACTGATGCTAGAGGCAGAAGAGCTAGAAGCCAGGATAGCGGATTAATTTTCGGTACGCGTCCTATATAAAACGGCCCCGGCTATATATGACCGGGGCCGTTTTATATATAGGGCTTTCTAAAAGCAGCCATTTTTCCTTTCTTGTATGTGTGGGCTAAAACCACATATGAAATGTGCTGCTGCGGAAGCTCTTTAAATATGGGCTATATAGCTCCTGTTTCACTTACTTTGTTCTGATATACAACCACGCTCAGGGGAGGCAAGGCAACGGTTTTGCCCGCTGCAGCCTGTGCAGGAACCCCGGCGGCCTGTACTGAGTCCTGCTGCGGCAGCCATTGCTTCTCCTTTGAGGTGAGCACCAGCTTCCAGGAAGCCGCTGTGTCCGGCAGGGTGAAAGGCACTTCCTGCTCCGAAAAATTGAACAGGCAGAGAAGCAGGTACTGGTGGTCGTGGCTCTGACGGAGCAGCACCAGGGCGTTCTGCCCCAGGGTTTGCGCCTGCACATCCGCCTTGTTGAAGTTTCGCAGGGCGGGCAGGGTTTGCCGTAACTGGATAAGCTTTTTGTGCCACTTCAGCAGCGGCTGGTGCTTTGGCTGTTGCCGTTTCTGCCATTGCAGCTTCGAATCCTCAAACGTGTTTTCGTCCTGTGGGTCCGGAAAATCGCTTTCTGATTTGTAATGGGCAAACTCCTTTTTGCGGCCTTTCTGCACGGCTTTTATCAGCTCTTTGTCAGAGTGGCTCACAAAATAAAGGAAAGGCGCGTCCTCGCCGTATTCCTCGCCCATAAACAGCATCGGGATATAAGGCGACAGCAGCAGGGCGGCGGCGGCCAGCTTCAGCCGCTCGAAGTTTACCAGCACCGACAGGCGCTCGCCCTTCACGCGGTTCCCGACCTGGTCGTGGTTTTGCACAAAACATAAGAAGTGGTCTCCAGGCACGGCGGCAGATGAGCGGCCGAAGGTTTTCTTCCGGAACCTGACATACTCGCCGCTGTGTACGAAGCCTTCTGTGTAGGCCTTTGCCAGTTGCTCCATCCTGCCGAAATCCTCATACCGTTCCCGGCCTTTTTTATCCAGCAGCACATACAGGGCATGGTGGAAATCGTCGAGCCACTGGGCGCTGAAGCCGAAGCCGCCCACCTCCGGCCGCTTCACCACCTTTGGATCGTTGAGGTCGCTCTCAGCAATCAGGTAAAAAGGCTTCCCGGTCTGCTCCGTAACCGATTGAATTTTATGCTGCGTGAGCTCCCAAATAGAGACCGCGCTCTTGTCGTGGATGGTATGGATGGCATCCAGCCGCAGTCCGTCTATATGGAAGTGCTCCTGCCAGTACAGCGGATTGTTCGAAAAATACTCCCGCACCCCGTCCGAGTATTCCCCGTCGAAGTTGATCGCGTCCCCCCAGGGGGTGCTGTACGCGTCGGTGAAATAGGGGCCGAACTTGCCAAAGTAATTCCCCTCCGGCCCCATATGGTTGTACACCACGTCCAGGTACACGGCGATACCCTTGGCATGGCAGGCGTCCACCAGTTTCTTCAGGCCGGGCGGGCCTCCGTAAGAATGCTGCACCGCATAAGGGAAAACACCGTCGTAGCCCCAGTTGCGGCTGCCTGGAAACTGCGCCACCGGCATGAGCTCTATCCCATTAATGCCCGTCTGTACTAAGTCGTCAAGTCTCGGGATAATGGCCTCGAAGGTACCCTCCGGGGTGAAGGTGCCCACATGCAGTTCGTACAGCACCAGGTCCTGCAGGGGCAGGTTCCGCCAGCCTGTGTCGCGCCAGGTGTAGGTGCTGTGGTCCACCACCTCCGAGGGCCCGTGTACGCCCTCCGGCTGGAAGTGCGAGGCCGGGTCGGGATAATCCTGCCCGTTATCCGGTCTGTAGAAGTAGCGCGTGCCCGGGGTGGCCTCTTTAGTTTCGTAGGTAAAGTAGCCCCATTCCGCACGCGTCATTTCTATTTCCCGCTCCTCGGGATGCACCAGGTGGAGCGTCATGCTCTTTTTTTCAGGTGCCCATACCGTAAAGCGGCAACGGCCGTTGCCCTGGTATTCTGAACCAACTGTTTTCATGTATGCCGATGCTATGTTGATGAGAGTCAAATTTACTCAGGGGTATATATAAATTGGGGCAGACCCGCTAGTCCAGCGCCACCACAATGCCCTCGTCGCCAGACAGGCTGATGTTTTTTTCCACATGCCTATCCTCGCGCTCCGGGTCCGTGGCCAGCACAATGGTTCCGGCATAGATGGTGTGCTCCGAGCGGAAGAGGGCTGGCCTGTGGCTCAGGTTCAGGAGCACCAGGAACCTCTTGCCCCCGTGCCTTCGCAGGAAGGCGAGCAGCGGGCCTTTGGTCACCACCGGCGCGTAATCGCCTAAATACAAAGCCGGCTCATGTTGCCGCAGTTGGATGAGGCGGCGGTAAAAGAAAAGCATGGAGTAGGGGTCGTCGCGCTGTGCGGCCACGTTCACGCGCTTGTAATTATCGGGCAGCCTGAGCCAGGGCTTTACATTCGAGAAGCCGGCGTTCTCGCTTCCGTCCCACTGCATGGGCGTGCGGGCGGGGTCGCGGCTCAGGTCTTTGTCGGGCATGTTCAGGCCCTGTGGGTCCTGCACCTCCTCGGGTGGTATCGGCACGTCGCGCATGCCAATCTCGTCGCCATAGTACATGGTGGGGGTGCCGCGCAGCGTGAGCAGCAGCATGGCCGCCACCTTGGCCTGCTGGTAGCCGACCCGGCTGGTGATGCGGGGCTGGTCGTGGTTGCCGATGACCCAGTTCGGCCAGCCTCCTGGCGGAATGGCGCCTTCATACTCGCTGATGTGCAGCGCAAGCGTGCTGGCGTCCCAGGGCTGGTTTACAAGCATAAAGTTAAAGGGCAGGTGCGCGCCATCGTTATCAGGGCCATAATAAGTCACCAGCCGGTGTACAGGCAGGTAAATTTCCCCGATGATGAGGCGCTCCTTGTATTCGTCCGTCACCGCCCGCATCTTCTGGACTATGTCGTGTATCTCGGGCTGGTCGGTGGAGTAGGCCGGAATCAGCCTCTCGTAGGTGGCCATATAGTCCTGGTAATCGGGGTTCGGCGGGTTGTCGCGCAGCTGCTTGTCCTTGATCATATGCCACATCACGTCCACCCGGAAGCCGTCCACTCCCTTGTCGAGCCAAAAGCGCATCACATCAAACATGGCCTGCTGCACCTCGGGGTTGCGCCAGTTCAGGTCGGGCTGCTCCTTCAGGAAAGCGTGGTAGTAGTACTGCTGCGTTTTCTCGTCCCATTCCCAGCCGCTGCCGCCGAACACACTCAGCCAGTTGTTGGGCTCGCTGCCGTCCTCCTGCGGGTCCTCCCATATATACCAGTCCCGCTTGGGGTTGTCCCTTGAGGAGCGCGACTCCAGGAACCACGGGTGCTCGCTGGAAGTGTGATTGGGAACCAGGTCCAGGATCAGCCGCATGTCGCGCTTGTGAACCTCCTGCAGCAACTCGTCGAAATCATCCATCGTGCCGAACAGCGGGTGAATGCCCCGGTAATCCGAGATGTCGTAGCCAAAGTCAGCCATGGGCGAGGGATAGATGGGGGAGATCCACACCGCCGTGATGCCCAGCCATTTCAGGTAATCCAGCCTACCGATAATGCCCCTCAGATCACCGACACCGTTGTCGTCGCTGTCCTGGAAAGACCGCGGGTAAATCTGGTATATGATTCCCTGGTGCCACCATAGATGTTGTTGTTCCTGTGATTCCTCCATATAGCGTGTGCTTCTTTGATTTTGCCTTGGTTGTACGGAACAATCCGTCAGAGGATATTGAAGGGCAGGGGAGGGGGCAGAGAAAGACATTGCGCTGCTGAACTTATATGCATAGCAGTCAGACCTATATATCCGTGGAAAGCCTAAATGTGAAATCTGTTGTGGGCACTGCGGATGGGGTCTTTGTCCGGCAAGCCGACTATCCTATTCTTCGTAGTTCCTGCGGCGTTAGGGCTTACAAATCCTATATATAGCTAGCAGAGATCGGGTTGGTTGGTGGGGAGCATGTAGCACTTTGCAGCACAGCTGTTTGGCGTAAGTAGGTGCCTGACCAGCCTGAGCGCGCTGCCGGCTTTTACTTCAGAACCAGTGGAAACGGGAGGACAGGCTTCTCCGTCTTTACTTTTTGACTTAACTTTAGCGAATGGAAAATACTGCCTCCCGTTCTTTTTTTGGCCTGACCGTCCTCCTTTTCTTGTCCTTTTCCACCCCTGCGCACGCCCGGCAGCCAACACCCGCTTTGCTCTCGCAGGGAGATTCCCTCCGACAGTCTCCCCCGGATAGCTTGTCCCGTCCCACCGTTTTTGCGCTCGACAGCATCAGCTACCGCTTTTTCGGCGACGGAAGCTTTACGCAGGGCAACGTGAGCCGCAGCCTGGTGGTGCTGCGCGCGGAGGTGGCGGTGAACGGGCCGGTGCTCTCCATCTCCACCAACCCACGGTTCAGCTATGGCAAGCAAAGCGGGGTGCTGGCAGAGCGCGACACGTACGTGGACCTGTTTGTGGATGTGTTTAAGAAGAGAAAAACCTACGTGTTCGGCCTGGCCACCGTAGAAATCAGCAACCTGCGGGGCATCGACCTGCGGCAACTGGCCGGGGCGGGTATCGGCTACCGCCTGCTGCAGACCGAGCGAAACACCCTGACGCTGACCAACGCCCTTATCCATGAGTCAACTGATTTTGCGGAGCGCCCCACCATCGTCACGCAGCGGAATTCGTTCAGGGCCAAAGGCAGCCACGCGCTTCTGAAAAACAAGCTGCAGCTAAACCATGTCACCTTCGTGCAGCCGTCCCTCTCAGACTTCTCGAACCTGCGCTGGAATACGCTCATATCCCTGCAAATGCCTTTGTACAAGTGGGTCTCCATCCGCACCAGCTATGCAAACACCTACGAGAGTGAGGTGGAGGCCACCCGCAGCCACCACGATTCCATCTTTACCTTCGGCGTTTCGCTTGGCAACAGCCTGTAAGTAAACGGTGGCTTTGGGACTGCAGCGCGCAAGATACATATGAGCAATGGCTTAGAGATATGAACCGACAGCCGCCTTAGCATTGGCAGCTCACGCTGAGGCATATATAACTTTAATCAAGGAAAAACGAGAGATGCACGCAGTGGCAGGGCGAAAATGCAAAAAGCCGCAGCGCCAGAAGGCGGTACGGCTTTTGCAGTAGCGGGGAGCAGAATCGAACTGCCGACCTCAGGGTTATGAATCCTGCGCTCTAACCATCTGAGCTACCCCGCCGAATTGTGGGTGCAAATATAACAGATTGTTTTATATGGAAGCAAATCTGGGCTTGAAAAAAATATTTTATTTTTTAGATATATAAACACTCGGAAATAAAGCTTATAATTACTCAGATACATACATCCCTTATCATGACAAAAGCTTCGAAGACTAAGTTTGTTCGCGAGTACCCGATCAATGCTTCCGCTAAGCTTCTCTTCCCTTATTTAGCGACGCCAGGCGGTCTTGCGCAGTGGTTTTGCGATGATGTGAAAGTAGACTCTGACAAGATATATAATTTCCTGTGGGACGGGCGCAGCCATTACGCTGAACTGACCAGCTACCGCACCAACCGCTCCGTCCGGTTCCTGTTCCTCAACGACAAGAAAATGCACACCGCCGACCCCGCCTATGTCGACTTCTCCATCGAGTCGAGTGAGCTGACCCAGGAGCAGTTTCTGAAAGTGATAGACTACAACAGCGAGGAGGACACCCAGGAACTGGAAGAGCTCTGGGACAACCTGATGCAAAATCTGCGCGAAATAGTGGGGGGGTAGCAGGTTTGCGCCTGCATCTGCTTATCTTTGCACGATATTTGACTGCCTCAGGCAGGGTTAGGGCTATGTGGCGCCCGGCTGCACCGCCCCCAGTTGCGCATGAAGAAATTAGACAAGCTTATACTGAAGGCCTTCTTCGGCCCTTTTATCCTTACCTTCGCTGTGGTGGAGTTTATTCTGCTCACACAGTACATGCTGAAGTACCTTGACGAACTCGTGGGCAAAGACCTCGGCGCGGAGGTGTTCGGCGAGCTGCTCTTTTACTTCAGCATCAACATGGCACCGGTGGCGCTCCCGCTGGCCGTGCTGCTGTCGTCGCTGATGACCTTCGGCACGCTGGGCGAGCACAACGAGCTCACCGCCATCAAAACCTCCGGCATTACCCTCACCCGCATCCTGCGCCCCGTTTTTATCGCCGTCACGCTCCTCACCGTCGGCGCGTTCTTTTTCAACAACCGCATCGTGCCCAAGGCTAACCTGAAGGCATATAGCCTGCTCTGGGATATCCGGCAGAAGAAACCCGCCATGAACTTCAAGGAGGGCGCCTTTTACAACGGCATCCCGGGCTACAGCATCAAGGTGAACAAGAAAATGAACGACGGGCAGACACTGGGCGAGGTGATGATCTACGACCACTCCAAGGGAGGCTCCAACACCACCGTGATACTGGCCGACTCGGGGGAGATGTATATGGCCTACGACGACAACTACCTGATCCTGGAGCTGTTCAGGGGCAATACCTACGTGGCGCAGAACAACGCCTCGTTCCGGAGCTCCAGCGACCAGTTTGTGCGGCAGAAGTTCGATGAGAGCAAAATCATCCTGAGCATGGCCTCCTTTAACCTCGACCGCACCCGCGAAGAACTCTTCTCCGACAACAAGATGATGAAGAACATCGCGGAGCTGGAAGTGGTGACGGACTCGCTGCGCCAGTACAAGGACCGGGAAGTGAAGCTCTACGCGCCCACCGTGGATCCGTATTACAGTTATTTTAAAGCCGACACCGGCCAGGTGAAGAACGGCAGGCGCCTGGATGCGATTGACACTTCTGCAGTGGCGAAAGTGCTTCCGGCGCCAGACATCGAAACACTGAAGATGGCCACGAACAAGGCCCGCAACATCAAGAGCTACACGGGCGGCTATGTCGAGAACATCCGCAACACCCTGCGCGAGGCCAACAACTACGAGATAGAGATATGGAAAAAGTACACGCAGTCCGCGGCCATCCTCATCATGTTCCTGATCGGTGCGCCCCTCGGCGCCATCATCAAGAAAGGCGGCCTGGGCGTGCCGGTGCTTATCTCCATCATGTTCTTTATCCTGATGTATGTGATGTCGATCCTGGGGGAGAAGTGGGCGCGCGAGGGGCTGGTGCCGGTGGGGGCCGGGCTCTGGGGAGGCAACCTTATTCTGCTCCCGATCGGGCTGTTCTTCCTGAACCAGGCCCGCAACGACTCCAGCCTGCTGGAGGTCGACTTCTGGCGCAAGCTGATGGCCCGCCTTCGCCGCAACAAACTATAGCCGGTTTGATATATAAAGATGCGGTAAAATATTTTTTTGTTAAAGTTAATTATATACCTTTGTGGCTTGTATAGTAGCCTTTGCAAGATAAAACAGATTGATATATTCACGCAATGAGATTAACCACAGAAGCGAAACAAGAAATTTTCGAGAAGCACGGCATTAGCAAGTCTAAGACTGACACAGGTTCTGCCGAGTCACAGATTGCGCTTTTCACCACACGCATTGCCGACCTGACGGAGCACCTGAAAATCCACAAGAAGGATTTCAGCACACGGCTGGGCCTGTTGAAACTGGTAGGTAAAAGAAGAAGACTTCTGAACTACCTGCAGAAAAATGATATTGAAAGATACAGAGCCATCATTGCGGAGTTAGGTATCCGTAAATAAGCTCTTGAGCGTTAGGGAATTTCTTCAAACAGGGATTCCCTAATGTTTTTTAAAGCACCCCTTCCTTCCTCCAGTGCCAGTACCGACAGCGGCCGCAACGGGTAGCCCTGTCTTTTTGATGTTAACGAAAAACTGAAGATGCCTTACACCGCCATTAACAAAACCATTCTGCTCCCGGACGGCCGGGAGATAACAATCGAAACCGGAAAACTCGCCAAGCAGGCCGATGGCTCAGTAGTAGTGAAAATGGGTAACACCATGCTGCTGGCTGCCGTGGTTTCTAACAAAGAAGCCCGCGAAGGCGTGGACTTCCTGCCGCTGTCAGTGGATTATCAGGAGAAGTTCGCCTCTTCCGGCAAAATTCCGGGGGGGTTCCTGCGCCGGGAAGCCCGCCTGTCTGACTATGAAGTACTGGTGTCCCGCCTGGTAGACCGCGTGCTGCGCCCGCTGTTCCCGGATGATTACCACGCGGAGACGCAAATGACCATCAACCTGATCTCGGCCGACGCAGAGGTGATGCCGGATGCACTGGCCGCCCTGGCTGCTTCTGCCGCCCTGGCTGTTTCCGATATTCCCTTCGGAGGGCCTATTTCAGAGGTGCGCGTTGCCCGTATCGACGGCAAACTGATCATCAACCCAAAAATATCTGACCTGCAGCGCGCTGACATCGACCTGATGGTGGGTGCCTCCATTGACAGCGTGGCCATGGTAGAGGGGGAGATGAACGAGGTGTCGGAAGAGGAAATGCTGGAGGCTATCCAGTATGCGCACGAAGCCATCAAGGTACAGTGCCAGGCACAGCTCGAACTGGCTGAGTTAGTCGGTAAAACCGTAAAGCGCGGGTATTCGCACGAAACGCACGACGAAGAACTTCGCCAGCGCGTATATGACGCCACCTATGCCAAGGCATATGAGGTAGCCAAGAGAGGCAGCGCCAACAAAAGCGAGCGCAAAGAAGGCTTCGCCAGCGTGGTGGATGAATTCATCGCCTCCCTGCCGGAAGATCACACCTACGACAAGGGCCTCATCAAAACATATTTCCACGAGGTGGAGAAAGAAGCTGTCCGCAACATGATCCTGAACGACCGTGTTCGTTTGGACGGCCGCCGGCTGGATGAAATCCGCCCTATCTGGTCAGAGGTAAATTACCTGCCGGCCACGCACGGTTCCGCCATCTTCACGCGCGGCGAAACCCAGTCGCTGACAACCGTGACACTTGGCACGAAACTGGACGAGCAGATGATCGACAGCGCCATGGTGTCTGGTACGAATAAATTCCTGCTGCACTACAACTTCCCGGCCTTCTCTACCGGAGAGGTGAAGCCAAACAGAGGCCCCGGCCGACGCGAGGTGGGCCACGGAAACCTGGCGCTGCGCGCCCTGAAGAAAGTGCTTCCGCCCGAAGACCAGAATCCATATACCATCCGTATCGTCTCCGATATCCTGGAGTCAAACGGTTCGTCTTCTATGGCTACTGTGTGCGCGGGCAGCCTCGCGCTGATGGACGCCGGTGTACCTGTAAAAGGCGCCGTGTCCGGTATTGCGATGGGCCTTATCACAGACAAGGAAACCGGAAAGTTTGCCGTGCTGTCTGATATCCTGGGCGATGAGGATCACCTGGGGGATATGGACTTCAAGGTGGCTGGCACAAAAGACGGCATCACCGCCTGCCAGATGGACATTAAAGTACAGGGCTTGTCTCACGAGGTGCTGACCCAGGCGCTGGCACAGGCAAACGCAGGCCGAAAGCACATCCTGAACGAGATGTCCAAAACTCTTGCCGCGCCCAACGCCGATTACAAGCCGCACACGCCGCGTTCGTTCAACATCGTGATTGATAAAGAGTTTATCGGCGCGGTGATAGGACCAGGCGGTAAAGTCATCCAGCAAATCCAGAAAGACACCGGTGCCACCATCATCATCGAAGAGAAGAATGAGCGCGGCCACGTGAACATCTTCGCCAGCAACCAGGACGCCATGGACAGCGCGGTTTCCAAGATCAAGGCGATTGTGGCGCAGCCGGAGGTTGGCGAAGTATATATCGGCAAGGTGAAATCTATCCAGCCTTACGGCGCTTTTGTGGAGTTTATGTCCGGCAAAGACGGCTTATTGCATATTTCTGAGATCAGGCACGAGCGCCTCGAGACGATGGACGGGGTGCTGGAAATCGGGGAGGAAGTGAAGGTGAAACTGATCGACGTAGACAAGAAAACGGGCAAATTCAAGCTTTCCCGCAAAGCCATCTTGCCTAAGCCAGGCGCTCCGGAACAAAATAAGTAGTATATCTCCTGAAAAAGAACTCTTGGTGCCCGGCTTTGGTTAAAGGCATGGTGTCAGGAGTTTTTTCATCTCACCAAAGTCGTCTTGCTTATAATTGAAAGATGCAAGAACTTTGCGGGATTTTTTAATGTTACGATACCGGGCCGAATTTAAATTTTCACATTTTTTGCAATAACCATACACTCTGATGAGACAACTCAAGATAAGCAAACAAATTACAAACCGCGAAAGCCAATCGCTTGACAAGTACCTCCAGGAGATTGGCAAAGTCGATTTGCTTACTCCGGACGAAGAGGTGTCGCTTGCACAGAGAATAAAGGAAGGAGATCAGTTTGCGCTTGAGAAGTTGACAAAAGCCAACCTGCGTTTTGTGGTATCGGTGGCAAAGCAGTATCAGAACCAGGGGCTATCATTGGGCGACCTTATCAACGAAGGCAACCTGGGTCTGATCAAAGCTGCCAAGCGATTTGACGAGACAAGGGGCTTTAAATTTATTTCTTACGCCGTTTGGTGGATCCGCCAGTCAATTCTGCAGGCGTTGGCCGAGCAGTCTCGCATTGTGCGCCTGCCGCTGAACCGTGTCGGCTCCCTCAACAAAATTTCCAAATCCTTCTCGGAACTCGAGCAGAAGTTCGAGCGTGAGCCGTCGCCTGAAGAGATCGCCGAAGTATTGGAACTGACCACGGCCGAGGTGGTGGACACCCTAAAAATTTCTGGTCGTCATGTGTCGGTGGATGCGCCCTTTGTTCAGGGTGAGGAAAACCGTTTGCTGGACGTGCTGGAGAACGAGGACGAGGAGTCGCCGGATATGGGACTGATGAACGACTCGCTCCGCAAAGAAGTGCAACGCGCGCTGTCCACGCTGACCAAGCGCGAGGCGGACGTGATTACGCTGTACTTCGGGCTGAACGGCGAGAACTCCCTGACATTGGAGGAGATAGGCGAGAAGTTCAACCTGACGCGCGAGCGCGTGCGCCAGATCAAGGAGAAAGCCATCAGAAGGCTGCGCCACACTTCCCGCAGCAAGGCGCTGAAGCCTTACCTAGGGTAGCGGCCTTTTTAAGAAGCAGGAGCCCCGGCCAAACAGCCGGGGCTTTTCTTTTGTTATATATAGACAGGACATGAGCAAAATGCCCCCGGATGCAGGCGGAGGCACAGAAATTTTGTATGTTTGCACCTGATTTCTTTTGACACACCTTACAAATGGAAATAGAACAAGTAAAATGCCTTATCATCGGGTCGGGCCCTGCTGGGTATACGGCCGCTATATATGCCTCCAGGGCCGGCCTTAACCCTGTGCTGTACCAGGGCCTTCAACCGGGCGGGCAGCTCACCATCACCAACGACGTTGAGAACTATCCGGGTTATCCTCAGGGGATTAACGGCCCGCAGATGATGGAGGACTTTAAGGTGCAGGCAGAGCGATTCGGCACCGATGTGCGATATGGCATAGCCACCTCCGTGGACTTTTCATCGAAGCCACATAGAGTGACCATCGACGATCAGAAAGTGATCGAGGCGCACACCGTTATCATATCCACGGGCGCTTCGGCCAAGTGGCTCGGACTGGAGTCGGAGGCGCGGCTGAACGGCAGCGGCGTATCGGCTTGTGCGGTGTGCGACGGGTTCTTTTACCGGGGGCAGGATGTGGCCATCATCGGGGCCGGTGACACGGCTGCGGAAGAGGCCACTTACCTGGCCAACCTTTGCAGAAAAGTATATATGATTGTGCGCCGCGACGAAATGCGGGCCTCTACCATCATGCAGGACCGTGTGAAGAGAACCGGAAATATTGAAATCCTGTGGAACACGCTGACGGAAGAGATTCTGGGAGAACACGTGGTGGAAGGCGTGCGCGTGAAGAACGTGCTGACGGAGGAAACGCGCGTGATTCCGGTGGCCGGTTTCTTCGTGGCCATCGGCCACAAACCGAACTCCGACATCTTCTCCGATTACCTGAACCTGGATGAGAATGGCTATATACGCACCATACCGGGTACCTCTAAAACGAATATTGACGGCGTGTTTGCCTGCGGCGATGTGCAGGACTTTACCTACCGCCAGGCTGTGACGGCCGCTGGCACGGGCTGTATGGCTGCCCTGGATGCGGAAAGATACCTGGCGGCCCAGAGTCTGCATTAATTTCAGGAAGTAAACAACCTGCCGATGCGCGTTGGAAGCCTCCTGTGTGGGTGGGATATTACAATAAAAAGGCACCGCTGCAGTTAGATATGAGCAACTGTGTTGTGGACGAAGCAGCATAGCCTACCAGGAAAACCGAATGTACAAATTCAAAGCACCCTTTACTTTCATACTGCTTTTATGCTGCCTGCTTTGGTGCGCCGGAGGCGCCAAGGCGCAGGGCAAGGTGAAGGACCTTTTCAAGGTGAAGACGCCGAAGATAGACTATGTGCGCCCGGACACGACGATCCTCATCAAGTACGAGGATTTTCCGGACGAAGGCTCGGATGCCGACGCGTCGGTTAACTTCAACCCTAAGAAAGAACTCTCCATCGTGAGTGAGGACACCTCTGAACTGGACCTGGGGGAGCAGCACATCGTGGAAATGTCGGAGGAGGTGCTGGTGGACTCCAGCTGGATTAAGATCGCGGGATATTACGCCATATGGGATACGCACAACCTAAACCCGTACAAGATGGATGGCCGCCAGCTGAAAGACACCGTCGATATAAAGCTATATGACCTGGCCAGCGACCGCAAGTATGATATGCCCCTGGAGAAAACACCCATTACGAGCCACTTCGGCAGCAGGGGGGGGCGCTGGCACTACGGCACCGACATTGACCTGAACACAGGAGATTCGATTGTGGCGGCGTTTGACGGTGTAGTGCGCATCAACAAGTGGGACGGTGGCGGCTACGGCAACTATATCGTGGTGCGGCACTACAACGGCCTTGAGACGCTATATGGGCATATGAGCAAGGCGATAGCCGAGCCCGGGGATTTTGTGGAGGCAGGCCAGTTGATAGGACTGGGTGGCAGCACGGGGCGAAGCTCGGGGCCGCACCTGCACTATGAGGTGCGCTACCAGGGCAACCCTCTGGACCCGGAATATATATATGACTTTCCGGACTACCTGCTGAAAGGCGAGAATTTCCAGATCACTTCAGCGCTGTTCAACTATTACAACAAAGCAAAGAGCGGCACCAGCGGGGGAAGGCGGGCGGCTTACCACAAAATCCGCAGGGGCGATACGCTCTCCGGTATTGCCAAAAAGTACGGCGTTTCCGTAAAGCAGCTGACGAGGCTGAACGGCATGAGCACCCGCTCAACGCTCCGCATCGGAAAATCGCTGCGCATCAGATAACCCAGCAAATCACATGAAACTAGACATACTCGCTTTTGCCTCGCATCCCGATGATGTGGAGCTAGGCTGTGCCGGAACCCTTATCGCCCATATCGCCGCAGGGAAAAAAGCTGGCATCGTGGACCTGACGGAGGGCGAGCTGGGCACGCGCGGCACGCCGGAGACAAGGCTGCAGGAAGCGGCGGCGGCGGCGGCAATAATGGGCATTGCGGTGCGTGACAACCTGGGCATGGCAGACGGCTTTTTCCAAAACGACCGGGAGCACCAACTGCAGGTTATCCGGAAAATACGCCAGTACCGCCCCGACATTGTGCTGGCCAACGCCATTCATGACCGCCACCCCGACCACGGCCGCGGCTCTGAACTGGTAACGGAGGCCTGCTTTAAGGCAGGCCTGAAGATGATACCCACGGAAGATGCAGCGGGGAATGAGCAGGAAGCCTGGCGGCCGAAAGCCATCTATCATTTTATCCAGGACCGCCTCATCACACCGGACATCGTAATGGATGTAACGCCCTTCTGGGAGAAGAAGATGGAGGCTATCCGCGCCTTCAAGTCTCAGTTTTACAATCCCGATGATCCCACGCCAAACACCCATATATCCTCTCCGGAGTTCCTGGGCTTTGTGGAATCACGGGCGCAGGAGCTAGGCCATGCCATTGGCGTAAAGTACGGTGAGGGCTTCACCACGGATAGGCTGATTGGCACGCGGAGCCTTTTCGATCTGATTTAACACAAGCCATATATAAACACAGGGGCTACAGCTATAATAGTCCCTGTGTTTATATATGGCTAGGTCCTGTTCTTTCTCCAGTTAGAGGTGGCCACAGGGGCCGCTTGTTCGCTGCCACTTGTGGCGGTTGGTTTTTTCTCCTCCATCAGGAGAGCGGCCAGCGCCACGGCAATTTCCTCTTCATCGCTTCCAGGTTGCTGCTGCAGTGCCTCCGGCGTAAAATGGCGGTCTATAAATTTGGTATCGAAGTTGCCGCTCACGAACGCCTCGTGCTGCAAAACAAACGTCCCGAATGAAAGTGTGGTTTCGATGCCGGTTATCTGGTATTCTTCGATGGATCGCAGCATCTTGGCGATGGCCTCGCCTCGGTCTTTTCCGAAAGTCACCAGCTTGGCTATCATCGGGTCGTAGTATATGGGAATGTCCATGCCCTGTTCAAACCCATCGTCCACCCGCACACCGAGGCCCTGCGGCCGAATGTATGTTTCCAGTTTACCGATGTCCGGCAGGAAGTTGTTGGCCGGGTCTTCGGCATATACCCGCAGTTCCAGCGCATGCCCCTTTATGTGCAAATCCTCTTGCGTAAAGCTTAATGGATGCCCTTCGGCAATCAGGATCTGCTCTTTCACCAGATCAAGCCCCGTGATCTGCTCCGTGACCGGGTGCTCCACCTGCAGGCGCGTGTTCATCTCCAGGAAGTAGAAATTCAGGTTCTCGTCCACCAGAAACTCCACCGTGCCAGCGCCTATATAGTCACAGGCTTTGGCCACATTCACGGCGCAGCGGCCCATTTCCTCCCGTAAGGCAGGCGTGAGCACCGCCGACGGAGCCTCTTCAATCACTTTCTGGTGGCGCCGCTGAATAGAGCATTCCCGCTCGAACAGGTGTACAATGTTGCCGTGCGTGTCGCCGAGCACCTGTATTTCGATATGGCGGGGCGAGCCGATGTACTTCTCGATAAACACGGAGCCGTCGCCGAAGGCGGAAGTCGCCTCGCTGACGGCCAGCTTCATCTGCTGCTCAAACGCATCCACGCTTTCCACTACGCGCATGCCCTTGCCGCCGCCCCCCGCACTGGCCTTGATCAGAATGGGAAAGCCCACCTCGGTGGCAATTTGTTTTGCCGCCGCCACATCCGTGATGGCCTCTTCTGTGCCGGGCACCATCGGGATGTTGTAGCGGGCTACGGCTGCCTTGGCCGCCAGCTTGTTGCCCATCAGTTCGATAGCCTCCGGAGAGGGGCCTACGAAGATGATATCGGCGGCCGCCGCCATGCTGGCAAAGCCCGCGTTCTCCGACAGGAAGCCATAACCCGGGTGAATAGCATCTACCTTAAGCTGCTTGCAAACTTCTATGATTACCTCGCCGTGAAGGTAAGACTCGCTCGATTTGGGCCCGCCCACGCACACCGCCTCATCGGCGAAGCGCACGTGCAGGGCGTTCCGGTCGGCCTGGCTATATATGGCCACGGTGCGGATGCCCATTTCTTTTGCCGTCCGCATCACGCGCAGGGCTATTTCGCCGCGGTTGGCGACCAGCAGCTTGTTTATCTTTCTCATGCAGCGGCTTCTGATTGATTTCCTCCAAAGAAAACAGATTACCGCGAGACTAAAAAGGGAGGCCTGAAAAAGCTTTCCGGCAGCGGATATAGCGATTGTATATGATTTGAATAAATGATAACTTTGCCCTGCCTTACACTTATATAGCACATACTATATAAAGCTAGTGTTAAGTATGAAACTATCCTGATAACCTAATCATTACACAAGTGGATTTATTCGAAAAGTTGTTGACCAACAGAGGCCCGTTAGGCAGCCACTCTCATTATGCGCATGGCTATTTTACCTTCCCGAAGCTGGAGGGGGAAATCGGCCCGCGCATGAAGTTCAGAGGAAAAGAGGTACTGACGTGGAGCCTGAACAACTACCTTGGCCTTGCCAACCACCCAGAGGTTCGCAAAGTTGACGCTGAGGCGGCTGCAGAATGGGGCATGGCCACGCCAATGGGCGCGCGCATCATGTCCGGCAACTCCAGCATGCACGAGCAGCTGGAGGCAGAACTGGCAGATTTCGTGAAGAAGCCCGATGCGCTGTTGCTCAACTTCGGTTATCAGGGGGTGGTGTCTATCATCGACGCCCTGGTGGACCGCCACGATGTGATTGTATATGATGCCGAGTCGCATGCCTGTATCATCGACGGCGTGCGCCTGCACCAGGGAAAACGCTTTGTATATAGCCACAACGACATGGAGAGCCTGGAGAAACAACTGGAGCGCGCCACGCGCTGGGCTGAGAACACAGGCGGTGCCATTCTGGTGATAACAGAGGGCGTGTTTGGCATGTCCGGTAACCTGGGCAAGCTGCGCGAGGTAGTGGCCCTGAAAGAGAAATTCAACTTCCGCCTGTTCGTGGACGATGCGCACGGATTCGGCACGATGGGTGCCACAGGCGCCGGCACCGGCGAGCACCTCGGCTGCCAGGACGGCATTGATGTGTACTTCTCGACCTTCGCCAAATCCATGGCCAGCATCGGGGCCTTCGTGGCCTCCAACGAGCAGGTGGTGGAGTACCTGCGCTACAACATGCGCTCCCAGATATTCGCCAAGTCGCTGCCCATGCCCATCACAGTGGGCGCCCTGAAGCGCCTCGAATTGCTGCGCACCAAGCCTGAACTGAAAAACAATTTGTGGGAGGTCGTAAGGGCGCTGCAGAGCGGCCTGCGCGGGAAGGGCTTCAACATCGGCACGACGGACTCGCCGGTGACGCCGGTGTTCCTGAACGGTCAGATTCCGGATGCCACGCAACTGACACTGGACCTGCGCGAGAACTACAGCATTTTCTGCTCCATTGTGGTTTACCCGGTGGTGCCCAAGGATGTGATCATGCTACGCCTTATCCCGACGGCCGTTCATACCCTGGCTGACGTGGAAGAGACCATCGCTGCGTTTGAGAAAATTGCACAAAAATTGGACAAGGGACTTTACTCCAGCCCGGCAGTTACTGCCTGATGCCCTGCAAAGGCTTATATTAAAATTCCTTAATTTTTGCTTGCTATGATTAAATGTGTATATTAGAGCTATTAAACTATATGTTTCACATAATCAATAGCACAAATGAACAACAACTTCAGCAAACTCAAGGATTTGGTAATGTCGCTGGAAAGCGATTTCGAGAAGTTCTACGATAAGGGAAACGCAGCGGCGGGTACGAGAGTACGCAAAGGCATGCAGGACCTGAAAAACATGGCGCAGGATATCCGCAAAGAAGTTCAGGACATGAAAAACAGCACAGAGAGCGCAAAGTAATTACGGCTCGAAGTGTTACAATTAAAAAGAGGAGGCTGTCTACAGCCTCCTCTTTTTGTTAATATACAGTATACCAACTAGTTAACGCACACCAGGTAGTAGTTCTTCTTTCCCTTCTGCACCACGAGGTATTTACCCTGCAGCAGCTCAAAACGCACAGCGTCATCGGCTCCCTGCACCTTCTCCCGATTGATGCTCACGCCGCCGTTCTTGATCATGCGCTTTGCCTCGCCCTTCGACTCGAACACCTGCCCGCCCGTCGCCTCCGACAGCAGATCGGTCACGGTCTCCGCCGAAGCGTACTGTTGCCGGCTCACCTCAATCTGCGGCACGCCCTCGAACACCGACAGCAAAACATCCTCCCGAAGCCCCTTCAGCGTCTCCAGATCGCCTTTGCCAAATAAAATTTCAGAGGCATCCACCGCAGCCAGATAATCCTCCTGAGAATGCACGCGAATTGTAACATCCTTAGCCAGGGCTTTTTGTAAGGCGCGCTGGTGCGGGGCCTGTTTGTGCTCTTCGGTTATGCGTTTGATCTCCTCCTGCGGGAGCAGCGTGTACACCTTTATCAGCTTCTCCGCCTCTTCGTCCGACAGGTTGAGCCAGAACTGGTAAAACTTGTACGGGGAGGTCAGGTTCGGGTCGAGCCACACATTACCGCCTTCTGACTTGCCGAACTTGGTGCCGTCTGCCTTTGTCACCAGCCTGCCCACCAGTGCAAAGGCCTTGCCGCCGTCCATGCGCCTGATCAGTTCGGTGCCGGTCGTGATGTTGCCCCACTGGTCGGAGGCGCCCATCTGCAGCTTCACCCCTTTGTTTTTGTACAGGTGGTAAAAATCGTAGCCCTGGATGAGCTGGTAGGAGAACTCCGTGAAGGAAAGCCCTTCGGCGCGGTCGCCGTCCTCATCCGCCGAGATGCGCTTCTTCACCGAGTCCTTTGCCATCATATAGTTCACGGTGAGGTGCTTGCCCACCTCCCGCAGGAAACCCAGGAAGCTGAACTCCCTGAACCAGTCGTAGTTGTTCACGATCTCTGCGGAGTTGGCGCCGGCGTTAAAGTCAAGGAACTTCTCCAACTGCTTTTTGATGCCGCTCAGGTTCGCCTGCAGCACCTCCTCCGACAGCAGGTTGCGCTCCGCCGACTTGCCTGATGGGTCGCCGATCATGCCGGTGGCGCCGCCCACCAATGCAATTGGCTTGTGGCCCGCCCGCTGCAGGTGTACCAAAAGCATAATGGTGGCCAGGTTGCCGATGTGCAGGGAGTGGGCCGTCGGGTCGAAGCCGATATAGCCGGTCGTCATGCCGGATGCCAGCTGTTCTTCGGTGCCTGGCATGAAATCATGGAGCATGCCTCTCCAGCGCAATTCTTCTATCAGATTCATGAATGCTTACATCTCAGTTCAGGGCAAATATATAAAAGAGTTGGCAGACTGGCTGGTGAAAATCCAGAACCTTCCGAGCAACACACGCGGAGCTATTTGCTCAGCGCTGTACTGCCGGAGAATTTTATGCAGCTGCTTTTGAGATTAGCTTTATATATAAGAGAAGGTTACCTTAAGTTCAGATTGAGAATGAGGAAAAGTGGAGTGAAGGCACCCCTTAATCTGTAATACAAGCGGGGGCATAGCAGCTATTTAGGCCGCTCCCATATATAAGGTTTATTCCCATATTCGTTCTGTTACTTACTGGGCAATGCTTACTTTTGTGGTCGGCATATAGCCACCAGCGTTATCCGCTCGTCTTTCTCAATTTTATATATAAACCGCTATGTCGCACACCCCCGAGGCCATTCTGGAGCAGCTTAAGAAGCGGCAGTTCGCGCCCGTCTATTTTCTGCAGGGCGAGGAGCCTTATTACATCGACCTCATTTCGGATTATATAGCCGAGCACGCCCTGCAGGAGCACGAGAAAGGCTTTAACCAGGTGGTGCTATATGGCAAGGACGTGGACGTGGCCACGGTGCTGCTGCAGGCAAAGCGTTTCCCGATGATGTCAGAGCGGTCGGTGGTGATTGTGAAGGAGGCCCAAAGCATTCCGGATATCGAGAAGGAGGAGGGCGTGAAGCAACTGGAGGCTTACCTGAACCATCCGCTGCCCTCCACCATCCTCGTGCTCTGCTACAAACACAAAACCCTCGACGGCCGCAAGAGCCTGGCCAAAGCCGTGGGCAAGCGGGCGGTGCTGCTCACCACCAAAAAGCTGTACGACAACCAGGTTCCGACGTGGATAAATGGTTACCTGAAGCAGAAAGGGGTGCAGGCCACGCCGCAGGCGGTGCTGCTGCTGAGCGAGTACATCGGGGCGGACCTGTCGCGGCTGGTGAATGAGATAGACAAACTGCTGCTTAACCTCAGGCCGGGCGCAACCCTTGACGAGCAGGTGGTGCAGGAGAACGTCGGCATCAGCAAAGAGTACAATATCTTTGAGCTCCAGTCGGCCCTGATCGCCCGCGACGCGCTGAAGGCCTACCGAATCATCCAGTACTTCGAGGCCAACCCGAAGAACAACCCGCTCATCCCCAACCTCACGCTGCTGTTTTCCTTCTTCACCAAGCTGCTGTGCCTGCATATGGCCCCCGACAAGTCGGAGGCGGCGGTGCGCCGGAGCCTGGGCAACCGGGGATTTCTGGTGAAAGAGTATATGCAGGCCCTGCGGGTGTTTCCTCGCCAGCGCTGCGTCGACATCATCCATTTTGTGCGCGTGGCCGACCTGCAGGTTAAGGGCATTGAAGGAGGCGACATGTCAGACGCCGCCATTCTGCGGGAACTGGTGTTCAAGGTGTTGCACCCGGTGCCGCAGGCGCTGGTCTTCTGACGGCGGTATATTTTCCACGCCATGCAATATTCCGGGGCAACTTGTCATTGTATATATAATACACAATATTTGCGCTCCGGGCGGCAGAAGATTTTCGATTTTCGGGCAGCGGCTAATCAATTTTTATTAACTTTGGATGAGGTGGGTGAGCCATCGAAGCCGGGAAAGAGCACAAAATCCCGGCTGGTTCTCCCTCAGATAAAAGCGAAGTCTGAAGGCCTGCAAAGGCAATTAAACTATATATGAAGATAGCGTACAAAGTAGCACTTGCATCCGTACTGGCGGGTGGCTCCCATGTGGTGGTGGCCCAGCACACGCAGGTTTTTACCAACGAAGAACGATATTTCCACGAGGGGCTGGAGCTGTTCGACAGAGCCAAATACGGTGCGGCGCAGGAGGCGTTCCAGAAGTATATAGCGCTGATGGGCGACGATGCCAAAACTGCGGATGCCCAGTACTATTATGCGCTCAGCGGCCTTTACCTGTTTCACCCCGACGCCGAGCAACTCATCCTCAACTTCGCGCACAAATACCCTGCACACCCCAAGACCGCGCTGGCCAACTACGAGCTGGGCCTGTACTACTTCGAGCAGAAGGACTATAAAAAAGCCATTGAACTGTTGAAGCAGGCTCCTACGCACCTGCTTGGCATCAAGCAGAATAAGGAGCTGGAGTTCAAGCTGGGCTACTCTTACTTTGCCACCAAGGATTTCGACAACGCCAAAATTTACTTTGACAAGAACAAGACGAACGGCTTCCGGGAGGATGAGCACCGCTTCGCCTATGCCTCCAACTACTACGCCGGCTATATAGCCTACCGCAAAGGCGACTACGCCGCCGCAAAAGCCGACTTGAAAATTGCGGAGAAGAACGAGGCGTACGCCAATATTGTACCCTATATGATTACAGAGATCCTGTACAAGGAGGACGACATATATGAGGTGATCCGGTATGGCGAGGCGGCCTTGGCCAGAACGCCCCCGGTGCAGCAGGCCGACGACATCGCCCTGCTGGTGGGAGACGCTTATTATCAGAAGGCAGACTACAAAACCGCCGAAAAGTATTTCAGCCAGTTTGCCGACGGCAAGCGCACCCTCGAGCCGACGGTGCAGTATAAAATCGCCTTTACGGACTATAAGAACAACAACTACAAAAACGCCATCGCCAACTTCAAGGAAGTGGCGCTGCAGAAAGACTCACTTGGCCAGAACGCGGCCTACTACCTTGGCCTAAGCTACCTGAAGGACGAAAACAAGCAGTTTGCCCTGACGGCCTTTGATCTGGCAAGGAAGAACGACCAGGACAAGAGCATCACAGAGGCCGCTACGCTTAAGTATGCCCAGGTGAATTACGAACTTGGCAACTTCCGGGAGGTGATCAATGCGCTTGCGGAGTTCAATGAGAAGTACCCCAACTCGGAGCAGGGGGAGGAGGCAGACAAACTGCTGAGCGACGCTTACTTCAGCTCTAACAACTACGCCGAGGCCATCCGCCATATAGAGAGCCTGCCCAACAAAAGCTGGCGCATTCTGCAGACTTACCAGCGCGTGACCTATCACCAGGGCGTAAACCTGTTCAACGACGCCAAGTTTCCGCAGGCCGTGCAGATGCTCGACAAGTCGCTGCAGTATCCTTACGACAAAGAAGTGACCGCCGCGAGCCATTTCGTAAAAGGAGAAGCCTATTCCATCGGCAACCGCTACAAAGACGCCATCAACAGCTATGGTGCGGTGTTCCGCACGGCGCCCAACGCCAAAGAAGACTATTATACCAAGTCGCGCTACGGCATTGGCTACGCGTACTTCAACACCAAGGAATACGACAAGGCGCAGACGCATTTCAAAGCCTATTTAGACGCTATTCAGCCGAGCAACCCCAACTACAACGACGCCACGCTCCGGCTGGCCGATACTTATTATGTAGGCAAGAACTATGCGGAAGCGCTGAAACTATATGAGCGGGTGATTTCCTCCAGTTCCCCTGACCGCGATTACGCGCTGTTCCAGAAGGGTGTCCTCCTGAGCATCAACAACCGCGACGCTATGGCGAAAGAGGCGCTGCAGGAGCTGATCAGCAAATATCCCAAGTCCAGGTACCTCGACGATGCCTATTACCAGATTGCCGTAATTGATTATGAGGCAGGCAACTACCAGGCGGCTGTAAAAGAGTTTACCACCATGATCGGGCTGATGCCTGACAGCAAGCTGATACCGAACGCACTGCAGAAGCGGGGCACGGCATATGCCAACCTGGGCCAGAATGACCTGGCTATAGCAGACCAGAAGCGGGTGATAGAAGAGTTCCCGGATGCGGGTGTGGCCAGCGGCGCCCTGTACAGCCTGCAGGAGATGCTGGGCACCGAGAACCGCAGCAATGAGTTTGACGAGTACCTGGATAAGTTTAAGGCCGCCAACCCGGAAAGCAACGCGCTTGAAAGCGTTGAATACGAGGCTGCCAAGACTTTGTACTTCAGTCAGAAATATGATCAGGCGGTGCCTAAGTTCGAGGCTTACTTAAAGGCTTACCCGAAGAGCACTTACGGCGCCGATGCCCGGTACTTCCTCGCGGATTCTTACCTGCGCCAGAACAACATGCAGAAAGGCTTGCCGCGCATGAAGCAGGTGATCGAAGAAAACAAATCCGAGTATGTGAACAGAGCGATCCAGCGGGTGGCTGATCTGGAGTTTGAGGCGAAGAACTATCCTGAGGCCATCAAGTATTACACCCGCCTGCGCGATTTGGCCACAAACCGGAAAGAGCAGCAAACCGCCCTTACCGGCCTGATGCAAACCTATTACCTCACCAACGACTACACGTCCACCAAACGCACGGCAAACGAGCTGATCAGCCAGGGCAACGCCTCGCTGAATGCCTATAACACAGCGCTTTTATTCAGAGGGAAAGCCACCTACGCGCAAGGAAACCTGGAGCAGGCCCTCAAGGAACTGCGGGAGGCGGTGGCCTCGGCCACAGACGTGAACGGGGCGGAGGCGCAGTACCTGATTGCAGAGATTCTTCACAAGCAGAAGAAATACAAGGAGTCGAATGAGGTGGCGTTTGACTTCAACACCAAATACGCCAACTACGATTACTGGCTGGGCAAGACCTTCCTGATTATTGCCGACAACTATGCGGCCCTGAACGAGATGTTCCAGGCCAAAGCCACCCTCAACTCCATCATTGAGAACGCGCCAAACAAAGAGATTGTGGCAGAGGCGAAGCAGAAGCTGGCCAAAATGGAGGGAACCAACGCAGGCACACAGCCACAGCAGCAGGGGCAGGCGCCGCAGCCGACGCTGGTTCCCTCCGGCGATTCCCTGAACATGCAGCCTCAGCAAGATTCGCTTGATATGAAGCCTCAGAGCGATTCGCTGGATATAGAGGAACAAGGCGACTCACTCGAGCTCCAACCCCGGATCGATTCGCTGGACCTGGAGCCGGAGGTGGACACAACGGGGCAGGAGTAGGCAAAGGAAGTTCAAAAGCAGTTTAGTTTAGGATCATCAAAACATGAGAAATAAAGTAAGATTAGCCTCGCTTGCCATTGTTATGAGTGTGGGGTACAGCTACCTCAACGATGCACAGGCGCAAACGCAGGGCTGGGGCGAAGGCGCCAAACTGGAGGACACGGAGGTGGTGGTGGAGAAAGACCGCGTGATAGAGTTGCCCCAGGCAGCCCGCAACTTCGAGAAATTCCGGATCGACCCGCCCGAGACCGGCGACCGCAACGTGCGCTACCGTTTTGCCGACTACCGCCTGCCGGAGCAGGACATAGAGCTTCAGATGCGCGTGCTCACCATAAAGCAGGACGAGCTCACGAAGCTATATGGCAATTACCTGAAAGCCGGAATCGGGAATTATGCATCGCTTTACCTGAAGGGCTACTTTCATAACAAACGCAGCGAAACAGCGGACCTTGGCGCGGAAGTGAGCCATATCGGTTCCGGCCGCGGCCCCGTTGACAAAGGCAATTCCGCCGTTGCCAACTCGGACATCTCCCTGCACGGTGAGCGCTATATGAAGGGGTTCACCGCCGGAGGCAAGCTGCACTACGGCCGCGACAAGTACCACTTCTATGGCTACGAGCCGGCGCTGGAGGGAGATCAGGAAGTGGAGAAGGATTCCATTCGGCAGGTTTTTAACCGGGTGTCGGCGGAGGGCTTCCTGCACAACCACTCCTCGGATGCGCCATTCCAGTACAAAGGGGATGTGCAGTTCCGCTACCTGAACGACCGCTACGACATGAGCGAGAGCAACCTGGCCCTCAAACTGCGCAGCGAGTACGGCATAGACGAAACATCGGCCTTCCGGGTTGATGCAGACCTTTCCTTCCTTTCGCAGAAGGATTCGCTTTTCTTTAGCCGGAATTTTGTGAAGCTGGGTGCGGCCTACGAGCGCCAGCTGAATGCCCTGCGCCTGACGCTGGGCGCCAAGGTGGCGTATACCGGCGATACCGTCAACAACGCCAAGAAGGTGAATATATACCCGATGGTTCGTGTAGGGGTAGAGCCTATTGAAGGTAACCTGCTGTTATATGCTGGTTTAGGCGGCGATCTGGAAAGGGTTACTTTATACCAGCTGACACAGGAGAACCCGTGGCTGGCGCCTGATGCACGGGTAGCCGACATCAACAAGGGCCTGGAGATATATGGCGGCATGCAGGCCAACATTGCCAACTACGTGCAGCTGAACGCGCGCGTCGCCTACCAGAACTACCGTAACCTGTACTTCTACAACAACTCACCGCTCAACCCAGCCAAGTTTGAGCTGGTGTATGACGACGGCGTGACAAATGTTCTGAATTTTTATACAGAGGCGTCCTTTAATTACTCCGATGAGTTCAGGCTGGGTGTAAAGGCTGATTATAACAACTATAATACCGCCTCCTTGGAGCATCCCTTTCATCGCCCCGAACTGCTGGCAAGCGTTTACGGCACCTACAACTTCTACGACAAGATTCTCTTTAATTCAGAACTTTATTATATTGGAAGCTCGTTTGGGCAGGTTACCGGCCCCGACGGAACCCACGCGTTGCGTGAGACAGACACCATCGTGGACTTGAACCTGAAGGCAGACTACCGCTTCACAAACAACTTCACGGTGTTTCTGATGGCCAACAACCTGTTTGGGAAGAAGTACGAAAGATTCGTCAACTACCCGGGCAAGAGCTTGAACCTGATTGGAGGCGTTACTTACTCATTCTAAAATTTGCTTATGGTTGAGAAGCACATTAAGTCACTGCTTTATGACAACGACTGCGTTATCATACCCGATTTCGGTGGGCTGATAACACGGTATGTGTCCGCTAAAATCAATCCGGTGAGGCACTCTTTTGCACCGCCCTCCAAAAAGATTGCTTTTAACGAAAAACTGGTGCTGAACGACGGTTTGCTGATCAGCACAATCGCTTACCGGGATAACTTGCCGGTGGAGGAGGCGCAGCAACTGGTGGCTTCATTCGTGTACCGGGCAAAGGCGCGCCTGCAGGCGGAAAACCGGTTTGAATTGAAGGATATAGGCATTTTCAGATACAGCCCTGAGCACAAAATTCAGTTTGAATATACAGAAGGCGACAACCTGCTGGAGGACAGCTTCGGTCTGCCCGAACTGGTGGCAAGGCCGGTCAGGATAGAGGAGCCTGCCGTATTGCGCGCCCTCATAAAAGAGCGCCAGCAGGAGCACCAGTTGCAGCGGCAGCCGTTGCAGAAGCGCCTGAAGCGCGCCTACAACGTTGCTGCGGGCTTGGCGCTGGCGGGTTTGACGGGCACAGCCCTTTATTTCCTGTCGCTGCAGGCCGATTACAACATCAGCAGCCTGAACCCGGTTGCGCTGTTCAACTCCGGTTATGCCGCAAGCAACGGTGCAACTGCCAGCAAGTATGCCTCAGACTATGTACCCTTTACTGTGGAGGAGCAGGCGGCGAACTACAGCAGCATACTGCCTGTGGAAGCCCCGGTAGCGGAAGAAGAAACGGTGCTGGCTCCGCCATTCGGAACTGGCACAGCGGTGTCAGCAAGTGAAAGCATCACTGCAGATGCGCACATAAAAAGCGTTGACAGCCAAGCAGAAACAGAGGTCGCGCCATTGGCAGAGGAAATCAAGGCTCCGGAGAAACCTGTCATGACGATAAAGGCTGAGACCGGCCGTTCCTATATCATCATCGGTGGCTACTCTACCGCGGAGAATGCAGAAAACCGCCGCGAGGCGGTGCGCGAGGCAGGCTTCGCCTCCAAAATGCTGTTGCCTGGCAAGTCCGGCAAACTTTACCGGGTTTCTGTAGCCGACTTTGCCACACCCGACGAAGCAAAGGCGGCGCTTAAAGACTATAAAAAATCATTCGGAGAAACAATTTGGGTACTTAATTACTAACATGACATCACTCTTATTACAAATCACAACTACAGCAGCTGACACAACTGCAGCCCTGGCAGAGGGTGCCGGATCGGGACCTGATTCAGTACGGCTTATTGACCTTGCCCTGGCGGGAGGCTGGGCGATGATCCCGCTGGCGATATTGTCCCTGGCCGCGATCTATATCTTCGTGGAGCGCTTCCTCACCCTGAAGAAAGCCGCCAAAAATCCCGATGGTTTCAACGACCGGATCAAGAAGATGGTGCTTGCCGGGGATATAAGCGGCGCAAAAATGCTGTGCGCGCAGACTAACACCCCTGTCGCACGCATGATTGAGAAAGGCCTCACCCGGATCGGAAACCCCCTTAAGAACATCGAGACTTCTATTGAGAACGTAGGCAAGATAGAGATTAGCCGCCTTGAGAAAAATCTTTCTTCCCTGGCTACCATCGCCGGAGCCGCCCCGATGCTGGGCTTCCTCGGAACGGTAACGGGTATGATTCAGGCTTTCATCGCCATTGCGCAGGCCGAGGGCTCCATCAGCCCAAAGCTATTATCGGGTGGTATATATGAAGCCATGGTGACGACAGCAGCGGGTCTGATTATCGGTCTTCCGGCCTATGTTGGTTACAACTACCTGGTATCGAAAATTGACAGCATTGTGCATGGCATGGAATACTCTTCCATCGAGTTCCTCGATCTATTACAAGAACCACAGCTTTAGAAATGAATCTACGCTCCAAAAACAGGATAAACGCTGAGTTCAGCATGTCCTCCATGACGGACATCATCTTCCTGTTGCTGATATTTTTCATGCTCACCTCAAACTTCGTGGCACCCACGGGTCTGCCGGTCAGCCTGCCCACCAGCAAGGCCTCTGACATCACCATGCAGAAGATCAGCGTCACTATAACAGAGGACCTGAAGTACTACCTGAACGAGAAGCCCATTGCGCTCGACGACATTGAACCGCAACTGACGGCCCTGCTGCAGGGAACGGAGGAGGGTGCCGTGGTGTTACACGTAGACAAGAGCGTGCCGGTAGAGCACCTGGTGAGGGTGGCCGGCATCGCCAAAAACCTGAATGCAAGCGTTACACTGGCCACGGTGCCAGGTGAATAGGAACTATATATGGCTATTGCCCAACCACACGAAGAAGAAAAGAACAAACGCATAGCCGCAGGCGTGAGCATCGGCTTCCATGCCCTTCTGCTGCTTCTTCTGATCTTTATGCTTGCCTGGGAGGCGCCTTACCCGCCCGCCCCGGAATACGGTATTGAGCTGAACTTTGGTATGGATGAGGTGGGGAGCGGCGAAGTGCAGACACTGGCGGCGGCTAACGAATCTGAAAACGTGGAAGACAGCAAGCCAGCGCCCACGCAGCCCGATCCTTTGCCCGAGCCAGAGCCTGTCGCGACAACCACCCCGCCATCGCCCCCCCAGCCGGTAGAAACCCCGAAGGTGACCACCACTACGGCCGAGGCGCCGGTTTCTGTGAAGGAGGTGGTGAAGCCGCAGCCCAAGCCAGAGCCGAAGAAGGAGGAGGTCAAGCCGCAACCTAAGGCAGAGCCCACCAAGGAGGTAGTAAAGAAGGAGCCGGAGAAGCCGAAGTCGCTGTACCCGGGCCAGCCGACCACCAGCACCGGAAACGGGAAGAGCGGCACAGCAGACGCGGCCACCGGCAACAACAATGGGGACGATGACGGCGCAGTGGGCGACAAGGGAGACCCTGAGGGCAAGGTAGACGCCAAGGCCCTGTATGGCAAAGCAGGCGGTGGTTCGGGCGGTTCGCTGGACATGCCCGGCTGGCGCTACGACATTGAGCCCCGCAAGGACCCTTACAGCAACGTGACCGGCATCATCAAATTCGCCATTAAGATTGACGCGGACGGCAACCTGAGCGGGATTAATGTGCTGGAGAGCAATGTATCGCCGCAGGTAGTGGCCTGGTATAAAGAGCAGTTGCAGAAAACAACGTTTAGCCGCACCGGGGGCGGAGCGGCAAACGCAGGTGCCTCCGGTATCGTGACTTTCAGGATCACCTCGCGCTAATCGCTGCGCGTCAGCATTAACTTTATGACTTATCAGGAGTGCCTTGATTACCTATATGAGCAATTGCCGATGTTTCACCGCATCGGCAATGCTGCTTTTAAGAAGAGTCTCGACAACATCATCGCCCTGTGCGAGGCGCTGGGACAGCCGCAGCAGCAGTTCAAATCCATACATGTGGCGGGCACCAACGGAAAGGGCAGCAGTTCGCATATGCTGGCGGCCGTGCTGCAGGAATCCGGCTACCGAACCGGCCTCTATACTTCGCCCCATCTCAAGTCCTTCACAGAGCGCATCCGCATCAACGGGCAGGAACTGCCGCAGGATTACCTCGTGCGCTTTGTAGAGCAGCACAAGCCGCTCTTCGAGCGCATCCAGCCTTCCTTTTTTGAGATGACGGTGGCGCTGGCTTTCCAGTATTTTGCTGAGGAGCAGGTAGATATAGCCGTCATCGAGGTAGGCCTCGGCGGCCGCCTCGACTCCACCAATATCGTTCAGCCCGAGCTTTCCCTTATCACCAATATCGGCTACGACCACCAGGCTTTGCTGGGCAACACGATCAGCGCCATTGCCTCTGAAAAAGCAGGTATCATCAAAACGGGCATACCGGCCGTTATCAGCACGCGGCAGCAGGAGGCGCAGGAGGTGTTTGAAGCGAAGGCAGAGGAAGCAGGGGCTCCCATCTATTTTGCGCCCGACTACTTCAGGTTTGAGGTGACGGAAGCCACGCTTGAGCGGCAGGTGCTGCAGGTATACCGGAATGAAAAACCCTTTTTGCCCGGCCTGGAACTGGACCTGGCGGGCGCATATCAGATATATAACCTGCCCGGTGTGCTGCAGGCGCTGGTGCTGCTGCATGAAAAAGGCTTTCACATTACCCATCAGGCTTTAAGAAGCGGGCTGGCCAACACCAAAAAGCTGACGGGGCTGAAGGGACGCTGGCAGGTGCTGCGACATGAGCCATTAACCATTTGTGATACAGGCCATAACGAAGATGGTATTAAACAGATACTGGAGCAACTGGAGAGCCTGCATCCGAAACAGGTGCATATGGTATTCGGTGCGGTAAACGACAAGGATATCACGGCCATCCTGAAATTGCTGCCAAAGCAGTACAGGTATTATTTCTGCCAGGCCAGCATCCCGAGGGCATTGCCGGTGCAGGACCTGCTGGCGCGGGCGCAGGCCGTGGGGCTGGGGGGAGTGGCATATAGCACCGTGTCGCAGGCCGTGGCGGCGGCTAAAGCAAATGCTGCGCCGGATGAGGTGATTTTCATCGGGGGCAGTACCTTTGTGGTCGCAGAAATTGAGGAACTGTAGAATTCATGGGAAGATCTAAATTAGCAAAATTTGCCGCCATCGGGGAGCGGGAGAATGTCATTGAGCCGGGCGACGAGCTGTATGGCGAAATAAAGGGAAGGTGGCGGGAACTTCAATTCGGGAATAATAACCCGCTGGTGCTAGAGGTAGGTTGTGGCCGGGGCGAGTACACGGTAGGCATGGCGCGGCTTTTCCCGGAGAAGAACTTTATCGGGAGTGATATAAAAGGCGCCCGCCTCTGGAAGGGAAGCACCCTGGCGGAGGAGGAGGAACTGGACAACGTGGCTTTCCTGCGCACGTTTATCGAGCAACTGGAAGACAACTTTGCGCCGCAGGAGGTGGATGAGGTCTGGATAACTTTCCCGGACCCGCGCCCCCGCGACCGAGACATCAAGCGCCGCCTCACCTCGCCGCGCTTCCTGGACCTGTACCGGAAAATTCTCAAGCCCGACGGGATTCTGCACCTCAAGACGGACAACCTGGCGCTCTATGAATATACCCTGGAGGTGCTGCAGGAGCGGGCGGGACAGATAAGGGATCTGCTATATACCCAGGACCTCTACCATTCCGAGTTGCAGGAGCACACCATGGGGATATATACCACGTATGAAAATCGCTATATGGCAGAAGGAGTTCCAATAAAGTACCTGCAGTTCAGGTTTAGGTAAATCCTGAAAAGGTACAGCTGTACTCCTAAAGAAAAGAGCCCGTGAGGATATATACCTTCACGGGCTCTTTTCTATATATGCCAGTCAGGAGCATCTAAAACTTGGGAGGATATTGATTTCTCCCGTCAACCAACTTATATATAGGTTATATACAAAGCCTAAAACTTGTTACTGTGCAGCCAGTTAACGCAGCGCTCAAACCATACATCCGCAGTAGTTTTGTTATTCAGGCCGAAGCCGTGGCCACCGTTCTGGTATATATGGAGTTCCGCCGGAACCTCGTGCTGCAGCAGCGCCTCGTAAAACCGGATGCTGTTCTGAACCGGAACCGCTTTGTCGTCGGAGGCGTGCACCAGGAAAGTGAGCGGTGTCTGCGCCGTCACCTGCAGCTCATTCGAGAATTCGTTGATTTCCTCCGGGGTGGCGTCCTTGCCCAGTAGATTGTCGAAAGAGCCCTGGTGCGTAATTTTTTTGTCGCCGCTGATAACCGGGTACAGCAGCAGCATGAAGTCGGGCCGCAGGCTCGTCTGCTTCGGATTGCTTATATAGGACTTCTGAAAATGCGTACCCACGGTGGAGGCCAGGTGCCCGCCTGCCGAGAAGCCCATGACGCCCACTTTGGCGGGGTTTACCTGCCACTCCTTCGCCCGCTCCCGGATGAGGAGCAGGGCCTGCTGTGCATCCTGAATAGGCGCTATCTCTGGTTTGGAGGAGGTCTTGTCAGATGGGAGGCGGTACTTCAGCACGAAGGCCGCAATGCCCTGCTCATTAAACGCCTTCGCCACATCATATCCCTCATGGTCTATCGCGATAATGCCATACCCGCCACCCGGGCATATGAGCACGGCCGTGCCCGTTGCCTTTTCTTTCGGAGGGAGAAATACGGCCAGAGACGGGTTCCGGACTTTGCTGACGCGCATGATGCCTCCGTCGGTCGCGGATGCCTCTTCGTCCGGTCCCTTCACTTCGTTCGGGATTTGCTTGCGGTACAGCGGTATTTCCAGAGGGGCTTTCTGGCTGAGGGCTTTGGAGAATGGCACAAAGCATAATGCGGGCAAGAGCAGGAGCAGGATTCGTTTTTTCATGGATTAGTTTTATTTATGGAAACAACATGACGCGGCTGTCAGTCAGGCTTATATGCTTATATATAGGGTATATGCGTTCCAATGCACCGGCAGCGCTAGGCTTCCTCTATCTCCTCGAAAATTTCCTGCAGCTCGTCGAAATCCTTCAGCCCCGGCTTAATCTCGTGGCCGCCGTGCAAACCAATTCCGGCCGGTTTGATTCTGGTGAGGATGGCGGTGATGTTTGTTTTGTCGATGCCGAAGCCTATATAAACCTTAAACTGCTTGGCGAGGCTCTTCAAGAATTTCATGTTCGTCTCGTCTACCGAACTGAAATCGTCGGAGTACACAATAAAGGCATGCACCACCGGGCTGTAGAGTTCCATCATCTCCAGCAGTTCGCTCTCCACCGTGTCCTTGTTGATGAATATCTTCTGAATCACAGGGCGGTTGATTTCTTCAATCTCGTCGATCAGGTACGGCGTGTCGAGCTGTATATAATCGAGCCCGAATTCCTCCGCCATATCGTTTATCATCTCAGGCCGGGCGCGGGTGTACTCGCCAGCGATGTGTACGCCCGACACCCACCCGATTATTTCCTTCAGCGCCTCGGGTTTCACGCGCTCCGGATCATCCAGTTTCAGGTTAAATCCGATAATGTCCACACCCATGCCGGCGCAATAACGGGCGTCGCTCAGGTTGTTTATGCCGTTCACTATCACAGAGGTACGTAAGCCCATGGTACTGTATGCTTTATATGTTAGAGGTATATATACTCGTTTTGTTACTCAAAGTAAATCCGATTTCCCGAACCATGCCAATTTTTTATGTCCTTTTTCTCTGTCCTGTGGCTTTGGAGCGGGAGGCATACGCCGGGGCGTCCAATTTTGCGTTCCTGAATCTTTATAACTGTAGAGTTGTTGCTATATTTGCATACATTTAACAGATCAAGCAGAAATACATTTTATATATAAAATGAGTAACAAAGGAAGGGTATTGGTGGCCATGAGCGGCGGCATCGACAGTTCGGTAGCTGCCGTGCTGCTGCACGAGCAGGGCTACGAGGTGGTGGGGATGACGATGAAAACCTGGGACTACGCCTCCAGCGGCGCCAGCAAGAAAGAAACCGGCTGCTGCAGCCTCGACTCCATCAACGATGCCCGCAACATTGCCGTTCAACTGGGCTTCCCGCATTATATCATTGACATCCGCGAGGAGTTCGGCGATTTTGTGATCAACCATTTCACGGACGAGTACCTGGCGGGTCGCACGCCAAACCCCTGCGTGCTGTGCAACACCCACATCAAATGGGACGCGCTGCTCCGCCGCGCCGACCAGCTGGGCTGCGATTTTATCGCCACCGGGCACTACGCCAATGTGCGCGAGGAGAACGGCCGCTACATCATCTCCAAGGGGCTAGACGAGCACAAAGACCAGTCATATGCGCTGTGGGGCATCTCGCAGAAGAGCCTCAGCCGCACTATTTTCCCGCTGGGTAAACTGCACAAGTCGGAGATACGGCAGATGGCGATGGACCGCGGCTTTACCGAACTGGTGAACAAGCCCGAATCGTATGAGATCTGCTTTATCCCGGACAACGACTACCGCGGCTTCCTGAAGCGGCGCGTGGAAGGCCTGGAGGAGAAAGTGGCCGGAGGTGATTTTGTGCTGGAGGACGGCACGGTGGTGGGCAAGCACGAAGGCTACCCATTCTACACCATCGGGCAGCGCAAGGGTCTAGGTATCGCTTTAGGTTTCCCGGCCTATGTAACACGCATTGAGAAGGATAGGAACCAGGTGGTGCTCGGCAACTACGAGGAATTGTCGAAGAACGCGATGACGGTGGGCAAGCTCAGTATGTCCAAGTACGACAACCTGATCGACCAGCCCATCCCGACGGTGACGAAGGTGCGCTACAACGATGCCGGCACCGAGGCCATTATTGAGCAGGAGGGCGACAAAATGAAAGTGCATTTCCTGACGGGGGTGCATGCCATTGCCCCGGGCCAGGCCGCCGTGTTCTACGAAGGCGACGACGTGGTGGGGGCGGCTGGATAGAGTCGAATTACAACCTGGACTATATAAAACTGGACGTGTTATCCTGATGAGAAAAGTGCTGTTGCTCCTGGTGGTGCTGGCGGGCTTTGTTTCCGGCTGCGAAGAGAAGTACCCCGATCCGAAGGCCATGGGCTATGCTTATTACCCGCTGGAAATAGGTGCTTACCGCATATATGAGGTCACGGACATCAAGTTCAGAGACAATGTGGGCGATACCCTGCACTTCCAGTTGCAGGAGCGGGTAGATACTTCGTTCTACGATCAGACCAACACGCTCAGCTACAAAGTTGTACGCTCCACGCGTCCTGATGAGAATAGCGCGTGGGTGGAAGACTCCGTGATGGTGGTGTGGCAAGTGGAGAACAGTCTCCTGCTCACTAAAGATAACTCCACCTTCGTCAAATTGGTTTTTCCTGTAAGCAACGGTAAAACCTGGGCAGGCGATGCCTTTAATACACGCGCAGTCAATAAGGGTGAGAAAGAGACATATGCCTATACCCAGGTGGGGGAGCCCTATGAGGTAAACGGCCAGGTGTTTCCCATCACCGCCACCGTTATCCAGGGCACTCCTGTAAAGAACCTGGTGTACCTGGACAATCGCAAGGAGGTATATGCGGAAGGCGTGGGACGGGTATACAGGCTTTTTAACCGGGTAGTGTACTGCAACCAGACAAGCGGCTCCGTCTGCGAATTCGGAGCAGATTATAAACTGGATGGCCATGAGCGGCATGAAGAATTGATTTCCTACGGAAAAATGTAGCCATGCGACAGCTGCTCCTCTTCATCTGTGCGCTGTTCCTATATAGTCCTTTCACAAACGGGCAGGGAGCAGACAGCACGGCAGAAGCGCAGCAGAAGCATTTGATTTACTTTACCGACAAGTCCGGTTCGACTTTTTCGCTAAACGAGCCGGAAGCCTTTCTGTCGGCCAAAGCTTTGGAGCGCAGGCAGCGGCAGCACATCCCGCTCACTGTCCGCGACCTTCCGGTAAACCCTACATATATAGCCAATCTCAAACGACTGGGTGTGCAGGTGTGGTATACCTCCCGCTGGTTCAATGCGGCGGTGGTGCAGTGCCCGGCCGATAAACTCCAGAAAATAGAGGCCTTGCCCTTTGTAAAAAATGCACGCAACCTGAACAGAGTAGCGGTGCCTGCACCGGATCGAAGCGTTCAGTCGAAGCAGGAGATGGAGACGCTGCCGTTTACGGCGCCTCTTAAGGCGGCACTGGAGGATAAAGATTACGGACTGGCTTTTCATCAGGCACATATGCTGGGGGCAACGGCCCTGCATGCGGAAGGTTTTACCGGCGAAGGCATGACCATCGCGGTGTTTGATGCGGGCTTTCCGGAGGTAAATACCCTCGATGCCTTTTCCCACCTTTTCCAGAACGACAGGATAAAAGGCACGTTTGATTTTGTGCAGAAGCAGCCGGAGGCCTTCGGTGCCGATGCGCATGGCACGGCCGTACTCTCCACCATGGCGGCCTATGCTCCCGGCAAAATGATCGGCACGGCTTATGCCGCCAACTACCTGCTGCTGCGCACCGAAAATGCAGCCTCAGAGCACAACATCGAGGAAATTAACTGGCTGCTGGCCGCCGAGTACGCCGACAGCGCCGGGGCCGACGTCATTAACTCCTCCCTGGGCTATACCTCCTTCGACAGCCCCTCCACCAGTTACACTTACAACGACCTTGACGGCAACACCACCCTTGTGTCGCGGGCAGCCGACATGGCCGCAGCCACGGGTATGCTGGTAGTGGTGAGCGCCGGGAACGACGGCGGCAAGGAGTGGCACTATATAGGCGCTCCCGCCGATGCCGACTCGGTGCTTGCCGTTGGCGCCGTGGATTCGCTGGGTGTGAAGGCAGGCTTCAGTTCCTTCGGCCCGACCGCGGACGGGCAGGTAAAGCCGGATGTGGTGGCGCTGGGGCGGAATGCCTACGTGCTGTCCACCAGCGGGAATGTCGTCAGATCTAACGGTACCTCTTTCGCGGGGCCCATCATGACGGGCTTCGCGACCTGCCTGTGGCAGGCCAACCGCAGCAGAAAAAACATGCAGGTGATCCAACTGCTGCGCCAGAGCGGGAGCAATGCCGCCTCGCCGGACAGCGCCGTTGGCTACGGCATCCCGACTTATAGCAGGACATTGACGGCCCTGCCGCAACTGCCGCTGAAGAGCACGGCCTATATCACCAATCCGGTGCAGGAGCAGGACATTATACTGGCATTAGGGCCGGACTGGTGGAGCCAAGCTGTACAGGTGCAGGTGCTGGACATGACCGGCAAAACACTATATAACCAAGCCATTGGCGCGGCTGCCAGAGAGCAGGTGCTGCAATTGGATCCCTTCCGGTTGAAAACAGGTGTTTACCTGTGCCGCCTCCGTTCGGGCAGCCGGGTGGTCACGCTCCGCTTTGTGAAGCTGTAACATTCGGTATACCATTTTCCACGGCTGATTTTCTTCCTTAATTTAATTAAAAAACTACCTTTGCAGGTATGATTCCACTTATTGCTCCTTCAGTGCTAGCCTCCGATTTTGCCAACCTGCAGGCAGAGGTAGAGATGCTTAACAAGAGCCAGGCCGACTGGCTGCACATCGACATTATGGACGGCCGTTTCGTGCCCAATATCTCTTTCGGGTTTCCGGTGGTGGAGGCCATTCAGCGCCACGCGCAGAAGCCTTTGGACGTACACCTGATGATTCAGGAGCCGGAGCTATATATAGAGCGGTTCAGGACGGCAGGCGCGGACACCATCACGGTGCATCTGGAGGCCTGCATCCACCTGCATCGCACGGTGCAGCAGATCAAGGACACCGGCGCCAAAGCGGGCGTGGCGCTGAACCCGCATACTCCGGTGCAACTGCTGGAGGATATCATCGCTGATGTAGATATGGTGCTCCTGATGTCGGTGAACCCCGGTTTTGGCGGCCAGAAGTTTATCCATAACACCTACCGCAAGATTGAGGCGCTCAAAAATCTCATCATCGCCCGCAACTCGCATGCCCTGATCGAAATTGACGGGGGAGTGAACCTGGAGAACGCTCCGCTGCTGCTGGAGAAAGGGGCCGATGTGCTGGTGGCCGGCAGTTTCGTGTTCACTTCCGCCGATCCGCTGCACACTATTGCGGCGCTCAAATCATCTTCTATATAGCTTTCCCTGATGCTGAGATTTTTGCCGGTGTGGTTTGTGCTGCTTTTACCCCTGGCCGTTTCAGCGCAGCAGGCACGCATCACTGGCAAGGTCCTGAACCCGGCGCGGCAGCCCCTGGAACTCGCGACGGTCGCGGTGAAGGGGACGACGCTGGCAACACAGACAGGCCCGGAGGGCGTTTTTGAACTGCGGGTGGCGGCACAGCAGGAACTCGTGCTGCTGGTAAGATACCTGGGCTATCAGGAACTGGAGCGAACCGTACAGCCGCAACCCGGCGGGACGCTGCATGTAGAGTTGATTTTGCAGCCGGATTCCCAACAACTGGGCACGCTGGATGTGCGCGGGAAAAACCATCAGGATACCCGTGAGCAGGTCAGCGTCACGAAGCTGGACCCGCGCGACATTAAAAGCCTACCTTCCGCTTTCGGCGATTTTAACAAGGTGCTCGTGACGCTGCCAGGTGTTACCAGCAACAACGAGCTGTCCAGCACCTATGCTGTGCGGGGCGGCAACTACGACGAGAACCTCGTTTACGTCAACAACATCGAAATTTACAGGCCCTTCCTGATCACGGCCGGGCAGCAGGAGGGACTCAGCTTCGTAAATCCCGACCTGGTGGCGGATATCTCCTTCTCCTCAGGCGGCTGGCAGCCCAAATACGGCGATAAACTCTCCTCGGTCCTCAACATCCAGTACAAGCAGCCGAAGGATTTTGCCGCCTCTGTGAGCGGCGGCTTAACCGGCGGCACCCTGCACCTGGAGTCGGCCTCCAAAAACAGAAAGGTGTCTTACCTGCTCGGCGCGCGCCACAAAAATAGCCGTTACCTGCTGCAGGGCCTTCCCGTGGATGGCAGATATAATCCGGTCTTCACGGACGCGCAAGCCTATATACATCTTGATCTTGCCAAGGACACTGTGCCTTCTGGTCGTACCACACTGGGCATACTGGGCAGCTACGCCCGCAACAACTATTCTGTGGAGCCGGAGACGCAGGTCACCACTTTCGGCACACGCCAGTCGCCGTTGCGGCTGGCGGTGGGCTTTGAGGGGCAGGAACTGATGGAATACACCACCTACCAGGCTGGCCTTAATTTGACGCACCGGTTTACGGATGATTATACCACCGAGGTAATTCTTTCGGCAGTGCATTCCTGGGAGCGCGAGTTCCGGGAGGTGGAGGCCTATTACCGGCTCTGCGACGTGAGCACCTCGGGCAACAACATTGGTGAGTGCCAGCAGGAACTGGGCTTCGGCACGCAGTACGACCATGCCCGCAACACACTGCTGGCGCGCATCGGCACTGCCGAGATCCGGAACAGCTGGCGCATGGGCCAGGGCAGCAACCTGCAGTTCGGTGCTAAGGCAACCTCCGAGAACATTTCGGATGAGCTGTCGGAGTACGGTTTTGTGGATTCGGCTGATTATGTCTTCCAAAACTATTTCCTGCGCTCGCAGCTCGGCCTGAACACGATGCGCTACAGCGGCTTTGTGCAGCACACATTCGAGCTTGACTCGCTCAAGACCATCACTTACGGCCTTCGGGCCACCTACTGGGATTATAACCAGGAGCTGAACATCTCGCCGCGTGTGCAGTATGCGTTTATCTCCCGCCACAACCCGGACCTCTCCTTCAAAGCGGCGCTGGGCCTGTATTACCAGCCGCCTTTTTACCGGGAACTACGTAACTTTGAGGGCGAGCTTAACCCACTACTGAAGGCGCAGCGCGCGGTGCATGCCATCGTTGGGAGCGACTACCTGTTCAAGGCCTGGGGGCGTGACTTTAAGCTGACGACGGAGGCGTATTACAAATCGATGACTAACGTAATTCCGTATGACATCGACAACGTGCGCCTGCGTTACTATGCCAGAAACAACGCAAAGGCCTACGCGGCCGGGCTGGATGTGCGCGTGAACGGCGAGTTTATACCGGGCGCGGAGTCGTGGCTGAGCCTGGGGCTGCTGACAACAAAAGAAGATGTGCAAGGGGATTCCTCATTTATATATAACGCACAGGGCGAAGTGACAGGCAGGCAGGAGCAGGGCTATATCCGCAGGCCAACAGACCAACTGGTGAACGTGGGGGTGTTTTTTCAGGACCACCTGCCCGACAATCCCACCATCCGGATGTCCCTCAACCTCGTGTACGGCAGCGGCCTTCCCTTCGGCCCGCCCCGCCGGCCAGAGTACCGGAACGCTTTCGACGGGAAATCCTACAAACGGGTGGACCTGGGATTCTCGAAGCTGATTGTTCTGGAGAGCGACCTGGTGGAGCGGAAGAAAGCATCGTTGGAGAGCCTATGGATTGGGCTGGAGGTGCTGAACCTGATCGACGCGAAGAACAGGATATCCTATACCTACGTGAACGATGTGAACGGCCTGACCTATGCTGTGCCAAACTTCCTGACTGGCCGCCGCCTCAACCTCCGGTTCGTGGCGAAGTTCTGATTCTATATATATTATGTAAAGCAGCGGCGGGAGCTATATTTAGAATATAACTCCCGCCGCTGCTTTACATAAACTTTCGATAATTACCTGCGCTTTTTCCAGTCGTTATAGGCTGTCTCAATCTGGCTGGCATACTCCTGGTAGCTTTCCGGCTCGGTAGAGCCTAACTTGATGGCCTTGGCCGAAAGGTTAGATGCCACCTCATACTCATTGTTGGAGGCATATAGCTTGGCTTTGATCCAGTTGTTGAAGAAATTGTCTTTGATGGCGATAGACTTGTTGATCCACTCCAGCGCCTTCTGGTGGTACTCCTTTCGGGGGAGCATATACTCCGCGCACTGCGCCCATATATACCAGTCGTCCGGGGCTGCCTTGGCGAGTGCTTCGTTGATGTTGGCGAGCGCTTTCTTCTCTACTTCCGTTTCAATATCGAGGCTCACCTTCATGTTTTCCCATACCAGATTAAGTTTGCCGCTGTTGGCGCCGATGTCGGAGAAAGAGAACTGCATCGTCTCGTTGAATTCGTTTTTCACTGGCCTTACCTCCAGGTATGCCACGTCGTCCAACTCGTTATATCCTTCCAGTCCCCACAGGCCCGTGTCCTTGTTCAGCACTACCTGCCACAGCGTGTCGCTCTGCGGAAAAATGAAGAAGGAGTAGGTCCCGGCGGGTACCCGCTCATGGTTCAGAAACAATTCATCAGTAAAAGTGATGAGCGTTGCCTCGTTGGCACCCGCCCGCCAAAGCGAACCGTAAGGGACCAGGTCTCCGAAAACCTTTCTCCCTTTCACGCCCGGGGCGTGGTAATTAACTGTGATATCCGTTAAGCCGATGGTTTGCTTCACCATAGCTGCCGGGCTGGCCTGCGGCAAGATCACCTGTGCAGTGGCGGCAGACACTCCCAAAAAGAGAAACAACAGAAGGAGAGACAAGTATATTTTCATAGTGTAAAAGAATTTTAAGCGCTTTTGCTCAAGTCATATAAAAGAAAAAACTATGCCAGAGTGGCTATATATATGGCAGAGGCAGCAAAGGTAGCAAAAAAGCAATTCCAGTTGCGGCACAGTTCCTTACTTTAATCAGGTAAAACGAAAGTACCAATCAGTGTTTAGTCATTTGATGTACAGCCATATATACATTTATTTACTAATTTTTTATTCTTGTGCGATTTCTATATATGACTATATAAATTTATTTTGAAATAATTGCAACATAAAGCTTGTTTAATTGTATAATAAGAACGTAAATTTGAACTATTAAACCAGCAATAAAGTTGGCTTAAGGGTAGCAGTCAAATAATTCTTAAAATACCTCCACTTTTTTCTTAGAAACACCTAAAGTAGTCCCCATTGCTTCCAGGAAGCGCTAAGGACAGCTACATCCTCGCCTGATGCAGCAGCATTTTGCCATGGTAAGGCTATTGCTGCGTTCGATTGTACTGCTTTATTCTACACTTCTTCTCAACTATTTAACCTCAACTTACACATGAATGTAAAACTTTTACTAAAACGTACGGCGAAATGGCGGGTGCTCTACCTGGTTGCAATATTAGCCGCTCTTTCTTTTGTAGGTGCCAATGCACTTGACATTTACGCACCAACTGTCTCATCTGATAAGGAAGATTACTACCCTGGCGATACTGCTCATATCACTGGCTATGGTTGGACACAGGATCAAAGTGTCCATGTAGAATTAAAAGAAGAACCAGATTATCCTGACTTTCATAAATATGATGTAAGCGTTGATTCAAACGGTATCTGGCGAATTGATTATCCAATTGAATGGCGGCATTTAGGTGTGAAATTCACGGTTGTTGCCGTCGGTAAACAGAGTGGTTATACATCTACACATATTTTTACTGACGCACAGAGAGTTGGACCTGTAACTGTTACTCCTATCACTCAGACTGCCTGTATACCGGAAAGCGGTACTATAACAATATCTTATACTGTGCAGGCGTCCCGACTTCAAAACGGAACTGTAAATGTGACATATTCAGTTTCGGGCTTGCCAACAGGAGTTACAGGATCTTTCTCGCCTACTACAGTAAATTCAGGTGGTGGAACTGCGATTCCTTCCTCTACATTAACACTTACTATTCCTTCAACAGCAACTCCTGGCAACTATACTTTTACAGTAACAGCTGCTGCAGGGCAAGATCAAGGGACAGGTACAGGAACTTTGACTTTGATCGAAGCTCCATCATTTACTTCCTGCCCTGATAATATTACTACGCCTACTGCTTCTGGAGCTTGTTCTGCTATGGTAAATTATGATGCAACAGCTTCCGGTACTCCGGCACCAACATACACTTATGCATTTAGCGGTGACACCAATGGCAGTGGCAGTGGAACAGGCAGTGGTTCTACATTCAATATAGGAACTACAAATGTTACTGTTACAGCAACAAATTCATGTGGTTCGACAACTTGTAACTTTACCGTGACGGTCGTGGACGAGACCGCCCCAGTGCTGGCAGCGCCAGCGGCAGTTCAGGTAGCGGCCAATGCGCAGTGCCAGGCCACCGGCGTGGACCTTGGCGATGCCACAGCCACTGACAACTGCACAGCCAATGTTGAAGTGACCAACGATGCTCCCGAGACCTTCGAGCTGGGCGAAACAACTGTAACTTACACAGCAGTAGACGCAGCCGGCAACACAGTGACAGCCACGCAGACCGTGACGGTCGTGGACGAGACCGCCCCAGTGCTGGCAGCGCCAGCGGCAGTTCAGGTAGCGGCCAATGCGCAGTGCCAGGCCACCGGCGTGGACCTTGGCGATGCCACAGCCACTGACAACTGCACAGCCAATGTTGAAGTGACCAACGATGCTCCCGAGACCTTCGAGCTGGGCGAAACAACTGTAACTTACACAGCAGTAGACGCAGCCGGCAACACAGTGACAGCCACGCAGACCGTGACGGTCGTGGACGAGACCGCCCCAGTGCTGGCAGCGCCAGCGGCAGTTCAGGTAGCGGCCAATGCGCAGTGCCAGGCCACCGGCGTGGACCTTGGCGATGCCACAGCCACTGACAACTGCACAGCCAATGTTGAAGTGACCAACGATGCTCCCGAGACCTTCGAGCTGGGCGAAACAACTGTAACTTACACAGCAGTAGACGCAGCCGGCAACACAGTGACAGCCACGCAGACCGTGACGGTCGTGGACGAGACCGCCCCAGTGCTGGCAGCGCCAGCGGCAGTTCAGGTAGCGGCCAATGCGCAGTGCCAGGCCACCGGCGTGGACCTTGGCGATGCCACAGCCACTGACAACTGCACAGCCAATGTTGAAGTGACCAACGATGCTCCCGAGACCTTCGAGCTGGGCGAAACAACTGTAACTTACACAGCAGTAGACGCAGCCGGCAACACAGTGACAGCCACGCAGACCGTGACGGTCGTGGACGAGACCGCCCCAGTGCTGGCAGCGCCAGCGGCAGTTCAGGTAGCGGCCAATGCGCAGTGCCAGGCCACCGGCGTGGACCTTGGCGATGCCACAGCCACTGACAACTGCACAGCCAATGTTGAAGTGACCAACGATGCTCCCGAGACCTTCGAGCTGGGCGAAACAACTGTAACTTACACAGCAGTAGACGCAGCCGGCAACACAGTGACAGCCACGCAGACCGTGACGGTCGTGGACGAGACCGCCCCAGTGCTGGCAGCGCCAGCGGCAGTTCAGGTAGCGGCCAATGCGCAGTGCCAGGCCACCGGCGTGGACCTTGGCGATGCCACAGCCACTGACAACTGCACAGCCAATGTTGAAGTGACCAACGATGCTCCCGAGACCTTCGAGCTGGGCGAAACAACTGTAACTTACACAGCAGTAGACGCAGCCGGCAACACAGTGACAGCCACGCAGACCGTGACGGTCGTGGACGAGACCGCCCCAGTGCTGGCAGCGCCAGCGGCAGTTCAGGTAGCGGCCAATGCGCAGTGCCAGGCCACCGGCGTGGACCTTGGCGATGCCACAGCCACTGACAACTGCACAGCCAATGTTGAAGTGACCAACGATGCTCCCGAGACCTTCGAGCTGGGCGAAACAACTGTAACTTACACAGCAGTAGACGCAGCCGGCAACACAGTGACAGCCACGCAGACCGTGACGGTCGTGGACGAGACCGCCCCAGTGCTGGCAGCGCCAGCGGCAGTTCAGGTAGCGGCCAATGCGCAGTGCCAGGCCACCGGCGTGGACCTTGGCGATGCCACAGCCACTGACAACTGCACAGCCAATGTTGAAGTGACCAACGATGCTCCCGAGACCTTCGAGCTGGGCGAAACAACTGTAACTTACACAGCAGTAGACGCAGCCGGCAACACAGTGACAGCCACGCAGACCGTGACGGTCGTGGACGAGACCGCCCCAGTGCTGGCAGCGCCAGCGGCAGTTCAGGTAGCGGCCAATGCGCAGTGCCAGGCCACCGGCGTGGACCTTGGCGATGCCACAGCCACTGACAACTGCACAGCCAATGTTGAAGTGACCAACGATGCTCCCGAGACCTTCGAGCTGGGCGAAACAACTGTAACTTACACAGCAGTAGACGCAGCCGGCAACACAGTGACAGCCACGCAGACCGTGACGGTCGTGGACGAGACCGCCCCAGTGCTGGCAGCGCCAGCGGCAGTTCAGGTAGCGGCCAATGCGCAGTGCCAGGCCACCGGCGTGGACCTTGGCGATGCCACAGCCACTGACAACTGCACAGCCAATGTTGAAGTGACCAACGATGCTCCCGAGACCTTCGAGCTGGGCGAAACAACTGTAACTTACACAGCAGTAGACGCAGCCGGCAACACAGTGACAGCCACGCAGACCGTGACGGTCGTGGACGAGACCGCCCCAGTGCTGGCAGCGCCAGCGGCAGTTCAGGTAGCGGCCAATGCGCAGTGCCAGGCCACCGGCGTGGACCTTGGCGATGCCACAGCCACTGACAACTGCACAGCCAATGTTGAAGTGACCAACGATGCTCCCGAGACCTTCGAGCTGGGCGAAACAACTGTAACTTACACAGCAGTAGACGCAGCCGGCAACACAGTGACAGCCACGCAGACCGTGACGGTCGTGGACGAGACCGCCCCAGTGCTGGCAGCGCCAGCGGCAGTTCAGGTAGCGGCCAATGCGCAGTGCCAGGCCACCGGCGTGGACCTTGGCGATGCCACAGCCACTGACAACTGCACAGCCAATGTTGAAGTGACCAACGATGCTCCCGAGACCTTCGAGCTGGGCGAAACAACTGTAACTTACACAGCAGTAGACGCAGCCGGCAACACAGTGACAGCCACGCAGACCGTGACGGTCGTGGACGAGACCGCCCCAGTGCTGGCAGCGCCAGCGGCAGTTCAGGTAGCGGCCAATGCGCAGTGCCAGGCCACCGGCGTGGACCTTGGCGATGCCACAGCCACTGACAACTGCACAGCCAATGTTGAAGTGACCAACGATGCTCCCGAGACCTTCGAGCTGGGCGAAACAACTGTAACTTACACAGCAGTAGACGCAGCCGGCAACACAGTGACAGCCACGCAGACCGTGACGGTCGTGGACGAGACCGCCCCAGTGCTGGCAGCGCCAGCGGCAGTTCAGGTAGCGGCCAATGCGCAGTGCCAGGCCACCGGCGTGGACCTTGGCGATGCCACAGCCACTGACAACTGCACAGCCAATGTTGAAGTGACCAACGATGCTCCCGAGACCTTCGAGCTGGGCGAAACAACTGTAACTTACACAGCAGTAGACGCAGCCGGCAACACAGTGACAGCCACGCAGACCGTGACGGTCGTGGACGAGACCGCCCCAGTGCTGGCAGCGCCAGCGGCAGTTCAGGTAGCGGCCAATGCGCAGTGCCAGGCCACCGGCGTGGACCTTGGCGATGCCACAGCCACTGACAACTGCACAGCCAATGTTGAAGTGACCAACGATGCTCCCGAGACCTTCGAGCTGGGCGAAACAACTGTAACTTACACAGCAGTAGACGCAGCCGGCAACACAGTGACAGCCACGCAGACCGTGACGGTCGTGGACGAGACCGCCCCAGTGCTGGCAGCAGCCGAAAACCAGACATCTGGCACTAACACAGGTACTTGCACTGCAGAAGTTTCTATCCCTGATGCTGAATTCACAGATAACTGTGCTGTTGGCCAATTAAGTTGGGTAATGACAGGCGCTACTACAAATAGTGGTACAGGTCAAGTAGGAAGTTATACTTTCAATCAGGGAGTAACAACCATCACATATACGGGCACTGATGTGGCTGGCAACTCGTCATCTGACGAACTGTTGGTAACAGTAACAGACGATGAAGCTCCTGTTGTTACCGTTCCTGCAAACATTACCGTGAAAAACGATGCAGGTAAATGCACTGCGGTGGTTACATACGCAGTTTCTGCTTCAGATAACTGCTCCACCGTTACTCCTAAGTTGAGTGCTGGTCTTGCTTCCGGCGCTGAGTTCCCAGTTGGCACCACCACCGTGACTTATGAAACGGAAGACGAAGCCGGCAACCCGGCCACAGCGAGCTTCACGGTTACTGTAGAAAATGCAAATCCAACTCTATCTCCGATTACAGGTCCTGCACATCCTGTGCAGATTGGTACTGCCGCAACGCTATCTGCAAATTATACAGACAATAATCTGGTATTAGCAACTTTCACTTTCAGCACGGATGGGGAAATCTACGGCAACCCGCAGCAAGGGGTGGTTTCTAATGGTACAGTATCTGGCTCATTCAATCTGGCTCCAGGCGTCTACAATGTTAAATTAGTTGTTTCCGATGCATGCGGAGCTACGGCCGAAGTTTTATATGATGGTTTCATCGTAATCTACGATCCGAACGGGGGCTTTGTAACTGGTGGAGGCTGGATTTACTCTAATCCTGGTAGTATGCCAAGCAAGCCTCTTGCGGAGGGCAGGGCTACATTTGGATTCAATGCTAAGTATAAGAGTGGAAAGAATGATGTTACTGAGGTAGATGGAAGTACTAATTTCCAGTTCCGAGATGGAGATTTCCACTTCAAAAGTACAAACCATACTGCTATGAGCTTAGTAGTTGCAGGACGTAAAGCAACTTATCGTGGAGAAGGTACAGTGAATGGAGAAGGAAAGTATGAATTTATGGTATCTGTGATTGATGGAAATTTAAATGGTGGAGATGGTATCGATAGATTCAGGATTAGAATAGTAGGTGCTGGCTCTCCAAAAGCAGTTGTGTATGATAACGAACTTGGGATTGTAGAAAATGCTGATGCTACTACAGCAATAGGTAGTGGTTCTATCGTTATCCATAACCCTAATATCAAGTCTACTTCTTCTAAATCTGTAACAGCAGTTGAAGTACCTGCTTTGTCTGAAACTACTAAATTTTCCAACTACCCGAACCCGTTCAACTACAGAACAACGATCACTTTCTCGACAGAGAAGGAGGAGAGCTTTGCACTGGAGGTGTACGAGGTGAAAGGTGCCTTGGTGCAGAAAGTGGACATGGGCGTGACGGAAGCCGGAAAGGTCTATGCGTACGACTTCGAAGGCCATAATCTTCCGCAAGGAGTTTACTTTGCCCGCCTCATCACCGCTTCTGGTGTTCAGACCATCAAGATGGTGCTGAAGAGGTAGTATCTGGAGGTAAGCCTTTTTCAAACAGCAAGCGCCGGTGCCCGTGAGGGAGCCGGCGCTTGCTGTTTGAAAAAGGCTGATTATGAATACGAGCTTCCTATCATTATGAACTTCAGGAAACGTGACATACGCAAAGCTCCCCAACATAAAGAAGGCCTTAATGAGCAACCTGCTTGGAGCAGACTTCAGATATCATGATAGTATGGTTTCTGTCTATATCGCAACGGCAGTGTCGGGGCAATTTCTAATGATGAAACTTGAAAATTGCCATTTGCGCTGTAGCTGCCAGGAAGATACCAGGCAGTGCGTCTACAACTTTTTTAGCAGCAGGGGGTATAAGGGGGTATTTTAGGGATGCAGCTGCTTTGGGAACACAGCTAACGCTATACATAAATTTATTAACATGATTGTGTGTCGGTTTATCTTTAAGAGGCTCTTAGAATTGGTATCAGCCTCAAAATAAGAGCGGGTAAGGCAGCGGCCCGGACGTGTAGAGTCCGTGCCGCTGCTTTTTTTTGTGTCGTTTGCTTTCATATATACCCAAAACAACTTTACTTTGCGGCATCGCACATGAGCACAACTTCTATATATAGCCTCCTTTCCTCTCCGGCCTTTTCGGTTGCCGAGGCTGTGCCCGTGCATCTCCATCGCAACCACCATTCCTCGTAAGAGGAATAACAAAATCATACCGCCCCTTCGGGTACTGACCCATTTTGTGTACTTTGCCGGCAGCAAAGGCAGCAGTCCTTTTTTAACCAGATTATATATAACCATAGCCCCATATGCTACGATTGGCCATCCAGAAGTCCGGCAGGTTGAGCGAAGACTCGCTGAAACTGATCCGTGAATGCGGCATTTCATTTATCACAAGCTCCCTCAAGCTCAAAACAGAGTCAACGAACTTCCCGCTCGAGATCCTCTACCTCCGCGACGACGACATTCCAGGCTACGTGGCCGACGGCGTGGCGGATATCGGGATAGTGGGCGAGAACGTGCTGGTGGAGGAGGGGAAGCAGGCCCTGACCGTGGAAAAGCTGGGCTTCTCCAAGTGCCGCCTGTCGCTTGCCGTTCCCAAAAGCGATAACTATAAATCGATACACGACCTGAACGGAAAGAACATCGCCACCTCTTACCCGAACCTGTTGCAGGCTTACCTGCACGAGCAGGGCGTGCAGGCGCACATCCACACCATCAGCGGCTCCGTGGAGATTGCCCCGAGCATCGGGCTGGCAGAAGCCATCTGCGACATCGTAAGCTCCGGCAGCACCCTGATCAGCAACGGCCTGAAAGAGGTGGAGCGGGTCTTTAAATCCGAGGCGGTCCTGATAGCCAACGACAGCCTGGACGAGGAGAAGCGTAGGGTGCTGGATAAGTTGCTTTTCAGGATTCATGCGGTGCAGCGCGCGCAGAAGGCCAAGTATATCGTGCTGAACGCCCCGCACGAAAGTCTGCAGGAGATTAAGGATCTGCTCCCAGGTATCAAATCTCCCACCATTCTTCCATTGGCCGAAGAAGGCTGGAGTTCGCTCCACTCGGTTGTGAACGAGGATGACTTCTGGGAGATCATCGAAAAAATCAAAGACGCCGGGGCACAGGGCATCCTGGTGATTCCCATAGAGAAAATGATTGTTTAAACCATGCGCAAACTGATAAACCCTTCGCCGGAGCAGTGGCCGGAGCTGGTAAAGCGGCCCACCAAAAACCTGGAGGAACTGGAGCCTGGCATTCAGGAAACATTCAGGCAGGTGCAGGAACGCGGTGACGCGGCCCTGCTGGAACTGGCCGAAAAATTTGACGGCGTGAGACTGGAAAGCCTGCTGGTGAGCCAGAAGGAAATAGAGGAGGCCGAGGCAAAGCTGCCGGTGGAGCTGAAAGAGGCGATTCTGCAGGCATACAGCAACATCCAGGTGTTTCACCACACACAGCAGGCGGAGCAGGTGCAGCAGGTGGAGACAATGGCGGGCATAACCTGTTGGCGCAAGAGCGTGGCCATCGAAAAGGTGGGGTTATATATACCGGGCGGTACGGCGCCGCTGTTCTCCACGCTGCTGATGCTGGGCGTGCCAGCCCGCATTGCCGGTTGCCGCGAACTGGTGCTCTGCACGCCGCCTTCCAAGGACGGCTCGGTGCATCCCGCTATTTTATATATAGCCTCCCTGCTAGGCGTCACGCGCGTAGTGAAAGCCGGCGGCGCGCAGGCCATCGCGGCCATGGCCTTCGGCACGGAGAGAGTGCCGGCAGTATATAAGATATTCGGCCCCGGAAACCAGTATGTGACGGTGGCCAAGCAACTGGTGGGCAAAGGCGGGGTGGCCATTGATTTGCCCGCTGGTCCGTCGGAGGTGCTGGTGATAGCGGATGATTCGGCCAATCCGGCTTTTGTGGCGGCTGACTTGTTGTCGCAGGCGGAGCACGGACCCGATTCGCAGGTGGTGCTGCTTACGAATTCTGAGGATTTTCTGGACAGGGTAGAGGCGGAACTGGAGGCGCAACTGGCGGTGCTGCCGCGCGAGGCGTTTGCCTCACAGGCCCTGGGCAATAGCCTGGGCCTGGTGTTCGACAGCGTGGCGGAGATGCTGGACTTCTCGAACCTGTACGCGCCGGAGCACCTGATTCTCTCTATCCTGAACTTCGAGGAGGCGCTGGAAAGCATCGTGAACGCGGGCTCCGTGTTCCTGGGCAACTACAGCCCCGAGGCTGCCGGCGACTATGCCTCCGGCACCAACCACACCCTACCCACCAACGGCTATGCCCGGGCCTATAGCGGCGTGTCGTTGGACAGCTTCGTGAAAAAAATCACGTTCCAGCACATCACGCCGGAGGGCTTGCAAAATATTGGCGGCACCATCGAAACCATGGCCGCCGCCGAGGGGCTGGAGGCGCACAAAAATGCAGTAACAATACGACTTAAAGAGGTGAACCGTGTTTAACCTGAACGATATCATCAGACCCAACGTGCTGAAGATGAAAGCCTATTCTTCGGCCCGCGACGAGTTTAAGGGCAGCGCCAGCGTGTTTCTGGATGCCAACGAGAATAACCTCGGCAGCCTGGCCGGCGGCAACTACAACCGCTACCCGGACCCGCACCAGAAGCAGCTGAAGGCGCGCATCGCTGAAATAAAAGGTGTGCAGCCCGGGCAGATTTTCCTGGGCAACGGCAGCGACGAAGCCATCGACCTGCTGTTCCGGATGGTGTGCCGCCCGGGTCAGGATGCGATGCTGCACCTGCCGCCCACCTACGGCATGTACGAAGTGTCGGCAAACCTGAATGATGTGGCGCTGGAGGCCGTGCAGCTGACGCCTGATTTTCAGTTGCCGGTGCAGGAACTGCTGGCGCAAGTGAAGCCAAACACCAGAATCATCTTCATCTGCACCCCCAACAACCCGACCGGCAATGCAATTGCACCCGAAAGCATTGAGCAGGTGCTCCGGAACTTCAACGGGCTGGTAGTGCTGGACGAGGCCTATATCGACTTCAGCGACAGCCCGAGCTGGACCACGCGCCTGGCGGAGTTCCCGAACCTTGTCGTGCTGCAGACTTTCTCTAAGGCATGGGGCATGGCTGGCCTGCGCCTCGGCCTGGCGTTTGCCTCTGCGGAGCTCATCGCGGTGCTGGACAAGATAAAGCCCCCTTACAATATAAACGAAGCAACGCAGGAGCTCGCCCTGAAGGCGCTGACGCAGACCGAGGCGCTGAAGGACATGGTGGAGGAAATTGTGCAGGAACGCGCGCTGCTGATGCAGGCGCTGCCGGATTTGCCCGCTGTTGAGAAAGTATTTCCCTCGGACGCCAACTTTATACTGGTGCAGGTGCGGGACGCGAACGGGCTATATACCTACCTGCTGGACAAAGGCATCGTGGTGCGCAACCGCTCCAGCCTGCCAGGTTGTGAAGGATGCCTGCGCATTACTGTCGGAACCCTGGAAGAGAACCAGCGGCTGCTGCAGGCTATTGCCGCGTTTTAACGAATCACGTAGCACGTAGCACGACACTTATATATACGTAATGCTATATATACGTGTGTCGTGATACGTGATACGATTATCGAAAGCTAACATGAAAAAAGCCTTATTTATTGACCGTGACGGCACCATATTGGTAGAGCCGAAGACGGATTTCCAGGTGGACTCCTTTGAAAAGTTTGCCTTTATCCCAAAATCCATCAGCAACATGGCCCGCATCTTCCGGGAGCTGGACTACGAGTTTGTGATGGTGACGAACCAGGACGGCCTCGGCACCGACTCTTACCCGGAGGACACTTTCTGGCCTTACCAGAACAAGATGCTGGAGATACTGGAGAGCGAGGGGATCCGGTTTGATGAAATCCTGATTGACCGCAGCTTTGAGCACGAGGGGCTGGAGACGCGCAAGCCCGGCATCGGCCTGATGAAGCGCTATCTTGCGGGGGAGTATGATCTGGCCAACAGCTACGTGATTGGAGACCGCCTGACAGACGTGAAACTGGCGCAGAATTTAGGAGCCAAAGCCATCTATATAGGCGACACCGCCGCAGAAGGCGCGGCCTTGAGCACGGATAACTGGGATGACATTTACACGTTTCTCACCCAAACCAATGGCCGCACAGCCAGCGTGCGGCGCAGCACCTCCGAAACAGATATAAGCATTGAGCTCAACCTCGACGGCACCGGCAAGATGGACATCCACACCGGGCTCGGATTTTTTGACCATATGCTGGAGCAGGTGGCCAAACACGCGAGGGTAGATTTATATATCCAGGTGAAAGGGGACCTGCATATTGACGAGCACCATACCATCGAGGACACAGGGCTGGCCCTAGGTGAGGCGTTTCTGCAGGCGCTGGGCGACAAGCGCGGCATCAGCCGCTACGGCTTTTTCCTGCTGCCCATGGACGACGTGCTGGCCCAGGTGGCCATCGACTTCAGCGGCAGGCCCTGGACGGTGTGGGAAGGGGAGTTCAGGCGGGAGAAAGTAGGGGACATGCCCACAGAGATGTTTTTCCACTTCTTCAAATCCTTCAGCGACACCTCCAAAGCCAACCTGAACGTGCAGGTGAAAGGGCAGAACGAGCACCACAAGATAGAAGCAATTTTCAAGGCCTTCGCGCGGGCTGTCCGGATGGCGGTGCAGCGCGACCTCCAGGACAACTCCATCCCCAGCACCAAAGGCATTCTATAAAAGAAGATTGCCCGTCAGTAACAAAAGAGGGATAGCGTCGGCTATCCCTCTTTTGTTTAAATAACATAGGTATATAGCATTATGTCTGAAGCGTGTGCCTTCTGCTGTGTCGACGCTAACTATATATTTCTCAGCAGTAATCAGCAGTGTGACCATCCATCAGAACTGCAGGGGAATATGTCCGTACTGTAAGTATAAGCCAGACAGCCTGTTAAAAGCAGATATGCTCCGGCTACTTTTTCCTCCTGCTTCGCACTTACAGCGATATCAATTTTCAAACAGCTGAGACAGGTATATATGAAGCTTTATTATAGAGTCTTTTTTTGTCTGTTTCCGGTGCAGTTCTTCCTGTCCGGTCAGGCGGCCGCGTTCTCCGACACAACCGCCACGGCTGCCCCGACCAGGGCCGTTCAGAAACTCGCCGGGGCCATTGCGTTCCACACAGTCTCTTCCGCGACCCCGGGCGAAACCAATGCCGCCGCCTTCATCGCCCTGCACCGTTATTTGCAGAAGTCATTCCCCGCCCTGCACGACCGGCTGCAGCGGAAGGTTATCAACCGGTACAGCCTGCTCTATACCTGGCCCGGCAAAAACCAAGCGTTGAAGCCCATCCTGCTGAGCGCGCACCTGGACGTGGTGCCCGTGGAGGAAGCCACAAAAGACCAGTGGGAGCATCAGCCGTTTGCGGGAGCCGTGGAAGATGGTTATATATGGGGGCGCGGCACCATGGACGACAAGTACCGGGTAGTGGCCATTCTGGAAGCGGTAGAGCAACTGGTGCGGGAGGGATACCAGCCGGAGCGCACCCTGTACCTTGCTTTCGGGCACGACGAGGAGACAGGGGGAGAATTTGGAGCAGGGGAGATAGGCGCTTTCCTGCAGGCGCAGGGGGTACAATTGGAGGCGGTTTTTGACGAAGGGCTGGCGGTGGCCGACAATATTGTGCCGGGCGTAACGGAGCCTGTCGCTTTTGTGGGAACCGCGGCAAAGGGCAACCTGAACCTGCAACTGACGGTGAAGGGCGAGGGCGGCCATTCCTCCGTCCCGAAGAGAGACTCGCCGATTTATATACTGAGCGTCGCCATCAGCCGCCTGCACGACCACCCCTTCGCCCCCCACATGACACCCACCACCATAGAGACGCTGGAACTGCTGTCAGCTAAAATGGGCGGCAGGTACCGATTCGCGATGCGGCACTATGGCCTGTTGAAGGGCCGTGTGCTGAAGATGCTGGCGAAAGACCGCGCCACCGATGCGCTTATCCGCACCCAAATGGCACCCACCATACTGGCTGCAGGCGAGAAGGACAATGTGATGCCGCGCCTGGCCACGGCTGTCGTCAATGTTCGCATCCTGAGCGGCGAGAACCGGGAGACCGTGCTGGCGCATGTGCGGGAGGCCATTGCTGACGAACGGGTGGAGGTGGAGGTAAGCGGCTTGTACATACCTCCCTCTCCGGTAACATCTACAGACACCTGGACATACAAAGCCTTATCTCAAACCATCAGGCAGACATTCCCGGAGGTAACGCTTGTTGCCCCGGCACTTTTCCCGGGGAGCACCGACGCAAAGCACTACAGCCATTTAACCAGTAACATATACCGCTTTGCGCCGCAGGTGGTGGACCGGCAGAGCGCCAAGCTGGTGCATAACGTGAACGAGCGCCTGTCGGTGGAGGTGTTTGGCAGGTGCATCGTGTTCTATGATAACCTCATTCGGAATACCTGCGGGACGGCGGCAAAAGAACTGGTAATACAGCACCAAAAACAGGCTGCTCCTGTGGCGGCAGGCGTCAAATAAAAAATTTTAAATAAAATTTGGGAATTCTAAGATTAGAGAATAGATTTGCGAAAGAGAAAACAAAACAAGAGAGAGATAAAGTGATTCAGAATATTCATATGGCATGGTGGTGGCACGTTTCAGAACCGAGCGTGAACAGCCCTGCTATATAGTCCGGAAGGCCTTCGATAGCACACGATAAAAAGATTTAAGCCCGCTGTTCACCTGAATAGCGGGCTTTTTGTTTATCACCCTGATATAAAACGATGGAAAAGTACAAAATCAATACTACCTACAAACGCCTTCTGGCCGACACCCTTACCCCCGTGAGCGTGTACCTGAAGCTGCGCGACCGCTTCCCCAACAGCATCCTCCTGGAAAGTTCTGACTACCACGGCGCCGAGAACAGCTTCTCTTATATATGCTGCAGCCCCATAGCCAGCATCAAGGCAGAAAACGAGGTGCTGACGGAAATTTTTCCCGACGGGACCCTGCGCCACACCGACATAACGGCAGATATAAATGTGCCGGCGCACTTGGCCGCCTTCGCAGGCAGCTTCGATATTGCCGAGCACAACAACTTCAATTTCATCCACAACGGCCTGTTCGGCTATATGAACTACGATGCGGTGCGTTATTTCGAGGATATACAGCTAACCCTCCGCCCGGACCGCCAGCAGATTCCTGATTTGTACTACGCGGTGTACCGGCACATCATCGCCATCAACCACTTCACCAACGAGGCCTTTATCTTTGCGCACAGCTACACGGACGGCATTGAAGACGGCATCAGCCAACTGGAGGCGCTGCTGAACAGCCGCAATATCCCGAGCTATACCTTCAGGCCTGTGGGGGACGAAGAGCACAACATCAGCGGCAACGAGTTTCTGAAAAATATTGAGAAGGCAAAGCAGCATTGTTTCCGGGGTGATGTATTCCAGTTGGTGCTCTCGCGGCGTTTCGCCCAGGCTTTTCAGGGTGACGAGTTCAATGTGTACCGCGCGCTGCGTTCGGTCAACCCGTCGCCATACCTGTTTTACTTCGATTATGGCAGCTTCAAAATCTTCGGCTCCTCGCCGGAGGCGCAGCTGGTGATTAAAGACAAGAAAGCGAGTATTTTCCCGATTGCAGGCACATTCCGAAGGACCGGTGACGATGCCGCCGACGCCGCCCTCGCCGAGAAGCTGCTGGCCGACCCGAAAGAGAACGCCGAGCACGTGATGCTGGTGGACTTGGCCCGGAATGACCTGAGCCGGAATGGGCACAGCGTAGAGGTGGAGACCTTCCGCGAAATTCAGTTTTACTCGCACGTCATTCACCTCGTGTCGAAGGTGTCGGGGCAGTTGCACCAGCAGGAGGACTCGCTGAAAATGGTAGCCAGCACCTTCCCGGCGGGCACTTTGTCCGGGGCTCCAAAGCATATGGCCATGCAACTCATCGACCGCTACGAAACCACCAATCGTGCTTTCTACGGCGGCTGCATCGGTTTCCTCGACTTCAACGGCAACTTCAACAGCGCCATCATGATCCGCTCGTTCCTGAGCAAAGACTACAAACTATTTTACCAGGCCGGTGCAGGCATTGTGGCCGCCTCCAATCCGGAGAGCGAGTTGCAGGAGGTAGACAACAAACTGATGGCGCTGCGCCGCGCCCTTCAAATAGCCCAAGAAATTAACTGATATGGAAGTCCTTGTCATCGATAACTACGATTCGTTCACCTACAACCTGGTACACCTGCTCCAGGAACTGGGCGCCACGGTAACCGTGCGCCGGAACGATAAAATCACGCTCGAAGAGGTTGGTGAGTTTCAGAAAATCATGCTCTCGCCTGGCCCCGGCATTCCGGAAGAGGCGGGCATCCTGAAAGACATCATCCGGACCTACGGTGCCAACAGGAGCCTGTTTGGCGTGTGCCTTGGGCATCAGGCCATCGGGGAGGTATATGGCGGCAGGCTGTTCAACAGCAGCGAGGTATGGCATGGCGTGGCGACGCCGGTGCGTGTGGTAAGCGAGGACGAGCCGCTTTTCCGGAACATCCCGCAGCAGTTCGGGACAGGCCGCTACCACTCATGGCTGGTGGGGCAGGACCTGCCGGAGTGCCTGCTGCCAACGGCGGTGGACGAGACGGGCCATATCATGGCGCTGCGCCACAAAGAGCACGATGTGCGCGGCGTGCAGTTCCACCCCGAGTCGGTGCTGACGGAGCACGGCAGGCAGATGATCAAGAACTGGTTAGATAGTTAAAAGTTGAGAGTTAATAGTCGTGCTACATGTGTCGTGCTACATGTGTCGTGCTACGTGATACGCAAATACAAAAATGAAAGAGATACTGAATCACTTATTCGAGCATAAGACGCTTACCCGGGAGCAGGCGCGGGAAGTGCTGGCCAACGTGACGGCGGGCAAATACAACCAGAGCCAGATTTCGAGTTTCCTGACGGTGTATATGATGCGCTCCATTACGGTGGAGGAACTGGAAGGCTTCCGCAACGCCCTCCTGGAACTCTGCCACCGCGTGGACCTGGATGCGTACGACCCGATAGACCTTTGCGGAACGGGTGGCGACGGCAAGGATACCTTCAACATTAGCACGCTGTCTTCCTTTGTGGTGGCCGCCGCCGGGGTGCATGTGGCCAAGCACGGCAACTACGGCGTGTCTTCGTCCTGCGGCTCGTCTAACGTGCTGGAGGCATTAGGCATCAAATTCACCACCGACACAGACCTGTTAGAGCGCAGCATCGACAAATACAACATCTGCTTTCTGCATGCGCCGCTGTTTCATCCGGCCATGAAGAGCGTGGGCCCCATCCGGAGGGATTTGGGCGTGAAAACATTCTTTAACATGCTGGGCCCGATGGTGAACCCGGCCTTCCCGAAGCGCCAGATGGTCGGCGTTTTCAGCCTGGAGCTGGCCCGGATGTACGGCTACCTGTTTCAGCAGCAGCCGGACGTCAGCTACAGCATCATTCACACCCTCGACGGCTACGACGAGATCTCGCTGACAAGTCCGTTCAAGGTTATCTCTGACAACCGGGAGGCTTTGTATGATGCCGAAAAACTGGGCCTCCCAACACTGCAGCGCGAGCAGATACAGGGCGGGGGCAATATAGATTCCTCCGCCAGGATTTTCCTGGAGGTGATACAGGCCAAGGGCACCGAAGCACAAAGAGCCGTGGTGGCCGCGAACGCAGGCATGGCCCTAATGACTGCCAAACCGGAACTTGCCCCGCAGGAGGCCGTGGCGCTTGCGAAAGAAACACTTGAATCTGGCAAGGCCTATGATTTGTTTAAGAGGCTGATACAGGACAAAGAACTTGCAACGGCATAGGCAGGCTGCCTGTAAAATGTTGGTTTATATAAAAACACCCATGAACATACTTGACGAAATCATCGCCCATAAGCACAAAGAGGTAGCGGAGCGGAAAGAGCTATTTCCGGTAAAGCTGCTGGAGAAAAGCCTCTACTTCGGAACTCCCTGCGTGTCGCTGGAGCATTACCTGCTGCGCCCCGACAAGAGCGGTATCATCGCCGAAATCAAGCGCAGATCCCCTTCCAAAGGCGATATCAACCCGCACGTGTCGGTGGAGCGGACCTCGATTGGATATATGCAGGCGGGCGCCTCGGCTTTGTCCATCCTCACGGATACAAACTATTTCGGCGGACGGAGCGAAGACCTGATGACCGCCCGGAAGTTCAACTACTGCCCCATCCTCCGCAAGGATTTTATGGTGGATGAATACCAGATTGTGGAAGCGAAGTCCATCGGAGCCGATGCGATCCTGCTGATCGCGGCAGCTTTGGAGCCTGCCCGGCTAAAAGAACTGGCCGCCTTCGCCCGGACTTTAGGGCTTGAAGTATTACTGGAGGTACATGACCTGGAGGAACTGCAAAGCAGCCTGAATGACAATGTGACGGTGGTGGGGGTGAACAACCGCAACCTCAAAACCTTTAAAACAGACGTGGGTTTGTCGTTTGAACTGGCGAAGCATATACCGGCTGGCTTCACAAAGATATCTGAGAGCGGCCTGAGCCAGCCGCAGACACTGGTGGAGTTGCAGGAGGCGGGCTACAACGGCTTCCTGATCGGGGAGAGTTTTATGACGAGCAGCCGGCCGGAGCAGGCGGCGGCGTCCTTTATTAAAGAACTGCGGACGCTGCAGGGGAAGATGGAGGCGCTGGCGTGAAGGTGAAAGTGTGCGGCATGCGCGATTCGGAGAACATCCGGCAGGTGGCGGCGCTGCAACCCGACTTCATGGGCTTTATTTTCTACAGCGGGTCTAAACGTTTTGTAGGAGACAACCTTTCGGCTGCCTTACTGGCTTCGCTCCCGGCATCTATCCAAAAAATTGGTGTTTTTGTAAACGAGCAGCCAGACATCATCAAACAGAAGGCAGCTATATATAACCTAGACTTGGTGCAGTTGCACGGCAGGGAAACGCCCCGCCAGTGCCAGGAACTGCAGGAAGCGGGAATCAAAGTCATCAAGGCGTTCTCAGTGGACGAAGGGTTCTCCTTTCAGAACACCTTGCTGTACGAGCGCTACTGCGACTACTTCCTGTTCGACACCCGGGGCAACAATTACGGCGGGAATGGCACCGTCTTCGACTGGGAAATCCTGAAAGGGTATATAGCTGACAAACCTTACTTCCTGAGCGGCGGCCTGACCCTGGAGAACCTGCAGAGCCCGGAGTTTGAAAATCTCAGACCCAAACCCTTTGCCGTGGATGTAAACAGCGGCTTTGAGCAGGAGCCAGGCCTGAAAAAGGTGGAGGAGCTAAAGCAATTGCTTGATAAGTTGAGAGTTAAAAGTTGAGAGTGAAGAGTTTATAGCTGTCATTTTTCAAAGCACAGTATTCTGCTGCTTGAATAATAACACAACAATAGAACAAACAGTTATATAAGTCTTATATCTAACGTCTAAAAAGATGAAATACGCAGTTGATGAGAACGGCTTCTACGGTCAGTTCGGGGGAGCCTATATACCCGAGATGCTTTATCCGAATGTGGAAGAGCTTCGGCAGAATTACCTGAACATTATGCAGGAGCCTGCCTTTCAGGAAGAGATGCAACTATTGCTTAAGGACTACGTGGGCCGCCCGACCCCGCTCTATTTTGCCAAGCGCCTGTCTGAAAAGCACGACACCAACATTTACCTCAAGCGCGAAGACCTCAACCACACCGGCGCGCACAAGATCAACAACACGGTGGGGCAGGTGCTGATGGCGAAACGCCTGGGCAAGCGCCGCATCATCGCCGAAACCGGCGCCGGGCAGCATGGCGTGGCCACGGCTACGGTGTGCGCCCTGATGGGCCTGGAGTGCATCGTCTATATGGGGGAGGTGGATATAGAGCGCCAGGCCCCGAACGTGGCGCGCATGAAAATGCTGGGAGCGACGGTGGTGCCAGCCATTAGCGGCAGCCGCACACTGAAAGACGCTACCAACGAAGCCATCCGCGACTGGATCAACAACCCGGAAGACACTTACTATATCATCGGCTCAGTGGTGGGGCCGCATCCTTACCCGGATATGGTGGCCCGTTTCCAGGCGATTATATCCGAGGAGATGAAGTGGCAGTTGAAGGAGAAAACCGGTAGCGAGAACCCTGATTATATCGTGGCCTGTGTGGGCGGCGGCAGCAACGCAGCCGGTGCTTTTTACCATTACCTCGACGTGCCCGAGGTAAAATTGGTAGCCGTGGAGGCAGCCGGCATGGGCGTTGACTCCGGTGAGTCGGCGGCTACGTCCGTATTGGGCAGGGAAGGCATCATCCACGGCAGCCGCACGTTGTTGATGCAGACCGAGGACGGGCAGGTGACGGAGCCTTACTCCATCTCCGCCGGACTGGATTATCCCGGAGTGGGGCCGCTGCACGCGCACCTGCACCAGTCGAAGCGCGCCATTTTTGAGAGTATCACGGATGAAGAGGCGCTGCAGGCCGTGCTGGAACTGACGAGGCTGGAAGGCATTATTCCGGCGCTTGAGAGTGCCCACGCCCTGGCCGCATTGGATAGAATCGGGGCGAAGCCGGGGGATGTGGTGGTGGTGAACCTCTCCGGCCGCGGCGATAAAGATTTGTCAACTTACTTAGATCGATTCCAACTCCATGGATAACAGAATCAAAACCCTTTTCGAGCAGAAGCCGCAGGGACTGCTGTCGGTTTATTTCACGGCGGGCTACCCGAATTTAGAAGATACCGTGCCGATCATCCTGGAACTGGAGAAGAACGGCGTGGACCTGCTGGAGGTAGGCATGCCCTTTTCCGATCCTTTGGCCGATGGCCCCACCATCCAGCAGAGCAGCGACATCGCCCTTAAAAACGGGATGACCATCCCGAAGCTGTTTGAGCAGTTGAAAGACATACGCCAGCGAACCCAGATTCCGTTGGTGCTGATGGGCTACCTGAACCCGGTGATGCAGTACGGCGTGGAGCGCTTCTGCCAGAAAGCCAGTGAAGTGGGCATCGACGGCATCATCCTGCCCGACCTCCCGCTGGCCGACTACGTGCGGGAGTACAAGGAGATTTTTGAGCGGTCCAACCTCAGCAAGATCTTCCTGATCACGCCGCAGACACCGGAGCAGCGCATCCGGGAGATAGACAGCCACACCAACGGTTTCGTCTATATGGTGTCGTCAGCTTCCACGACAGGCAGCACCAATGGCAATGCCGTAGTAAACACGGATTATTTTCAGCGGGTGGGGAAGATGGCGCTCCGCAATCCCGGCATTATCGGTTTCGGCATCCACGACCGTGACACCTTTTCGCAGGCCTGCAACCACGCGAAGGGCGCCATCATCGGCAGTGCCTTCATCAAGGCTTTGGCGCAGGAAGGGACACTCGAGCAAAACATCGCGAATTTCATTCAACGCATCAAAAACTGACATGATCATACAACTACAGCAAGGCATACCTGCCGACCTGAAAGAAAATATTCTGCGGCAGGTAAAGCATATAGGCTATAAAGCCAGCGAGGTGAAAACACAACGGGGGAATTACCTGGTTGGCATCGGCAAGAAAGACTTTGACATTCGCACCATCGGCCAGTTGCCCGGTGTGGCGGACATACACCGGGTGTCAGAAGACTATAAACTCATATCCCGAAAGTGGCGCGTGGAGCCGACCCGCATCGATTTAGGCGATGGCGTAACGGTGGGGGAGGGCAGCTTCAGCATCATGGCCGGGCCCTGCTCGATTGAGAGTGAGAAGCAGATCGAGCTGGTGGTGGAGCACCTGAAACAGAACAGCGTGAGGATTATGCGCGGCGGGGTTTTTAAACCGCGTAGCTCACCTTATGATTTCCGGGGGATGGGCATTGAGGGGCTGCAGATGTTCTACCGCATCTGCCGGGAGAATGGCATCAAAATCATCACAGAGGTGATGCAGGTGTCGCAGATCGAGGAGATGATGGACTATGTGGACGTGTTCCAGGTGGGGGCGCGCAACAGCCAGAATTTTAATTTGCTGGACGCACTGGGGGAAGCGCAGAAGCCGGTGCTGCTGAAACGCGGCATCTCGGGCACGCTGGAGGAACTGCTGCAGGCGGCGGAGTATATCTTCTCGAACGGCAACGAAAGCATCATGCTCTGCGAGCGCGGTATCCGGGGCTACGAGAATGCGTACCGCAATATCCTCGACCTGAACGCCGTGCCGGTGTTGAAGGCTAAAACGCACCTGCCCGTGATCGTGGACCCCTCGCACGGTATCGGCCTGCGCGATTATGTAGCTGATATGGCTTTAGCAGCCGTGATGGCCGGGGCAGACGGTGTGACATATGAAACGCACCAGAAGCCGGAGGAAGCCTTCTCGGACGGGCAGCAGACCCTGAACTTCGAGGAGTCCGCGCGCCTGATCCGCCGCATGCGTCAGACCTATGCGCTGCGCGAAAGCTTTTAAGTATATATAGGAATCGGGTGCATATTGATTATAGGAGTACTTTCAGAATTTATATATAGCCAAAGCCTGACGCAGCCGCACGTCAGTCTCCGGCTATATATAAATTGAAGCAAGCTTAACCGTTAAAGAGCGAAGGTTTACAGCACCCCGATGAGGAAGCGCAAAATATGGCAAAAGCACTCGACACTTTCCGGACGAATTTAAACCTCGACGACCTCAACAGCAAACACCCCAACGATATAGCCGAAGTACTGGGGGGGCTGAATGAGAAGGAGCGGGTGCTGGGCTTCCTGTTGCTGCCGGGCGAGTTGAAGTCAGAAGTGTTCACCTACTTCAACTACACGACGCAGGAGGAACTGCTGAAAAAGCTGGGCTCTGCCGATACGGCAGAGATGCTGGAGAACATGGCCCCGGACGACCGCACGGAGATTTTCGAGAATTTCCCGGACCTGCTCATCAAAGAGTCCATTAACCTGCTGTCGGATGAGGAGAAAAGCATCGCCCTGAACCTGCTTGGCTACCCCGAGAAGAGCATCGCCCGCATCATGACGCCTTACTATATACAGGCCAAGAAGGGCTGGACCATTAAGCAGGCCCTGAACAACATCCGGCGCTACGGCAAAAAAGCCGAGACGCTGAACCACGTGTACGTGGTAGACAAAGAGAACAAGCTGATAGACGATATCCGGATAGGCAAGCTGCTGATGGCCGACGAGGAGCAGACCGTGGAGTCGGTCATGGACTACCAGTTCGTGAGCCTCACCACCACCATGACGCGGGAGGAAGCCATTGAGCAGTTCGACAAGTACGACCGGGCGGTGATGCCGGTGGTGTCCGAAAGCGGCGTGCTGGTGGGCATCGTGACGTTCGATGACATTTTTGATGAGATCGAGCGCCGCGACACCGAAGACATCCAGAAGTTCGGTGGCCTGGAGGCGCTGGAGCTTTCCTACACCGACACTCCGCTGCTGACGCTGGTGCGGAAGCGGGCCAGCGTGCTCATGATCCTGTTTCTGGGCGAGATGCTCACGGCTTCGGCCATGGGCTTTTTTGAGGCGGAGATTGAGCAGGCGGTGGTGCTGGCGCTGTTTATCCCGCTCATCATCTCCAGCGGCGGCAACTCCGGCTCTCAGGCGGCCACGCTTATTGTGCGCGCCATGGCCATCAAAGAACTGGGCATCCGGGACTGGTGGTATGTGATGCGGAAAGAGGTGCTGTCGGGCATGCTGCTGGGGCTGATACTGGGTGTAGTCGGTTTCCTGCGCATTGTGTTGTGGCAACAGGCGGGATTTTACGACTACGGGGAGTTTGTCTGGCTGATAGCTCTGACGGTTGGTTTCTCTCTGATCGGGATTGTGCTGTGGGGCACCCTTTCGGGTTCCATGATTCCGTTCCTGCTGCGCCTCTTGCGGCTGGACCCCGCCACTTCGTCGGCCCCGTTTGTAGCGACGCTGGTAGATGTAACGGGCCTGGTCATCTATTTTTCCATTGCCGCCGCCCTGCTGACGGGCACGCTGCTGTAAATAATTGCTGTTTCTTGATATAAAGTACCCCGCATGTTTTATATTTGTACCTGTGGCACAAAAAACAACCCATCTGCATCCGCATCACGCACGAAGCAACAGTTTCGGAGCCGTCTGCCTATGGATTTGCTGAGCCTATATAGAATGTAATCCAAGCGCCTGACTCCGAAATGGGTCAGGCTTTTTTATTTAAAGATTAGTTCTGAAGCACCATTTATTTCTAATTTCTAATTCTGAATTTTGAATCAAAAGGGATGAATTTAGTTATAGTTGATTACAAAGCGGGAAACGTGCAGTCGGTGCTGTTTGCGCTGGAGCGCCTGGGAGTGCAGGCCACGCTGAGTGCCGACTTCGAGACGATAAAAGCGGCGGACAAAGTTATATTCCCGGGAGTGGGCGAGGCCTCGTCGGCCATGGCACAGCTCAAAGCCCGCAACCTCGACAAATTGCTCCCCACGCTGGAGCAGCCTTTTTTTGGCGTCTGCCTGGGTATGCAGTTGCTGTGCCAGCACTCCGAAGAAGGCGACACCGATTTGCTGGGCATCATCCCCCTGCAGGTAAAGCGCTTTCAGACGGATTTGAAGGTGCCGCACATGGGCTGGAACCAGCTGGAGAACCTTCAATCTCCTTTGTTTGAGGGGCTGCAGGAGCAGGAGTATGTGTATTATGTGCACAGCTACTATGTGCCGCTGAGCGAATACACCATCGCCCAGTCCTCCTATCCGGAGCCATTCTCCGCTGCTTTGCGATACAAAAACTTTTATGCCGCGCAGTTCCACCCTGAGAAGAGCGGACCTGCCGGCTCACAAATCCTGAAGAACTTTTTAGCCATATGATGGAGATCATCCCAGCCATAGACCTGATCGGCGGCCAGTGCGTGCGCCTCACCGAAGGCGACTTCGCCCAGCAAACCACCTACGACAGCAACCCCCTGGAGGTAGCCAAACGTTTTGAGGCCTATGGCATCCAGCGCCTGCACCTCGTGGACTTAGACGGAGCCAGGGCCAAAAAGCCGGTGAACCTGGCGGTGCTGGAGAAAATTGCCGCCAACACTAACCTGACCATTGACTTCGGCGGCGGCCTGCAGTCGGAGGAGGCGGTGCGGCAGGCCTTTGAGGCAGGGGCGGCGCAGATAACGGCAGGAAGCATTGCGGTGCGCGAGCCGGAAACCGTGCAAAACTGGCTACAACTCTATGGCCCGGTGAAAATTATCGTTGGGGCAGATTTTAAGGGCAGCAACATCGCCATCAGCGCCTGGACCGAGGAAAGCTCTTACGCGCTGCAGGATTTTATATATGACTACGTGCGGCACGGAGCAAAACTGTTCATCTGCACCGACGTGAGCAAAGACGGCAAGCTGCAGGGCCCCTCCATCGAGACATACAGGCAGTTACAGACCACATTGCCCGAGGCAGGCATAATCGCCAGCGGCGGCGTGACCACCATCCAGGACCTGGAAGTGCTGCAGGAAATCGGCGTGACGGGAGCCATCATCGGCAAAGCCATCTATGAAGGCACCATACAGTTAAAGGATTTAGAACGATTTATATATGCTGACTAAACGCATCATTCCCTGCCTCGACATCAAGAACGGGCGCACCGTGAAAGGCGTGCGCTTCGAGAACATCCGGGATGCAGGTGACCCGGTGGAGCTGGCCAAATGGTACGCAGAGCAGGGGGCGGACGAACTTGTGTTTCTGGACATAACCGCCACCAACGAAGAGCGCAAGACTTTCGCCGAACTCGTGCGCGATATAGCCCGCCATATAGACATCCCCTTCACGGTGGGCGGCGGCATCGGCGCCGTGGCCGATGTGGAGGTGCTGCTGCAGGCCGGGGCCGACAAGGTTTCGGTCAACTCCGCCGCTATCCGGAACCCGCAACTGGTGGAGGAACTGGCGAAGCGCTTCGGCAGCCAGTGCATCACCGTAGCCGTTGACACCAAGCACACCGCTGCCACCGGCTGGAAAGTATATGCCCGCGCCGGCACCGTCGAAACCGAACACGCCACCTTAGACTGGGCTAAGCGCGTGACAGATTTGGGGGCAGGCGAAATATTGCTGACCAGCATGAACAACGACGGCACCAAAGGCGGCTTTGCCCTGGATATAACCGGCGAAGTGGCCAGAACCGTTACTGTTCCGGTAGTAGCCTCCGGCGGGGCAGGCAACAGGCAGCATTTCGCGGACGTGTTTGAAAAGGCGCATGCCGATGCGGCGCTGGCCGCCAGCCTCTTCCACTTCCGCGAATTGGAAATACCTGACCTGAAGCAGTTTCTGAAGGAACAGAGCGTGGACGTGCGTATATAATTTTGAATGAGTGAATGTATGAATGGGGAATGTTGAATAACTGAATCAGGAACTTCCTGCACACGCTTCATCAAAAACTCATTCATAATTCGTAATTTTTAATTCGTAATTAAAAAAGGTGGAACTCGATTTTGACAAAACAGGCGGCTTGGTGCCCGCCGTGATACAGGACAATCTGACAGCACAGGTGCTGATGCTGGGCTATATGAACCGGGAGGCGCTGGAAAAAACGCGGCAGGAGGGGGTAGTCACCTTTTTCTCCCGCTCCAAGAACCGACTCTGGACAAAAGGTGAAACCTCTGGAAACACGCTGGAGGTCGTCAGCATCACCCGCGACTGCGATAATGACACGCTGCTGATTAAGGTGAAGCCAAATGGCCCCACCTGCCACACCGGCACCACCAGTTGTTTCGGAGAGGAAGAAGCCTCAAACCGGGCGGCGGCCATCCGCTTTATCGCAAACCTAGAGGAGGTTATCCAGCAACGCAAAGCAAACCCGGCGGAAGGGTCCTATACCAATTTCCTGTTCGGGAAAGGCGTGAACAAAATAGCGCAGAAAGTAGGGGAGGAAGCCGTAGAGACGGTGATTGACGCAGTGGCCGGAAAGCTGGACACCATGAAAGGCGAAGCCGCCGACCTGCTCTACCACTTGCTGGTGCTGCTATCCGCCACCGGCCTGGAGCTGAAAGACGTGGTGAAAGTGCTGGAGGAGCGGCACAGGAAGTAAAGAATCCGGCATTTTGCCCTTGTTGCACTTCCTGTTTTAAAGACCTTGCGGTGTTTTTACAACTCGCGAGCGTCTGTGGCAGAAGCCTGTTCGATGTAATGTAAAAGTAGTCCCGGCAGTCAGGTTAAACCACTTGCGGGAACTGTGCACGCCACGAGGTTTGGAGCGCGGCTATCAAAGGATATGCAGCAAGGGGCGATATATAATCAATTCAGAAACGCCCGGATAGCATCTGCTACCTCCCCGCCTTTTTCCTCCTGCAGGAAGTGGCCAGCTTTCAGCGTGACCACCCGGGCCTCCGGGTAAGCGATTTGCCACTTGGCGAGCCAGTGCAACGGCAGCAGGCTGTCTTTTTCGCCCCAGATAATGAGCTTTGGAATAGGTTTCAGTTTCTCCCGCTGTTCCCACAGTTGGGCGAAATAAGGATTAGCCTCCTGCAAAGCCACTGCAAAGCGCCAAGTGCCCTGCCTGTCCGGAGAGGTGGAAAGGGGCTTGAGGTAGTGGCGGTGGATGTCCTTTGTCAGGTGTTTGCGCTCGTTATAGCCTTTGGGCAGCAGTACGCGGGCAGAGAAATTGCCATTCATATATAAAAAACGCCCGATGCCACCGCTCATAAACCTGCTGATTTTCATCAGCTGTTTTTCGTCCTGCAGGCTCCACATCCAGGTGTTCAGTATTATCAGTTTTCTTACGTTCTCCGGGTGGCGCAGCGCATAGCGCAGCCCGACGGGGCCGCCGAAGTCGTGCACCACCAGCGTGATGTCTTTGAGCTGCAGGTGGTTTATCAGCGCCTCCAGGTTCTCAGCATGTGCCTCAGGAGTATAGGCAAAATCAGCGGGTTTATCTGACAAACCAAAGCCCAGATGGTCGGGGGCGATGCAGCGGTAGCCGCGGCTCAGCGATTTTAGCTGCTGTCGCCACACAAACGACCACGTGGGCGTGCCATGCACAAATACGATGGGCGCGCCGCTTCCTTCGTCTATATAATGCATTTGCCCCGCCTGCAAAGCCAGTGTATGGTGCCGGAAAGGGTAGAGAATGCGATCGAGCCACTTCGGAGATTCCATCGTTTCAGGAGTTAGGTAGTCCGTGTTTCTATATATGCAGGGCAGCTACTTCATCAGGCGGGTAATCCCCCTACATGAGAAAATAAAGCAGTTCGGCACCCCTGGCAAAGCCATATTTCCCTCCCGCTTCTCTTAATGATTTGCCATATATGGATAGATGCAGCCGAACGCCTGTTCAAGATAGGCTGTGTTTTCAATATCCCCAACTGTTGCTGTATGATTTTTGGTTAATATAGCAATTGCGCGGGATGGTGCGTCTCGGAAGCAGATATATAAAAGGGGGCACCATTACATATTTGTCGTCTTGATCAGAAGCTTCCGGTATTTGGTGAAGATGCTGGACTTGGAGACAAAGCCAACGTACTTTTCCTGCCGGAGCACCGGCAGGTTCCAGGCACCGCTCTCATCAAACTTCTTCATCACCTCCGCCATGCTGTCGTCGTACTGCACCACGGCGGGAGGCTGCACCATCAGATCATGTACCCGCACCGTATCATATTTCTCTGCCTTGAACATGATCTCGCGCACATTCTCCAGGTACACGACCCCCTCCAGCACTTTCTCCGCATTCACCACCGGAAAAACGTTCCGGCGGGAGTGCGCGATAAGTTGCACCAGTTCCCCGAGCGTGGCGTCCGGCGAAACTGTCTGGAACTCGTGCTCGATCAGGTGGCGGATTTTCATGATATGCAGGATGGTGCTGTCCTTGTTGCCCTTCAGGAATTGGCCTTTCTGCGCCAGCTTCTTTGTGTCGAGCGAGTACGGCTCAAAGTACTTGACCAGGGCAAAGGAGACGGCCGAGACAATCATAAGGGGTATCATGAGGGTATAGCCGCCCGTAATCTCTGCGATGAGGAAGACCGCCGTGAGCGGGGCGTGCATCACGCCGCTCAGGATACCGGCCATCCCCACCATCGAAAAGCTGCTGACCGACAGGTCGGAGATGTGGAGCAGGTTCATGAGGCGGGAGAAGAAATAGCCGGCGCAGGCCCCCACAAACATGGAGGGGGCAAAATTGCCGCCGTTTCCGCCTGCGGCAATGGTAAAGGAGGTGGCAAAGGCCTTCACCAGCGCCATCGCCCCCACAAAGCCCAGCACCAGCCACTCGTTTGTGCCGAAAAAGGCAAGCCAGCTGTCCTGCAGAAGCCTGTCGGCCTGGTTGCGCTCCAGCAAAAGAACGCTGTCGTACCCTTCACCGAAAAGGGGCGGGAAAAGCATGATCAGCAGCCCCAGCAGCAGGCTTCCCACCAGCGCCCGGGTATATACCCTGTGTTGATATATCTCAAATACCGCTTCCACACGCAGCGACACCCTGGTGTAGAACACTGACAGCATGCCCGACAAAATGCCCAGCAGGATATAAAACGGAACGTGGCCTGTGGCGAAAAAGTCATGCTTCGCAATATTAAAGAGGATCTCCTCGTCCAGAATAATCCGGGAGCAGAGAGCGCCGGTAACCGCCGAAATGATAAGCGGGATAAAAGCGGCGATGCTGATGTCGCTGAGCAGCACCTCAATGGCAAAGAGCACACCGGCAATGGGGGCGTTGAACACCGCCGCAATACCGGCCGCCGCGCCGCACGACAGCAGCAGCGTGCGGTCGCGGTAGTTCAGGTGGTAGTCGCGCCCATAGTTGGAGCCGATGGCGGAGCCCGTCACCACAATCGGGGACTCAAGGCCCGCAGAGCCGCCAAAGCCCACCGTGAGGGCGCTGGTCAGCATATGAGAGTACACCTTGTGGCGCTCCACCAGGCTCGACTTCTGGGATATGCTGAACAGCACGTTCGCCGTGCCGCGACCGATGCTGCCCCTAAACAGCGACTGCACCACAAGCACGGTCAGAAGAATGCCCAGGATGGGGAAGATGACAAGCCAATAGGGCTGGTCCAGCAGCCTGTTGCCGTACGCCAGCAGAAGCTGTATATAATGCACCAGCGATTTGAGCACGACGGCAGCCAGGCCGGCAGTAAACCCGACCAGCACACTGGAAACAAGCATGAAATCGCGGGCAGAGATATGGCGCCGCAGCCAGAGGAGGGGAATTTTATACTTTTTAAACGAAGGCATTACGGGTGCCCTTTGCGGGACAATATATACGGGAGGTAAAATTAGAAAGAATTAAGACCATCCTCCACCAGATGTTAAACTTATTTGGCAGTCCGTTCACGAAAAATTCAGCTTGCAACTTAACTTGCGCGCCATTTGTACTGTTCATATAGAGGGCTAATTCATATCTATGCATATTTGTTTATTTAGTTTATAGCGTCCGTTTAAAAATGTCAACACACGAACAGCAACAGCAGGAGTATCTGGCGCTTCCGGAGCAGCGGGGTCCGTTTCACATCATCGGAGATGTACACGGCTGCTTGGGTGAGTTGCTGGCGCTGCTGCAGCAGCTGAAGTACGCCACTAACTTTGATGCGCAGCAGCAACGGTACGTAACGCTGCCACCCGATGACAGCAAGCTGATTTTCGTGGGTGACCTGGTGGACCGAGGCCCTGATTCGCCGGAGGTTTTGCGTCTGGTGATGGATATGGTGGAACAGGGAATAGCCTACTGCGTGAGCGGCAACCACGATGATAAGCTGCACCGCATGCTGCTGGGGCACAATGTGCAGGTGCGGCATGGTCTGGAACTGACGGCTGCCCAGTTAGCGTCCAGAGATGCCGCATTCATTGAGCGGGTGAGGCTGTTTCTGGGGTCGCTTCCGCACCACCTGATACTCGACGAGGGCCGGCTGATAGTGGCGCACGCGGGGCTGGAGGAGCGGCTGCACGGCAAGAACTCCAAAGGCGTGCGGGCGCTTTGTCTCTACGGTCCCACCGCTGGTGGCAAAGATGAAAACGGACTGCCGATTCGGCTGGACTGGGCAGCTGAGTACTGCGGTAAGCCCGTGGTGGTATATGGGCACTCGCCGGTACACGAGCCGTTCTGGCGCAACAACACCATCAACATAGACACAGGCTGTGTTTTCGGCGGCAGCCTCACCGCCCTCACTTACCCGGACTTCAAGCTTACCGCCGTAAAGGCTTTCGGAAGATATGCGGAGCCGATGCGGCCTTTTATTTCACATCCCCGCCACGAGCAGCACTCTTCTATTTCCTGAGTTGCTGTTCCGTATCGTTTTTTGGACCGCTCCTTTACCAGGTTGCTACGGTTCAGAAGCATCTTCACCTTGCTTAAATTTCTCTTCTTCTAAAAGAGATTTCTGTGCGAAACCACTGCGAGCACGATTCATGGGCAACTATTGGTATGGTTAAATTAAACAACCAAAAGAAACATGAACTGACCCGCCAGCTATTGGTCACCGATTTTAGCCCCCCCTATATAGATTTAATGCATTGCTTTCGCGATATTCCCGTATGTGATAGGAATTACCAGCAACCTGCGCGCTTCCGGCAGATCAGTTTCGATGAAGACCGTGCAAGCTGCACAAACCATCATTTAAACTTGTATCGAATCAAAGCATGGACACCCTGAATCGACTTCTGGTAGGACTTGACCTAAGTTCTGCGGACCAAACACTTATCAATTACACAGCCTATATATGCACCCGGCTACCGGTGCGGCAGGTAAGTTTCATCCATGTAGAAAGGCATCCGGAAACACCCCCTAAACGGGTGAATAACCTAGGGACAGAAAATAGGGAGAGCGGGGCACATATCCATGAAATGATTAGTTCGCGCGTGGCGGCAGACTTTTCGGGATTGCCGCAGGTAGAAACCGAGGTGCTCGTAGTGACAGGCGATCCGCTGAAGCAATTGCTTCACTGGGCGACGGAGAAGCAAGCGGACCTTATACTGGTGGGGCGAAAGTTGCGCCTGCATGGCAGCGGTGCGGTGGGGCAGAAGTTGCTGCGCCACGGACGTATCAGTGTGCTGTTTGTTCCTGAGGCTTTTGAGCCGAGGCTGCGCAAGGTGGTGGTAAGCCTGGACTTCTCCAAGCACAGTGAAATGGCGCTGGATCGTGTAAATCACTTCGCCCTGGTCCAACCCGATGTGCAGGTGGCGTGCCTGCATGTATACCAGGTGCCAACCGGCTACATTACCCTCGGTATGAGCTATGAGGATTTTGATAAGCGCATGCAGGATATTGCCCAAGAGAAATACGATAACCTGATGGAGCGTTTCCCGGACCTACAGCACAGGGCAGCGTTTGTGTTGGTGCGCCAGGGGGAGCACAGTGATGTAGGAGCCATGCTGGTGATGGAGGCAAAAAGACTGCGTGCCGATATGCTGGTGATGGGTGCGAAGGGCATGACGACAGTGGCTGTGTACGTTATCGGCAGCGTCACGGAAAAAGTGCTGCGCCACGATATGGATATTCCGCTGCTGGTATTCGAGAACAAAGACGGGGAGAAACTGGGCTTTCTGGATGCCATCATGGAATAGCGGCACCCGGTACATATTGAACCTGCTTAGCGTTTCCAAAAAATCGATGCATGATGCCCTTGCTGCGTGTTTTCACCAGCAAAAACTTGTTAGTGAAAATATAGCTGTCGGTGAAAACACCTACAACGGCAGGTTTTGACACTAAAATCGGAAACGCTAAACAGGTTCTATATCTAAACGAAACCTATATATGCACTCAAGCTATATATAAATGGGGTTTATATATGAATTTGGGTTGGAGGCTATTGATAATAAGCACGAGTGGGGACGCGCACACCATATACACGCCATATGGCAAAATTGCTCAGCATATAATGGCCCTGCTCCTCCAAAGAGATAAAGATGGGGCATATAGAAGCCTGGGTTATAAACTCGGTGAGGCTTTGGGCTGATGCGCTAATGTGAGTATATGGTGTGCAGCAGAAGTTTGGTCAGGCTTCTTCAGGCGGGCGTGGAGAGGTATAGCGGAGCAGCAGGTAAGCGATAATGCCCGCCAGGGCAGAGGCCAGCAGTATCGCCAGCTTAGCCTGCGGCAGGGAAGGGGAGGCCGCAAAGGCCACGTTGGCAATAAAAATAGACATCGTAAAGCCAATTCCGCCCAATATTCCGGCACCCAATAACTGGCCCCAACTGATGGAATCCGGTTTTGCCACCAGGCCTGTAGCGGTGGCAAGAGCGGCAAACAGCAGGATGCCCACCGGTTTGCCGACCACAAGGCCCAGCAGGATGCCCCACGAGACAGCGTTGAAGAATCCGTCCGTCAGCGAGGCGTCGATGTAGATCCCGGCATTGGCCAGGGCAAACATGGGCATGATGAAGTAAGCCACCCAGGGATGCAGGGCATGCTCCAGCCGGTGCAACGGAGACAGGGCTTCCCCACAGTTGTTCTCCAGGGTGTGTACGGCAGCCTGGAAATTCTCTTCTTCCGGTTTCTCGTCATCATCCCCCCTGCGTTTGTAATGAAATGCCTGCAACTCCCCCAGTAGGGTGTCGGTGGTGGCTATAAAATCGGAATCCGAGATTTTGGAGCGGGTGGGGATGGTAGCGGCCAGCAGGATGCCAGCCACAGTGGCGTGCACCCCCGATTGCAGCAAGGCAAACCACATGACGATGCCCAGGAAGATATAAACCCAGATACTGCGCACATGCACTGCGCAGAGGACCAGCAGCACCCCAAACACCAGCATGGCACACCAGAGCATGAGATAATCCACCTCCGAGGAATAGAACAGTGCAATTAAGAGCACCGCAACGATGTCATCCAAAATGGCGAAGGCCACCAGGAAAAGCTTCAGGGAGAGCGGCACCCGCCGCCCCAGCAACGCCAGGACGCCGAGCGCCAAGGCGATGTCCGTCGCCATCGGAATACCCCAGCCAGCTAGCGCACCGGTGCCGTAGTTCAACGCGGCATATATACCGGCGGGCACCAGCATGCCCCCCAGTGCAGCCACCACCGGGAAAACGGCTTTGCGGTGAGAGGCAAGCTCTCCCATCAGCATTTCCCGCTTTATCTCCAGCCCCACCACTAAAAAGAAAACCGCCATTAGCCCGTCGTTAATCCAGTGGATGGCAGGTTTGGTGAGGCCGTACTCGCCAAGCGCAATCGTGAGCGGCGTGTTCCAAACGGCGACATAAGTTTCAGGCCAGGGAGAGTTGGCCCAGGCAATAGCTAACAGAGTTATCAGCAGCAAGAGGATCCCGCTGAATGCCTCCGCTTTCACAAATTCCTGCAACGGATAGATAATCCGGCGAACCAACTGAAGCTTGGGCATATGCTTGTCCTGGAATTTGAGGTTATATAATCCCATTAAGAGACGTGACTTTTCCTTAAATGTTGTTGCCATATAGGGCATCGGCATTTAAACAGTACAAAAATCCGCAAGCCACTGGCATATAGCGTGCTGGAAAAGGATGAGCAGGAATGCAATTCTTACATATGGAACATGGTGAGGAGAAGGAGTGCCGGGTTTTGGGCTGCTGCGCTGCTTTATATATAGCATGTCCTATTAAAAAACCACCTGTCAGCTACAATGCTAAAAAACGGCATCAGGTTTTCTTAAGCGCTTAATTTTACATACCTTCAACCTGAAGGCGATGGGGTACCGCCTCGAACCGCCGCCGCCCGCCGCACCGGCTGATGACTCCTGCAAACTGGCAAGCATTGCTTTGCCATTATTGTATATTTGTCGTCAGCAGCATATGAAAAAACGAGCCTACTCCCAGCCTTCCCTCCTCAAAAGATTTGCAAGCAAGGCGCTTTCTGCCGGTGAGCAGGCAACAGCCGCCCTTTACCTGCTGAAGTGGCTGGTTATCTGCCTGCTGGTGGGCGTGTCGGCTGGCAGCGCATCCGCCTTCTTTCTGGTGGCGCTCGACTGGGTGACCGACTATAGGGAGGCCCATATAGGGATTCTATGGCTGCTGCCACTCGGTGGTTTAGCGGTGGGTCTGCTTTACCATTACTATGGACAGCGTGCCGCCAAAGGCAATAACCTGTTGCTGGAGGAGATTCAGCGGCCACGGGAGGTTTTGCCTTTCCGGATGGCCCCGCTCGTGCTGCTGGGTACGCTGGTCACGCACCTGCTGGGCGGCTCGGCAGGGCGGGAGGGCACGGCCATGCAGATGGGCGGCAGCATCGCCGATCAGTTCACGCGTATTTTCCGCCTGCGCCCCCGCGACCGCAAAGTGCTGATCATCTCCGGAATTAGCGCCGGGTTCGCCTCGCTTTTCGGCACGCCGCTGGCAGGCGCCGTTTTCGGGCTGGAGGTGTTTATATTGGGCAGGCTGCGCTACGAGGCGCTGCTCCCCAGTTTCCTGGCCGCCGTCATTGCCGATTATACCTGCCTGGCCTGGGGGGTAAGCCACACCCACTACGCCATTCCCTATGTCCCGGAGGTCACGCTTGCCGGCATCGGTTATACCCTGCTGCTGGGGGCGGCTTTTGGTCTCACCGGGATGTTCTTCGCCAAGTCCACTCTTTTTTTTACGTCGCAGTTCAAAGCGCACATCGCCTGGGCGCCGCTCCGGCCGCTGCTGGGCGGCACCGTAATAGCCGCAGCGGTGTGGGCCATGGGCACCACGAAATACATTGGCCTCGGCATCCCCACCATTCTGCAGTCGTTTGAGCAGGCGCAGCCGTGGTACGCGGCCTTCGTGAAGGTGCTGCTGACAGCCTTCACGCTGGGGGCGGGCTTCAAGGGAGGGGAGGTGACGCCGCTATTCTTCACCGGCGCCACGCTGGGCAGCGCGTTGTCTGTTGTGGTGCCGCTCCCGATAGCCCTGCTGGCGGGCATGGGCTTCGTGGCGGTGTTTTCAGGCGCCACCAACACCCCCCTTACCTGCACCATCATGGCCACCGAGCTATTCGGTGCCGAGAGCAGCGTCTATATGGCACTGGCCTGCGTTACGGCCTACCTTTTCTCCGGCCATTCCGGCATATATGGTGCGCAGGTTATCGGCAGTCCTAAATTCCTCTTCTTTGGCCGCGAAAAGGGGCGGAGCCTGTCAGCTGTGGCATCGGTCCGGAAAAAGAGAAAAGGATAAACCCCTTTTCTGCTGCCTGAAACCCACCAATGTTAAAACAGCGTTTCGTTAAAAAAAATATTACCAATAACTGATTGAAAGATAGATATTTAGACATGGTTTTTCGTATGTAAATATAATGCGCTGATATTGTACCACCCTTTTACGAACAGGGTATGACACGAGCCTCTTTCATCACACTGATAGTGCTGTCCCTTTTGTTGCTGCCGGCAGTGGCACAGGCACAGGTACAACCTGTTTCAGGCAGCGACACAGTCTTTTTCACGACCAATCACAAGAGCGTCAAGATTCCCTTCAAATTCGTCCATAACCTGATTATCCTCCCGGTCCGGATTAACAGCTCACAGCCGCTCAACTTCATCCTGGACTCCGGTGTGAAAAACATCCTGATCACCCATCTCTTCTTCTCTGATTCGCTCGACCTGAACGACGTGAACAAGATCAGTGTCCGGGGGCTGGGCGAAGGGCATTCGATAGAGGCGTACCAGTCGAAGGGAAATAACCTGCACATGCCTGGCATCAGGGGCACAAACAACCTGGTGTATGTGCTGATGGAGGATGTCTTCAACCTATCCACGCGCATGGGCATGCCCGTTCACGGAATCATCGGGTTCGACATCTTCAAGAATTTTATCGTCAAGATTAACTACAGCAGCAAGGTCATCACCCTTTACAGGCCCGACGAGGAAGTCAAAAAGAAACGCAGGGCAGAAGAATACCCGCTGTATATAGAGGGCACCAAACCCTATGTGTACGGCGAAGTACGACAGCACAATGGTGACACGGTAAAGGTGAAACTGGTGGTGGACACGGGCGCCAGCAACAGCATCTCGCTTTACCTGCCCTCCGACGAGCGCCTGATGCTGCCCCCCAAGGTGATGAAGGCTTACCTGGGCACAGGGCTGAGCGGCGACATCAACGGGCAGATCGGGCGCCTGGATGCGTTCTCTCTCGGCAAGTACGAACTGGAGGACCTCACTGCAGCTTACCCGGACGAGGAATCGATCAAACTGGCGCTGAACATCGCCAACCGCAACGGCAACCTGGGTTCGGATATCCTGTCGCGCTTCACGGTTATATTTGATTACCCGCACAACCGGCTCATCATGCTCCCGAACAGGCGCTTTCGGGAACCCTTCCACTACAACATGGCGGGCTTTGAGGTAACCACGCCGCTGCCGGGCACTAATTTATATATCGTATCGAACGTGGTGGAGGACTCACCGGCGAAGCTCGGGGGCCTGGAACCCGGCGACCAACTGCTGCACGTGAACGGCCGCAATTGCACTGAAATAAAGCTGTCGGAACTGCTGCAACTGCTGGAGAGCAAGCCCGGCCGCAAGTTGCGCCTGCGCCTGCGCCGCGAAGCTGAGATTCTGGATGTGGACCTGGTGCTGGAAAGCCGTATATAAAAGTGGGCTGGCGGCACAGGGCATATATAACATGCTATATCACTTAGCCTTTATGGCGCAGCGTCTGACTTCTGAAAATCGAGGTACATCTGCAGCGCCAGGAGCAGCACAGCCAGCAGTATCAGAAACGCGGCCACATATAACCTAATGGCGGGAACAGGCTTCAGGAAGATTTTACCTTTCGCGTCGGTCCCGGTAAACTTCAAGTCCATCAGCACAAGGCCGTTCCCAAAGCTCAGCCATGCCGCTGCCGTCAGGGGCTGGCGCAGCAGGAGGAGCGTCGCCAGTCCAACCGCTGAGAAAAATAATCCGATGATGACTTTGGGTGTAAATTTTGGCATGGTTATAGAAAATTGTTCTTGCTGCCGGATTTAACCTGATTAAGTGGCAAGATATATTTTTTGCCGCAGATTGGGATGCAGCCGGGCAGCAGAAAACAAAGCCATCACCTGCGACAAATGCGATATTGGCAGCAGCTTGGCCTGAGAAAAAGCAGTTTTCTATTTTTTTGGATAATTTTTGACGGTTTATTTGTTAATAAAAAAAATAATGTGAAACATTTGTACTGTTCATATGGGTATAAGAACCATACCTTTTTATTAACAATCTACTAAAGCAATGCAAAAAAAGGCGCATTTATCATCCAATATGATAAAACACTCTTCTATCCAGAAGCGTGCGACTTTTTCTACCCTTCCCGGAGGGGTAGTTTTTGGGGCCATCTCACCCGTGGTCCGCTCCAGGCCCTAGGCCGGCATTTTTCCCGGCCGCCTATGTGGTGGTCACACTCCCCATAATCTTCCTGTAAAAGCCGAAACACCTAAGCACAAAGCTACTTTGTGCATGTGGGCTGCATCCTTTTAAGTTTTTCATTTTACACTGTGCGGGAGCACAGAGGAATATATATTTAAAATGAATCAATCCGAATTCATTGTTACCGTTGCCGGAGAGCAACACATCATCTACGCACAGCAGATCTGCACTGAGATGGAGGAATCGGCGAAGGCCAGAGGCACTGGCATTGCCAAGCGCTCCCCTGACTACATCGCCCAGAAGATGCTGGAAGGCAAAGCGGTGATTGCCCTGCACCGGGATGGGCGCTGGGCGGGTTTTTGCTACATCGAGACCTGGGGACACGGCAAGTACGTGGCCAACTCCGGCCTTATCGTTGCGCCTGACCTGCGGAAGAGCGGCCTGGCCCGGCAGATCAAAAGTAAGATATTCGAGCTGTCGCGCACCAAGTACCCCGATGCGAAGATTTTTGGGCTGACGACGGCCCTGGCCGTCATGCGCATCAACTCCAGCCTGGGCTATAAGCCGGTTACCTACTCCGAACTGACGGATGACGAGGAATTCTGGAAAGGCTGCCGCAGCTGCGTCAACTTTGAGATTCTGCAGAGCAAAAACAGAACGAACTGCCTCTGCACCGCCATGCTGTACGATCCGGCCAAGGACGAAAACTATCTGCCGCTGCCAGTGGTGGAGAAGCAGGCGCAGCCCAAGGCGAGCAGCGTGCAGGAGCGCTGGACACGCCACCGCCAGCGCCAGAACCAAAATTCAGAAGACAAAAACACTAACATGTCGGCGGCCTAAGCAGCCAGTGACCAGAAAATAGAAACAATGAAAAAAGTAGTTTTAGCCTTTAGCGGCGGATTAGACACCTCGTACTGCGCCATATACCTTTCCCGCGAACTGGGCCTGGAAGTTTATACCGCCATAGTAGACACCGGCGGCTTTTCGGAGGAGGAGCTTCAGGATGTGGAGCGCCGGGCGTATGCCATGGGGGCAAAAGAGCACACGCACCTGAACGAAACTGAGAACTTCTACAACAGCTGCATCCGCTACCTGATATATGGCAACGTGCTGAAAAACAACGTATACCCGCTATCCGTGAGTGCGGAGCGCGTGACGCAGGCACTCGCCATCGCCAACTACGCTAAAACCATCGGGGCTGATTACGTAGCCCACGGCAGCACCGGCGCCGGGAACGACCAGGTGCGCTTCGATATGATTTTCCAGGCCATCATCCCGGAGGTAGAGATCATTACGCCCATCCGTGACAAAAAACTCTCACGCGAGGAGGAGATCGAATACCTGAAGGAAAATGGGGTGGAGATGGACTTCAAAAAGGCGCAGTACTCCATCAACAAAGGGATATGGGGCACCTCGGTGGGCGGAAAGGAAACACTCACCTCGCACCTGCCTTTGCCTGAAGAGGCCTACCCGACACAACTGAGCAAGCAACAGCCGGAGCGCGTCACCCTGCACTTCGAGAAGGGCGAGTTGGTGGGCGTGAATGACCAGACATTCGGGCACCCGGTGCAGGCCATCCAGCACCTGCAGGAACTGGCCGCGCCTTTTGCCATCGGCCGCGATATCCACGTCGGCGATACCATCATAGGCATCAAAGGCAGGGTAGGTTTTGAGGCTGCGGCCCCGATGGTCATCATCAAAGCCCACCATACCTTAGAGAAGCATGTGCTCACGAAATGGCAATTGTACTGGAAAGATCAGCTGTCGGTGTGGTACGGCAACTGGCTGCACGAAGGGCAGTTGCTCGACCCGACCATGCGCGACATAGAAGCCTTCCTGCAAAGCACGCAGCAGCACGTGACCGGTAAAGTATATGTGCTGCTGGCACCGTACCGTTTCCAGATAGAGGGCATTGAGAGCGCGCATGACCTGATGAGCAACAAGTTCGGTACCTACGGCGAAATGAACCGCGCCTGGACCTCGGACGATGTAAAGGGATTTGCCAAGATTTTCGGCAACCAGACCAAGATGTACCACAGCATAAACAGCGACACGGAATGGGCAGCGAAGTAAAGATAAAGGCAGGCATTGTGGGCGGAGCGGGCTACACAGGCGGTGAGATGCTGCGCCTGCTCCTGCACCACCCCAACGTCGACATCGCTTTCGTACAGAGCAACAGCCAGGCCGGGAAGCCGGTATATGAAGTACACCGGGATTTGCAGGGAGACACAGAAATGGACTTCTCGGGCGAGTTGCAGCCAGAGGTGGATGTGCTTTTCCTTTGCGTGGGCCACGGCGACGCCAAACATTTTTTGGAGGCCAACGCCATCCCAGAGCAGGTAAAAGTAATTGACCTGAGCCAGGACTTCCGCTGGAACGAAGGCACTAAGGAGAATGCTGTGACGGCAGCTGGCCGCACTTTTATATATGGCTTGCCCGAACTGCAGCGCGAGGCGATACGGGAGGCGCAGAATGTTGCCAACCCTGGCTGCTTCGCCACAGCCATCCAGTTGGCGCTGCTCCCGCTCGCCGCGGAAGGTATGCTAACAGAAGAAGTACACGTAAGCGGTATCACCGGCAGCACCGGCGCTGGCCAGAGCCTGAGCCCCACCTCGCACTACAGCTGGCGCAGCAGCAACATCTCGAACTACAAGGTGCTGAACCACCAGCATCTGCGCGAACTGGGCCGCACTTTGCAGAGCCTGCAGGAGACAGAGGTGCCCGCCATTCATTTCGTTCCTTACCGCGGGCCTTTTACGCGTGGCATCCTGTGTACGTCCTATACCCGCTGCAGCCTCAGCCAGAGCGAAGCGGTCGAGCTCTATAAAACCTATTACGCGCCGCACCCTTTTGTAACCGTGAGCGCCACCACACCCGACCTGAAGCAGGTCGTGAACACGAACAAGTGCCTTTTATATATAGAGAAGCAAGGTGACCAGCTTGTGATTACCAGTATGATCGATAACCTGGTGAAAGGCGCTTCCGGGCAGGCGGTGCAGAACATGAACCTGCTGTTCGGACTGGACGAAAGAGCCGGCTTGAATTTGAAAGCCTCTGCCTTCTAAAGGGCAATCAACAATTTAATAATCAAAGCCATGTACGTCAAGTACTTCCTTTACTGTTTAACTTCTTACCTCTAAAACACGAGAAATGAATCTTTTCGACGTTTATCCGCTTTTTGATATAGCCCCTGTCAAGGCAAAAGGAGCCTACCTTTGGGACGAGAACGGCCGGCGCTACCTCGACCTGTATGGCGGCCACGCCGTCATATCCATTGGCCACAGCCACCCGCACTACCTCAAGCGCATCGCCCGCCAGCTTTATGACATCGGCTTTTACTCCAACTCGGTGCAGATGCCGCTGCAGCAGGAACTCGCCGAAAAGCTGGGAAGGCTGAGCGGCTATCCTGATTACGAGCTGTTCCTGTGCAATTCTGGTGCCGAGGCAAACGAGAACGCCCTGAAGCTGGCCTCCTTCCATACCGGTCGCAAAAAGGTAATTGCGTTCAAAGGCGCTTTCCACGGACGCACCTCCGCAGCCGTAGCCGTTACCGACAACCCTGCCATACAGGCGCCCATCAACGAGACGGACAACGTCGTTTTTCTTCCGCTGAATGATATAAACGCCTTTAAAGAATCGCTGCAAACGCACGGACCGGAGCTGGCTGCCGTTATCATAGAAGGCATGCAGGGCGTGGGTGGCGTGCATGTGCCGGAGAAAGCCTTCCTGCAGGAGATTGCCGCCGGATGCGAGCAAGCAGGCGCGCTCCTGATTCTGGATGAAGTACAGACAGGCTATGGTCGCACCGGCAAATTTTTCGCGCACCAGCACGCTGGCATCCAGCCCGACCTGATTACGATAGCCAAGGGCATGGGCAATGGCTTCCCTATTGGCGGGGTGCTCATTAACCCTAAAATAGAGGCGAAGCATGGCCTGCTGGGCACCACCTTTGGCGGAAATTACCTCGCCTGCGTAGCGGCGCTTGCCGTGCTGGAAGTGATGGAAGAAGAGAAACTGATGGAGAATGCGCAGCACATGGGCAACCGGCTGATACAGGAGTTGCGCCAGTTGCCGGGCGTGCGCGAGGTGCGTGGCGAGGGATTGATGATAGGAGTGGAGTTGGAAGAGCCCTGTGCCCCCATCCGGAAGCAACTGCTGGCGGAGCATGGTATTTTCACCGGTTCCTCCTCTGATAAAAACACACTGCGCCTGTTGCCGCCCCTGTGCATCGGCGCCCGCGAGGTAGACACCTTTCTGTCTGCTTTCGAGTCAATCTTACACACCATCACCATACAAACGAACTAATGAAAAAATTTACAGCTGTGCAGGACGTAGCCAACCTCGATGACTTTGTGAACGAGGCGCTGCACCTGAAACAGAATCCGTACGCCTATAAACACCTCGGGGAAAACAAAGTCCTCGGCTTGCTTTTCCTCAACCCGAGCCTGCGCACCCGCATGAGCACGCAGATTGCGGGCGCTAACCTGGGCATGAACGTGATGGTGATGAACCTCGACAAGGAAGGCTGGGCGCTGGAGACGCAGGAAGGAGCCGTGATGAACGGCAGCACCGTGGAGCATATAAAAGAGGCCGCTGCCGTGATGGGCCGGTACTGCGACATCATCGGCATCCGCTCTTTCCCAAAACTGCAGAACCGCGAGGAGGACTACAGCGAAGACTTGTTGAATAAATTCATCTCCTACTGCAAGGTGCCGGTGGTGAGCCTGGAGTCGGCCACGCGCCACCCGCTGCAGAGCTTCGCCGACCTGATTACGATTACCGAGAATAAAGCGGCCAGCAAGCGGCCAAAAGTGGTGCTGACCTGGGCGCCGCACGTGAAAGCGATTCCGCAGTGCGTGGCCAACTCGTTTGCCGAGTGGATGGGGGAGGCCGATGTGGACCTGGTGATTACGCACCCGGAGGGATATGAGCTGGCGGACGAGTTTACACAAAACGCGCAGGTGACCACCAACCAGCAGGAGGCGCTGCAGGACGCCGATTTTATATATGTCAAGAACTGGTCTAGCTACACCGATTACGGCAAGGTGCTGACAGATGGCGAGGGCTGGATGCTGACAAACGAGAAACTGCAGGCCACCAACAACGGCAAAGTGATGCACTGCCTGCCGGTGCGCCGCAACGTGGAGCTCAGCGACGAGGTGCTGGACGGTCCGAGCTCGCTGGTGCTGGAGCAGGCTAATAACCGCACCTACGCCGCACAGGCTGTGCTGAAGCGGCTGCTGGAAAGTTTGTAATGACGACACCACGGCAACTATGGAAGAATTGAATATCATTAAAATCGGCGGCAACATCCTCGATAACCCTGTGCAGCTGCACCGCTTCCTCAGTGATTTCGCCTCGCTGGATGGGGCGAAGATGCTGGTACACGGCGGCGGGAAAACCGCTTCATCCATCGGGCAGCGGCTGGGCATCATGCCTAAAATGGTGGAAGGCCGACGCATAACGGATGCAGAGACCCTGGAACTGGTGACGATGGTATATGGCGGGCTGATAAACAAGCAGGTGGTGGCGCAACTGCAGGCCCTGGGCTGCAACGCCATTGGCTTGACGGGCGCCGATGCCAATGCCATATATGCCGAGAAGCGGCCGGTGCGGGAGGTGGACTATGGTTTTGCCGGCGATGTGTCCGGTTCCAAAAACATCAACGCGGCTGCTTTAAAGGGTTTGCTTTCTCTGGACCTGACGCCTGTTTTCGCCCCCCTGACACACGACGGCAACGGCAGCCTGCTGAATACGAACGCTGACACCATTGCCTCGGTACTGGCCACCGCCCTGGCTCCGCATTACGAGGTGAAACTCATCTACTGCTTCGAGAAAAAAGGCGTGCTGCAGGATGCCGCAGATAACGACTCCGTCATTCCTGAAATAGACAAAGCGTTATACAATGAGCTGAAGGAAACGGGCGTGGTGTCGCTGGGAATGATTCCGAAGCTCGACAATGCGTTTGCGGCTCTGGACAAAGGTGTGCGGGCGGTACAGATTGGCGATGCGTCTGCCGTGGGGCGTATGGCAGCAGGAGGGAAGGCCGGAACGCTGATTACCTTGTAGCGGGTTGTCAGCTTATATATGATTCCGCTTAAATCCGGATTCCTATATAAATTTGACTTTCATTCTCCGGATTAGTTTCACCATCATATTTAACACGCAACACTGTAACCTACCTATATGAGTACAGAGAAGAAGAAAGTTGCCATTCTGGGCGGAGGCAATATGGGGGTGGCGCTGGCCCGGGGCATGGTCGCCTCCGGCAAATACCAGCCAGCCGACATCACGCTCACGCGCCGCACCCTCCGCTCCCTCGACAGCATCGCAGTGGGGGGCTTCCAGGTGACTACCGACAACGCCAAGGCCGTTGCCGGTGCCGACATTGTGGTCCTGAGCGTGCTGCCACAGCAGTTGGACGGTGTGCTGGACACCATCGCTCCCAGCATCGACCCACAGCGGCACCTGTTTGTGTCTATCGTGACGGGCGTGAACGTAGCCGATATCGTGTACCGTGTAGGGCGCGAGGTGCAGGTCATCCGGGCCATGCCGAATACCGCCATCGCTATCCGGGAGTCAATGACCTGCATTGCGGGAAGCAAAGCCACCCCTGAGAACCAGGCGCTGGTGCGGGAGATATTCGGTGCGGTGGGAGAGACTGTGGAGATAGAGGAAGAACTGATGACCTCGGCCACCGCGCTCTGCGCCTGCGGCATTGCATTTTTCCTGCGCTCCATCCGGGCGGCCACACAGGGCGGCACCGAGATTGGTTTTCATGCGGCGGATGCGCTGCGCATGGCGGCCCAAACGGCCAAGGGCGCAGCCTCGCTGCTCCTGCACTTCCAGAGCCACCCTGAGAACGAGATCGACAAAGTGACTTCCCCAAAAGGCTGCACCATTGCCGGTCTGAACGAGATGGAGCACCATGGTTTCAGCTCCGCCATGATCAAAGGCATCAAAACGTCCTCTCTCAAAGCGGAGCAGCTGTATCATAAGGAGAAATAAAAAGCCATATGTCTGACCGGAAGCTATACATGGAAGCTGTCGAATTGCTGAAAGCGCTGATAGAGACGCCCTCGTTCAGCAGAGAAGAAGACAAAACGGCTGGTCTGATAGCACAGTTCCTGGAAGCGCGGGGAGTGGCGGTACACCGCGAACTGAACAACGTGTGGGCCTTCAACAGGCATTATGATGCAGAAAAACCCACGCTGCTGCTCAACTCGCACCACGACACCGTGAGGCCAAACCCCGGCTGGACCCGCGATCCGTTTGCGGCCACCGAGGAAGGCGGCAAGCTATATGGCCTGGGCAGCAACGACGCCGGGGGCTGCCTGGTCTCCCTGATAGCCACGTTCCTGCATTTTCAGGAGCGGGAGGAGATGGCCTATAATCTGGTGCTGGCGGCGACAGCGGAGGAAGAAATATCGGGCCGCAATGGCATTGAGCATATCCTGCCGCAACTGGGGTCGATTGAAGCCGCCATCGTAGGGGAGCCCACTGAGATGCACCTGGCCGTGGCGGAGAAAGGTTTGCTGGTGCTGGACTGTGTCGCAAAAGGCAAGGCAGGTCACGCCGCGCGGGAAGAAGGGGTGAACGCCATATATGAAGCGCTGCCGGATATCCAGTGGTTCCAGAACTACCGCTTTCCGGAGGAGTCGGAGCACCTGGGGCCGGTGAAGATGAGCGTGACGGTGGTGCAGGCGGGCACGCAGCACAACGTGGTGCCCGACAACTGCCAGTTCACCGTAGACGTACGCCTCACCGACAAATACAGCATGGAAGAAGTGCTCGGGATAATCCGGCAGCACGTGAAAGCGGAGGTAAAACCGCGTTCCATGCGCCTGCGCCCCTCGTCTATTCCGAAAGAGCACCCGCTGGTGCAGGCAGGGTTGCGGCTCGGGCGCCTAACGTACGGTTCCCCCACCACCTCCGACCAGGCGCTGCTACCCATGCCGTCGCTGAAAATGGGCCCAGGCTTTTCGGGCCGCTCCCATATGGCCGATGAATATATATACCTGCACGAAATCGAGGAAGGCATCAACCTATATATAAAAATGCTGGAGCAGGTGGTTTAATGGTTAAATTTTTGTTTTTGTCTCAGCCATATATAAAACCACCAGTAGCCGAAGCTCATTATCACATTATCACATCACCTCATCAACACATTCCCAAATCTTCACATATCCAAATCTTCAAATCCATATATGAAACTCTGGCAGAAAACATCCGGCACGGCCGCTGAAATAGAAACGTTTACGGTGGGCAAAGACGCGGAACTGGATATGCAGCTGGCTCCATTTGATGTGCTGGGTTCGCTGGCGCACACGCGCATGCTGCAGAGCATCGGCCTGCTGACTGCCGGAGAACTGGAGGTGCTGCAGGCGCACCTGAAGGAAATTTATAAAGGCATTGAAGCTGGAGAGTTTAAGATTGAGCCCGGGGTGGAGGACATCCACTCGCAGGTGGAACTGGAACTGACGCGGCGGGTGGGCGACGCGGGCAAGAAAATACACAGCGGCCGCTCCCGAAACGATCAGGTGCTGCTCGACTTGAAGCTGTATCTCCGCCATCAGTTGCAGGCCACGGTGGAAGGCGTGGAAGCCCTGTTCGATGTGCTGCAGCAGCAAAGCGAACGCTACAAAAATGTGCTGCTGCCGGGCTACACGCACCTGCAAGTGGCCATGCCTTCGTCGTTCGGCCTGTGGTTCGGTGCCTATGCAGAAAGCCTGATGGACGACATGCACCTGCTGCACGCCGCCTATAAGATAGCAGACAAAAACCCATTGGGCTCCGCGGCTGGCTACGGCTCATCGTTCCCGCTCAACCGCCAGATGACGACGGATCTGCTGGGTTTCGAGACGCTGAATTACAACGTAGTGTATGCGCAGATGGGACGTGGCAAATCGGAGCGGGTGGCGGCGACAGCCCTGTCTTCGGTGGCGGCCACGGTAGCAAAGATGGCGATGGACCTGTGCCTGTATATGAATCAGAACTTCGGTTTCATCACACTACCCGACAGCCTCACTACGGGCTCCAGCATCATGCCGCACAAAAAAAACCCGGATGTGTTTGAGCTGCTGCGCGGCAAGTGCAACAAACTGCAAGCCCTGCCCAACGAGATTTCGATGTTGCTCATCAACCTGCCCTCCGGCTACCACCGCGAGCTGCAACTGCTGAAAGAGAACCTGTTCCCGGCCTTTGAGGAACTGCAAAGCTGCCTGGAGATGATGGCTTATATGCTGTCGCAGGTGCAGGTGCGGGAAAACATCCTCGATGACGAGAAATACCAGTACCTGTTCAGTGTGGACGCCGTGAACGCGCTGGTGCTGCAGGGCATGCCGTTCCGGGATGCCTACAAAGCCGTGGGGGCACAGATAGAAAATGGCACTTTCTCACCGGCAGCCGCTGTAGCGCATACGCACGAAGGCAGCATCGGCAACCTGTGCAACGACAAAATAGCCGAGCTGATGCAGCAGGCGCTGGCGCAGTTCAATTTCGAACGGGTGAAGGCGGCCTATAACGCGCTGTTGGCCTAGTTCAGGTGGAACTTCTGCGGCTTTATCTTGATCTGCTGGCGCTTGTTCTGCAGCAGCACCCCCACCAGCAAGGCCAGAATTACGGCGCAGGCCACCACTACGGAAGAGAGCATTCGCAACGAGTTCAGCTGCCGCTCGGCCGAAGCATAGAGCTCATGGCCCACGTCCTGCTGCAGGCTGCTCAGCGCGTGCATCGGCATCAACAGCCGGTCGAAGGCGGGCACCACCTCCGCTTTATATATCCGTTCAGCGGCGGCCTTATCGCCTGCCCGGCTCAGCTCCAGGGCTTGTGCCTGCACGGCCGTCAGGTGTGCCACCGCCTGCTTGTATTGCCGCAAATCCTGTGACTCCTGCTTCGTGAGGTAAGTTGCCTCGTATTTGGCGGAGAGGGAGTCGATCTCTGCTGTGTGTTGTTGCAGCTGCTCCCCGATGCGCCGCTGTTGCGCCGGGTCCTTTGCCAGCAGGTGTTCCTCCAGCAGCATCCTGTTCTGGTAATAGCGCTCCTGCATGGCGGCCAGGTCCAGGGCGGGCACCAGCCTGTCGTGGTACACTGAGGCGAATTGGCTGCTCACCTGCGTCATGCTGTGGCTCACCCACCAGTTTGCCAGCACAATAATCACGAATACGATGCACAGCGCCAGCGCAATCTTTTGCCGTTCCTTGTTCTTTATGATCCGGTTCATATCAATGCCCCTGCTTTTTCTTATTGAATTTAACCAATTTAATTCATAATCACCAATTTGTGAGGCAGGTATATGGCCCGGCTCCCGATGTAGCAGATTAATCTTGAAATAACAAAATAACTAATGCCCCAGGCCGCGTATAAGGGGCACATACTAGCACCATGTATATATAACCTGCGCTTTCAGCCGTGATACCAATCAAGATCCACACGCAGCCAGACGACTCGACCTGCGGGCCCACCAGCCTGCATGCCGTTTACCGCTACTTCAAGGACACCATTTCGCTGAGCGAGGTGATAAAGGAAGTGCCTTACCTGGATGAGGGCGGGACGCTGGAGGTGCTGCTGGCATGCCATGCACTGCGCCGCGGCTACCGCGCCCGCATCTACACCTACAACCTGCATATCTTCGACCCAACTTGGTTTAACCTCGAAAACGAGGAAATCATCATGAAGCTGGAGGATCAGATGCAGGTTAAGAAAGGCAGCAAGCTGCACAGGGCCTCCCGCGCCTACATCGATTTTCTGCAGCTGGGCGGCGAGCTCCGCTGCCGCGATTTGACAAAGACCATGCTGCGGGAGTATTTCGACAAGGATATCCCGCTGCTGACGGGGCTTAGCGCCACATACCTTTACCAGAGCGCCCGCGAGATGGTGGACGATATGGACAAATCCATATATGACGACGTGAGTGGCTTCCCGATGGGGCACTTTGTGGTGCTTTGCGGTTTTGCCGAAGACCAGCGGAGTGTGGTTGTCGCGGACCCTTACCGGGAGAATCCCTACTTCCACGACAATTACTACAAGGTGAAGGCCTCGCACCTGATCAATTCCATTATGCTGGGCATGGCCACGTTCGATGCCAACCTGCTGGCCATACAACCTGCCATTCAAGAAGAACCTGAGCAAGACTGAAACATGCGAAAAATTGTGGTTGTGGATCACCCAAGGGACTGGGATGAGGCGACGGAAGATACAGAAGTGGTGGACACGCAGACATACCTGACAGACGCCGCCTACACCGACATAAAGAATGCCCGGGTGTTCAACCTCAGCCGGTCGTACCGCTACCAGAGCGCCGGCTACTATGTTTCGCTGCTGGCGGAGGCACGGGGCCACAAGGCTATCCCGAGCGTCACGACGATGCAGGATCTGAAGAGCCCCACCATTGTGCGGGCTATCACGGTCGAGATAAACGACCTGATCCAGAAAAGCCTTGCCGGGCTGCGCTCCAATACCTTTACCCTCAGCATCTACTTCGGACACAACGTGGCCGTGAAGTACGAGAAGCTGTGCAAGCAACTGCACGACCTGTTCCAGGCCCCCCTGCTGCGGGCGCAGTTCGTGCTGAAGGAGGAATGGGTGCTGCAGAGCATCTCGCCGATACCGGTGAACGAAGTGCCCGAAAGCCACAGGCCCGACCTCAAGCGCTTCGCCAGGGTATATTTCGCCCGGCACCGTTTTTCGGGGGCCCGTGTCTCCCGCAAGGTATATGACCTGGCCATACTGGTGGACCCGCACGAGAAGGCACCGCCCTCCAACGAGAAGGCCATCCAGAACTTTGTGGACGCCGCCGAGTGCCAGGGCTTCTACACCGAGCTCGTCACGAAAGACGACTATAGAAGGCTGGCGGAGTTTGATGCCCTGTTTATCCGCGAGACGACTGCCGTGAACCACCATACTTACCGCTTCTCCCGCAGGGCGCACGCCGACGGCCTCGTGGTGATTGATGATCCGGTTTCGATCCTGCGGTGTACCAATAAAGTGTATCTTGCCGAGCTGCTGACCAAGGCGAAGGTGCCGGTGCCGAAGACCATGATCATCCACAAAGACAACCGTGAGCGCGTAGAGGCGGAACTGGGGCTGCCCTGTGTCCTGAAAAAGCCCGACAGCTCGTTCTCGCAGGGAGTGGTGAAAGCCAAAGACAGGGAAAGCCTGCAACGGGAACTGGACCAGCTATTGGCGGACTCCGAGCTCATCATCGGGCAGGAGTATATCCCCACTGATTTCGACTGGCGCATCGGCGTGCTGGACAAGCAGCCCCTGTACGCCTGCAAATACTATATGGCGAAAGGCCACTGGCAGATATATAACTGGAACGGGAAGAAGCAGGACGAGGAGGGCGACGGCGAGGTGGTGCCCTTTGAGCAGGTACCCTTCCATGTGCTGCACACGGCCCTGAAGGCCGCCAACCTCATCGGCGACGGCCTGTACGGGGTGGATTTGAAAGAGATCAAGGGCAAAGCTTATGTGATAGAGGTGAACGACAACCCCAGTATCGATGCCGGGGTGGAGGACAGGATTCTGAAAAAGGAACTCTACGCCACCATCATCAAGTCTATCAAGCGGCGCATCAACGCAAACAAAAACATCCGGAGCGATGAGTAACCAGCCACAGTCGCCGCTGCACTTGTTTGAGGGCTTTGGCGTAGAGCTTGAGTATATGATTGTGCAGCGCGGCGACCTGCGTGTGCTGCCCATTACAGACAGGCTTATATATGATGAGGTGGGGGCATACCTGTCGGACGTGGAGTTCGGAGACATCGCCTGGAGCAACGAACTGGTGCTGCACGTGGTGGAGCTGAAGACAAACGGACCCGCCAGCAGCCTTGTGGGGCTGTCGGAAAAATTCCAACAGCACGTGCAGAAGATAAACAGGATGCTGGCGAAGTACGATGCCATGCTGCTGCCCACCGGCGCGCACCCGCTGATGAACCCGTACACCGACACAAAGCTCTGGCCGCACGAATACAATGTGGTATATGAAGCCTACAACCGTATTTTCGACTGCCGCGGACACGGCTGGGCCAACCTGCAGAGCACGCACCTGAACCTGCCTTTCGCGGGTGATGAGGAGTTTGGAAAACTGCATGCGGCCATCCGCATCCTGCTGCCCCTCATCCCGGCCATTAGCGCCTCTTCCCCCATCCTGGATGGCAAAGTGACCGGACTCCAGGACACACGGCTGGAGGTGTACCGCCACAACCAGGACAAGATTCCGGCGATAGCAGGCAAGGTGATACCGGAGGCTGTTTTTACGAAGAAAGCGTACGAGGAACAGATTTTCCGGCGCATATATAAAGCCGTGGCCCCTTATGATCCGGAGGGAGTATTGCAGGACGAGTTCCTAAACTCCCGTGGCGCCATTGCCCGCTTCAGCCGCAACGCCATTGAGATTCGCCTGATAGATATACAGGAGAACCCGGCGGCGGATATGGCGGTGCTGCGGGCGGTGACGGGCGTGCTGCAGGCGCTGGTGGCGGAGCGTTGGGCAACAATAGCGCACCTTCAGAATTTCGGGGAGGATATGCTTGCTTCCGTATTGCTGGAGGTAATCCGGAAAGGGCAGGAAGCCGTTATCCTGAATCAGGATTACCTGAGTTGCTTTGGGCTGAGCGGAGCAGAAGGTGCTACGGCCGGAGAGCTATGGCAACACCTGGTGCGCGAAGCGCTGGAATTGGAAGATGAACCGGAAACAGCCTATATCCTGAACACCATCACCTCCCGCGGCAACCTGGCGGTGCGCATCCTGGAGGCCACCGGCGAGGACCCAACAGATGAAAAAATACGGGAAGTGTACCGGCAACTGGCAGTTTGCCTGCACCAGGGCGGCACCTTCCTTCACGATGAACCATGCTGATACTCGTACTGACCTGCGAACACGGCGGAAACACCGTGCCCGCCGTCTATACCCATTTATTTGAAACGCACCAGCAGCTGCTCGCCTCACACGAGGGTTATGACATCGGGGCGAAGGAGCTTTTTCTGGAGCTGGAAGACCTGGCGCAGAAGTCTTTCTGTGCCGACACCACGCGGCTGCTGGTGGAACTGAACCGTTCCCTGCACCACAAGCAGCTTTTCTCGGCCTTCACCCGGCAACTGCCCGAGGAGGAGAAGCAGCAGATCCTGCGGGAGCACTACAGGCCATACCGCGAGCGCGTGGAAAGCCTTGTGCATGACTTTATCATGGCAGGGCGGCAGGTGCTGCACCTCGCCGTGCATACCTTCACGCCCGTGCTGCACGGCGAGGAACGCCAGTGCGACATCGGCCTGCTTTACGACCCCGGGCGCAGTAGTGAGCAGAATTTTTGCCGCCACTGGAAGCGGCAGTTGCAGCAACTCGACCCCAGTGTGCTCGTGCGGTACAACTACCCTTACCTGGGCATATCAGACGGCTTCCCGACGTACCTGCGCCGCAAATTCAATGAGCGGCAATATATGGGCATCGAACTGGAGGTGAACCAGAAATTCGCCACCGGCGATCAGCAGCAGTGGCGGCGCCTGCGGCACCTGATCAGGCAAAGTTTGCAACATACGCTGCAGCCCTACCGCAACACCGACGTGGAATAGTAGGGATGAAACGAGTAAAAACTGCAGCCAGGAGAACAAAAACAGTTTATATATAGTATTGTACAGTAAAGAAAGCGGCCTTTTGCAGCGTAGGAGAGACATGTGCGGCAGGCACAAAAGGTGTTTTAACTTTAAAGCATAATCCTTACATTTAAAAACCAAAACTATGAAAAGTAAAAATTTACTACACGCCGTTGCCGTGCTGCTCGTGGGCCAGATGCTGTTTGGCTGTAGCTCCGCCGAGTACTACCGTTTCTCCGCCACAAAACCCGAAGCCTATAACACGGCGAAGGATAAACCAGCCCCTGCGGCGGAGCCAGTTATAACCATTCCTGTAGCGCAGGAGCGAACGCTGGCCGCTGTTGAGGAGCAAGCTGTACCGCCTGCTCCGGTACTGGAGGCAAGCACCGCAGCGCCAAGCCCGGCCGTAATCGGCAACAAAACCGCTGAGGTGGTAAAAGCGCCAGCTGTAACAGAGGGCATCGCGCTCGAAAAGCGGGAGATGACAGTGGCTGAGGCAGAGGCCCTGACAATGGCCAAAGAGCGGCTCGCCGATATGACGAAAGCAGAGAAAAAGGACCTGAAGCGGGAGATGAAAGAGGCGTTCCGGCAGAGTGGCGGAGGCGCTTCCATTGTCGAGATCATTCTGGCGATACTGTTGCCGCCGCTGGCCGTGTTCCTGCACGATGGCATCGACACCTCGTTCTGGATCAGCGTTATCCTCACGCTGCTGTTCTGGGTTCCGGGAGTTATATATGCCCTGCTCGTCGTGACGGACACTATCTGATGCCCGGCAGCACAACCAGTACCCGAAGCACCGCCTAAAGCGGTGCTTCTTCTTTTGGCGGAATTTTCCTGTTAACCTCCACTAGCTGATCTCGTTAAACCAGAAAAGATGATTGCTGTTTAAAAACCAGGTACCAGATGGACTATAAAGACTATTATAGTATTCTTGGGGTGGATAAAACTGCTTCGCAGGCCGATATAAAAAAGGCGTACCGCAGCCTGGCCAAGAAGTACCACCCCGACAAAAACAAAGGCGACAAAACCGCAGAGGAAAAATTCAAGGATATAAGCGAAGCCTACGAGGTGCTGGGCGATAAGGAAAAGCGCCAGCAGTACGACCAGTTGGGCGCCAACTGGCGGCAGTTCCAGAACGCCGGGGCAGGCGGCGGACAGTATCAGAGCCAGCCCGGCGGCGGTTATTACGAGGGCGACTTCAGCGACATGTTCGGCGGAGGTGGCGGCGGGGGCTTCTCCGACTTCTTCCAGCAGTTTTTTGGTGGGGGCGGAGGCGCCGGTTTCGGGCAGGCGGGCAGAGGCAGAAGCCAGCCGCGCAAAGGCCAGGACTACCAAGCGGAACTGGAAATTACGCTGCAGGAGGCATACAGCGGCACTTCCCGGCTGATAAACCTCCACAACCAGCAACTGCGCATCACCACCAAACCCGGCGTGGCCGACGGCCAGCAGCTCCGCATCAAAGGCAAAGGCGGACAGGCCGCAGGCGGCGGCACCAGCGGCGATTTATATATAAACGTGCGTGTGCAGCCCGACCCGCGCTTCGAGCGGCGGGGCGATGACCTCTACACGAACCTGCCGGTGGACATGTACACGGCCATTCTGGGCGGGCAGGCCCATGTAAACACCATGAGCGGCCAGCTGAAGCTGACCATTCCGGCGGGTACGCAGCCAGGCAAGTCGCTGCGGCTGCGGGGCAAGGGCATGCCCATATATGGCAAAGCCGACCAGTTCGGCGACCTTTACGTAAAAATAGAAGTGACCCTGCCTACGCACCTGAGCACGGAGGAACGCCAGTTGCTGGAGAAGCTGCGCGACATCAGGCAGGCGAAGGCAGTATAGCGGCACCCGTCCCATATAAACAAGCTTAATCACTGTGCCTATGTTGATGACCATTGATCGACCGCAAACCTACAGCCGGCTGAATGACTTTATAGACAGCCTGGCAGACCGGGAACTGACCTGCTACGCCTCCGACCTGCTGCAGCAGCGCGGCTGCGCGAGCATTACCGAACTGGGGCAGGCAGTAAGACGCGCCACGGAAGTGTGCCACAGCATGCACCTGCCGCTGCGCGAGAACTTCAAGGTCGTTTTTCGCTCGCAGGGCGGGAAAGTGGTGCAGGATTGGCGGCTGTCGCCGATGGCCTACCTGCTGATGGTGCTGAACGCTGACCCGCACAACGACATGGTGGCGCGCACGCAGGTGGAGCTGGTGCGGCGCGTGCTTAGTCTGTAACGGACGGAACCGGCTGGGGGAGCGCTCCCTCATTAGCCAGCACATTGCTCCAGCCAAACTGGTGGCACAGGCGGCGCATGTTCTCCGGCAATGGCGCCTTCACCTTTACCGTTGCTCCCGTGAAAGGCTGCTGAAAGGTAAGTGCCGCTGCATGGAGCAACAGGTGGGGGCTGTTCAGTTCCTCCTCAAACATTCTGTTGTGCCGCCAGTCGCCATGGCGCTTGTCGCCCACTATATAGTGCCGGATATGCGCGAAATGCTTGCGTATCTGGTGCATCCGGCCTGTCTCCGGCTTTATCCTGACAAGGCTGTAGCGGGCCGTCAGGTAGGGTCCGACGGGAATGGGCAGTTCTATGGTAGCCAAGCGGCTGTAATGGGTGATGGCCTCCTGCGGCTCCTTGTGCCGGTGGTCTTTGTCGGGGCGGATAGGGCTGTCGATGGAGCCGCTCTCGGGTGTATATCCCCGCACAATGGCCAGGTAGATTTTATCGGGTTGGCGCTGCCCAAAAGCTTTCATCAGGGGAACCGCCGCCTCCGGCGTTTTTGCGAAGAGCAGCACGCCGGAAGTGCCGCGGTCGAGGCGGTGTACTGGATAGAGGTGATAGCCTAGCTGGTCGCGCAGCTGCTGCAGGGCAAATTCCTTTTTCTCCTCGGCAATGCGCGTGCGGTGTACCAGCAAACCATTCGGCTTGTTAATGGCTACATATTGCGCATCCTCATATATAATCTCCAGCACCGTTTCCTTTTTTCACAAATATAAAGAAAAGTCATTCCGCCTGAGGCCGCGGCAGGCATATACTTCCGTTCGTGCCGTTCATAAACGGTGTGCATCACGTATATTTGCAGAAACCTGAAATTGAAAAAGTGAAAGGCAGCAGCGATGGCGATATCCATGGACAACCTCCGGCGCGGAAAGAAATACCGGCTCACCAACTACGGCGAGTCATTTGAGTTTCAGGTGGTGGAAATGCCGGAGGAAGGGGCGTACAAAGTCAAGGACCTCAACACACTGGATATATACCTGCTGCACGACCTCGTGAAGTACGGCAAAGGCCAGGACTTTGACATGGACGAACTTTAGCACCCCTTAGCCCCGGCCTACTTTGCCTTTATTCTCCCAGTGGCTCTTCTGAATCTCCAGGCTGTAGGGCTCCCGCACAATGCGGCGCACGTAGCGCTCCCCGGCAATGCTGCCATCCTCCCGCCGCTGGCCGATAAACAACGTCACCGGCTCTCCGTGTTCGTTTGTCACGAAAGTGATGTCTTTGCCGAGCAGCTTCTGGTCGTACCGCTCCTGCGGCTCATATCTTTTTTCGAGCACTTTTGTCAGCTTGGGGTTGAGTGGCATCGTCCTTTTCAAGTAAAATTATATATAGGATATATGGTTTAGAGCCTGCCTGGCCAGCAGCCGGAGAGCCCACCTTACCAGATAATCCCGCGCAAATGCAGCGGGTTCAACGGTGGCTTCCGCGTGAGGCGCTGCCTGCTGCGCGCCATATAAACTATAAACGACGCCAGGCGCCTGGGGTTAAACCAATAATGAACGCGCCCCGTTAGTCTGCAATAAGCTGACTGCGCCGGCGTTGAAAGAAGCAGAGGCAGTTGTGCTGCTTTTGAACCAAACGGCCTGGCGCAACCGCAAATAAAAAAACAAACATGGTAGCTATACAACCACATTATTATGTCTATATTTTTGGCACCGCCCCCCACAACAGCGTGCAGGTAGGTGTTGCCGGAGATTTACAGAAGCAGGTGCGGGAAATAAGCGGAGAGGCCTCCTCCGGTGTGGCCGCTGTAAAGGAAATGCCCCGGCTGGTGTATTACGAGCATTACGAGAGAGAAGAAATCGCCCGCAACCGGGAGCAGGAAATCATGCGCGGCGGGGAGGATACCGTCCTGCGCCTCATTGAGTCGATGAACCCGAACTGGCTGGATCTGAGCGATATGATTGGTTAGAAACCCGAATGGTTTTGATATCTCTACAGTCCTTTTTCTCTATATATAACTGCCTTTCTGCGGGACTTATCGAATATCTCCCGCCACGGCTCATTCGGTTAGACTTTCACAACCTATTCTGTTACCTTTATTCCCCTCAAACATATCCGGCAGGAATTGTTTGTGATCAGGTTTATCTTCAGGAGAAAGAGACGCGTGTTCGGGAAACTTAAGAATCAGAGTGAGAATATAAGACTGCAACTGATGGTGGTGGCGGTGGGCGTGCTGCTGCTGCTGGCCAAGTTCTTCGCCTTCTTCCTGACAAACTCCAATGCCATCCTGACCGATGCGCTGGAGTCCATCATCAATGTGGTGGCTGGCGGCTTTTCGCTCTACAGCCTCATCCTGTCTGCCCGCCCCCGCGACGAGAACCACCCCTATGGGCACGGCAAAATAGAATTTATCGCGGCCACGCTGGAAGGCTCACTGATTCTGGTGGCGGGAGGCATCATCATTCTCAAATCTATATATAACCTGATCGAGCCTGTCCCGATCCAAAAGCTGGACATCGGTATTTTGCTTATCGCCGTGTCAGGTATTATCAACTACGGCGTAGGCTATATCACCTCCCGCAAGGGGAAGCTTTCCAAATCGATGGTGCTGGAGGCAGGCGGCAAGCACCTCATGTCCGACGCTTACTCCACAGCAGGCATTCTGGTCGGTCTGGTGCTGATCTACCTCACCGGGCTGGTATGGCTCGATAGCGTGGTAGCCATTATTTTTGGGGGGATTATTGCCGTAACCGGCTCGCGGATTCTCAGGGCTTCGGTAGCAGGCATTATGGATGAGGCCGATTATGCGCTACTGAAGGAGATTGTGAAGGTGCTGAACGAGAACCGCCGCGAGAACTGGATCGACATCCACAACCTGCGCGTCATCAAATACGGCTCCACGCTGCACATCGACTGCCATTTAACCGTGCCGTGGTATCTGAACGTGCTGGAGGCGCATGACGAGGTAGAGGCCGTCGCCAGGGTGGTACGTGAAAAGATCGACCCCAGCATCGAGCTGTTTATTCATACGGACCCGTGTATTGAATCGTCCTGTTCTGTCTGCACCAAGTTAGAAACCTGTGCGGTGCGCCGGCACCCCTTCAAAGCGCGGGTAGAGTGGGATTTTGATAAAGTGATTGCAGACCGGAAGCACAGCCTGGAGTAGTGAATGAGCTTTGAATTTTGAATAATTGAATCCTCAATGAGTGAATTTGTGAATGGATTTTGAATGAGTGATGGAGCGAATGAGTGAATATTATATATAAAATCTATCAAGCGTATCCTGTGGAAATCCCCATGCAGTAAATTTTTATTTTGCGCAGCGCGTCCGGGATTAATAGCTTCCAGAATGAGCGGTAGGCTATATTCAGTTATTCAAAAGTCATTTATTCAAAATTAATTCACTCAACCGCTGATTCAAAATTTAAACCAGCAGCATAAACTTCTTGCCCGGCATCGCCTTTACCACACCTTTAAACTCAAGCCCCAGCAGCACAGAGGCCAAAAGACTCACCGGCACCTGCGCTTTCCAGCTCAGGTTGTCCATCTGCTCCTCCCGCGACTGCTGTAATACCTGCAGCACTTTCAGTTCATCCTCGCTGTAATCAGCGGGGTCGAACACGGCGGCAGCTTTAGCCTTCGTCCGGGCTGTGGCGGCATCCTCCAGATCCCAGTTCAGCAACTCCACCAGGTCCTGTGGCGATGTATAGGCGGCAGCCTTCATCGACTTTATCAGGAAATTTGGGCCCTCCGAGACGGGGGAAGTAATGTTGCCCGGCACAGCCATCACTTCTTTGTCGTAGCTGTGGGCGATGTCTGCTGTAATTAAAGTGCCGCTTTTCAGGGCCGCCTCCACCACAATAGTGCAGTCCGACATGCCCGCGATGATGCGGTTGCGGGCGGGGAAGCGCGGCGCATCAGGTTTCGTGCCGAAAACACCCTCCGTCAGCAGACCGCCCTGGGTGAGCATGCGCTCGGCATATTTGCGGTGGATGGCCGGATATATAATGTCCGGTCCGCTGGCCATGACGCCGATGGTGGGCAGCCCCGCCTGGAGCGCCGCCCTGTGCGCCATAATGTCGATTCCGTAGGCTAAACCACTGACCACCATCACGTGATGCGGCCTTAGATCCTCCACAATCCGCTCTGTCACCGTTTGGCCGTAGGAGGTTGCCTGGCGGGTGCCCACAATACTGACAATGCGCTTTTGGTTGAGGTTGCCATTGCCACGGAAGTACAGCAGCGTAGGCGCATCGGCAATTTGTTTCAGGCGATCAGGATAGTTGAGAGAGGTATAGAAAAGCAGTTGCACGTCCAGTTCTTCGGCCTGCTTCAGAATCTGCTCTGCTTCCTGCAAAGCTCCTTTAGAACCATCCAAGATATTCCGGGCCACGCCGTTTCCGACGCCAGGTATCTTCAGCAGCTTGCCCGCATGGGTGGCGAAAACGGCTTTTGGGGAGCCGCAGTAACTGACCAACAGCCGTGTCAGCTGCGCCCCGATGCCTGGCAGCCGCGTTAGTGCGACCTCATACAGTTTCTGATCCTCCGCCATGGTAGCCGCTTACGGCAATCTTAGCCTTTGGTGTTCAGCTGGCTCTTGATTCCCTGCAGAAAAGCCTTCACCTTCTCCAGCGACTCAATGATTTCGATCTTGTCCTTCGTTTGCACCGACTTGTTCTTGAGCACCTCCTTGGCCCCTTGGATGGTGTAGCCACGCTCTTTCACCAGGTGATACACCGTGCGCAGCGTCTCGATGTCTTTGGGCGTGTACTGGCGGTTGCCTTTTTTGTTTTTCTTCGGCTTGAGCTGCTCAAACTCGGTTTCCCAGAAGCGGATGAGCGACGGAGCCACGTCAAACTGGGCTGCCACCTCGCCGATGGTATAGTATTGTTTCTCGATTTCTCTTTCCTTGTAAGGCATATTCCTTTTGCTATATATAAAGCCGCACCTTCACTAATTTTAAGACAGGCACTACTGATTACGCCTAAAATGTGCTACTTTTGCCTCTATTGAGGCTTTCAGGCGGTGCCAGTTTTGTGGCGTACTGTCAGACAAAAATTCGATATTTTTTGTTATTAAACAACAAGTATAGCGCTCAATATCTAAAGGCTTAATACTCATACATGAATTCAGCTGAAATCAGGCAGAAGTTTTTCGACTTCTTCGCTTCCAAGCAACACCAGATCGTGCCTTCCGCGCCGCTCGTGGTAAAAGACGACCCGACCTTGATGTTTATCAACTCGGGCATGGCTCCCTTCAAAGACTATTTCCTGGGCAACAAACCAGCCCCCTATAAACGCATCGCGGACACGCAGAAATGCCTGCGCGTGAGCGGCAAGCACAACGACCTGGAGGAAGTAGGCTACGACACCTACCACCACACCATGTTCGAGATGCTGGGCAACTGGTCGTTCGGGGATTACTTTAAGAAGGAAGCGCTGCAGTGGGCCTGGGAACTGCTGACGGAGGTATACAAGCTGCCGAAAGACAGGTTATATGTGTCTGTGTTCAAGGGCGATGAGAAGGATAACCTCGGGAAAGACCAAGAGGCGTTTGAGATATGGAAAAGCATGATCTCCGAAGACCGCATCCTGTATGGCTCAAAGAAAGACAACTTCTGGGAAATGGGCGACACCGGTCCCTGCGGCCCCTGCTCCGAGATTCACATTGACCTGCGCTCAGAAGAAGAAATCGCGCAGGTGCCGGGCAAAGATCTGGTGAACAACGACCATCCGCAGGTGGTGGAGATATGGAACAACGTGTTCATGGAGTTCAACCGCCTGGCTGACGGCTCGCTGGTGAAACTGCCTGCGCAGCACGTGGATACGGGCATGGGCTTCGAGCGTTTGTGCATGGCCATCCAGGGCAAGCGCTCCAACTATGACACTGATGTTTTCCAGCCGCTGATTCAATATATCGCCAAAGAAGCTGGGGTTATATATGGCGCGAACGATAAAACGGACATTGCCATCCGGGTGATGGCCGACCATATTCGCGCCATCGCCTTCGCTATTACGGACGGACAGTTGCCCTCGAATAACAAAGCGGGCTATGTGATTCGCCGTATCCTGCGCCGCGCGGTGCGGTATGGCTTCACCTTCCTCGACTTCAAAAAGCCCTTCCTATATAAGCTGGCCGAAGTGCTGGCCGACCAGATGGCGCATGTGTTCCCGGAACTGAAGCAGCAGCTGGGTTTTGTGCAGCGTGTGATAGAGGAAGAGGAGAACGCTTTTCTGCGCACCCTAGATAATGGCCTGAAGCGGCTGGATGCGCTGGAAGAGAAATTCAGAGAGAACAACAACACCATCGACGGCAAAACCGCTTTCGAACTATATGACACTTTCGGCTTCCCGCTGGACCTGACGGCTCTGATTGCCCGGGAGAAAGGCTTGAAAGTTGACGAGGCAGGCTTTACGGAGGAGATGGAGCAGCAGAAAAACCGCTCGCGCAACGCTTCGGCCACTGAGCAAAGCGACTGGGTGATCCTGCAGCCGGATGTGGTGAATGAATTTGTCGGATACGACTGCGAGGTGGCGGATTCGCACATCGTGCGCTACCGCCAGGTGAAAACCAAGAACAAGAGCGAGTATCATTTGGTGCTGGACCAGACGCCTTTCTATGCCGAGAGCGGCGGGCAGGTAGGGGATACCGGCTACCTTATCTCCGACACGGAGCAGGTGGAGGTGCTGGACACGAAAAAGGAAAACGACCTGACCCTGCACATCACCAGCAAGTTGCCGCAAAATATAGAGGCGGCTTTCAGGAGCAACATAGATGTGGATCGGCGCAACTATATCCGCAAAAACCACTCCGCCACGCACTTATTACATGCTGCTTTAAGAAAAGTATTGGGCGACCACGTGCAGCAACGCGGCTCTCTGGTAAATGAAAAGCTCCTGCGTTTCGACTTTTCGCATTTCGCTAAAGTAGAGGATGCCCAACTGCGCGAGGTAGAGCATCTCGTGAACGAGCGCATCCGCCAGAGCATCCCGCTGGAAGAACTCCGCAATACGCCTATCGCTGATGCCAAAGGCATGGGAGCCACGGCTTTGTTCGGGGAGAAATACGGCGAGTTCGTGCGTGTTATCGCTTTCGATCGGGAACACTCAGTGGAGCTTTGCGGCGGCACGCACGTGTACAACACCGGACAGATCGGCTACTTCAAAATCGTGTCGGAGAGCTCTGTGGCGGCGGGCGTGCGCCGCATTGAGGCGGTGACGGCAGCCGTGGCAGAGGACTACGTGCAGCAGCAGTTGAACGAACTTCAGGCGGTGCGTGAGGTGGTGGGCACCCAAAGCAACCTGTCAGGGGCGGTACAGAAGCTGCAGGAAGATTATAAGGCACTGCAGAAGCAATTGGAGCAATACGAGCTGAAACAATTGGGAAGTCTGAAAGACAACCTGGTGCAGCAGGCCCAGGCGCTGGACGGAGTGAACTTTGTGGCAGAGCAGGTGGAAGTGAGCAACGCCGATTACCTGAAGAAGCTGGCTTTCGACATACGGCAGGTGGTGGACAACCTGGTGCTGGTGCTGGCCGCAGAAATAGATGGCAAGCCACAGATTGCCGTGATGCTCTCAGACAATGTGGTGGCGGACAAGAACCTGAACGCTACACAGCTGGTGCGCGAACTCGCCAAAGAGATCAAGGGCGGCGGGGGCGGACAGCCCTTTTATGCCACGGCTGGAGGCAAGGATACTGCCGGTTTGCCCGCAGTACCCGGCAAGGCGCTTGAATTGTTAAAGAAATCACTGAACGCATAAGCTGTAAGAAGCAGATGGATAAAGAGATAAAAGATAAATACCAGGCAGTGATAGGTCTGGAAGTACACGCGCAGCTCCTGACGGAGAGCAAGGCCTACTCTTCCGACTCCACCGAGTACGGGATGCTGCCGAATACCAACGTCAGCGTCATCACGCTTGGGCACCCGGGCACCTTGCCGCGCGTGAACAAGAAAGTGGTGGAGATGGCCGTGAAAATGGGCCTGGCCACCAACTGCGACATCACACGCTACAACGTGTATGCGCGCAAAAATTACTTTTACCCGGACCTCCCGAAGGGCTACCAGATCACGCAGGACAAGACGCCGGTATGCACGCACGGACATCTCATCGTAAAAGACGCCGAGAACAAGGACAAGCGCATCGGCATCACGCGCATCCATATGGAGGAGGATGCCGGAAAATCAATGCACCTGCCGGGCGAGGTGGAGACGCTGGTAGACCTGAACCGGGCCGGGGTGCCGTTGATCGAGATCGTGTCGGAGCCGGATATACGCGACTCGGTGGAGGCATATAACTACCTGACGGAGATCAAAAAGCTGGTGAAGTACCTTGAGATCTGTGACGGCAACATGGAGGAAGGCTCTTTGCGCTGTGATGCCAACGTGTCGGTGATGCTAAAAGGCGCTTCCATATATGGCACCAAGGTGGAGGTGAAGAACATGAACTCCTTCCGCAACGTGCAGCGCGCCATCGAGCACGAGATTGAGCGACAGATTGCCATCTTGGAGAGCGGCGAAAAGGTAGAGGGCGAAACCCGCGGCTATGACGCCAACACCGGCAACACCACTCCGCAGCGATCCAAGGAAACCCTGAACGACTACCGCTACTTCCCGGAGCCGGACCTTCCGCCGCTCATTATCGAGCAGGATTGGCTGGAGGGCATCCGGGCGGGCATGCCGAGTCTTCCGCAGGAGCTATATGACCGCTTTGTGGGAGAATATGGCCTGCCGGAATACGATGCTGCCGTGCTGACGGATGCCAAAGAAATTGCGCTGTATTTCGAAGAGCTTTGTAAGGAGACATCTAACTATAAGGCTGCCTCGAACTGGATGATGGGCCCGGTGAAGTCCTATCTGAACGAGCTGCAGTTGCACATCCGTGACTTTCCGCTGGCCCCGGAACAAATCGCACAAATTATCGCTTTAGTAGATGAAAACAAGGTAAGTCATTCCGTGGCTGCCAAAATGGTTTTCCCCTATATGCTGGAGCACCCGGAGAAAACGGCGCTGCAGGTGGCAGAAGGGCAGAACCTGCTGCAGGAATCCAATGCTGATGAATTGAGCCAGATCATAAATGACGTGCTGGCCGGAAATCCTGCCAAGGTGGAAGAGTACAAGGCAGGAAAGCAGTCGCTGATCGGCATGTTCATGGGCGAGATCATGAAAAAGACAAAAGGAAAGGCCGACCCCAAAGTGGCAAACAAATTGCTACGGGAGAGCCTGAACGCTTAAACCATATCCTATGAAATGGAGAAACTTAGCAGCCGTTGCATCGGCTGTTGCCGTGCTGGCCAGCTGCCAGGGAAACAAGACTGCCTCCAACGGCGGCGATAATTATACCATCAAAGGCAAGCTGAACAATGCCACAGCCGGCCCCATATACCTGTATGAGTTGGGCGAGGTACAGTTTGTGGCCCGTGATACGGCGCAGATCTCGCAGGACGGCACCTTCCAGTTTGAGGGGAATGTGGAGGAGCCGACTTTTTACCGCATCGGCCTTGATCAGCAGAACGGCCTGATGCTGGTGCTGGACGAAGGTGAAATCCAGCTGGAGGCGGATGCAAAGGACATGAACGGCACCGCGAAGGTGGAAGGCTCTGAAGACACCAAACTTTTCCTGGAGCTGAACCGGATCGTGAACGATACGCGCCAGAAGCAGGCGGAACTGGAGCAGCGTTTCAACAAGGCGATGCAGGAAGGAAATACGGAAGAGGCCGAGGCGGTGCGCCAGGACTACGTGGTGATGCAGCGGCAGGTGAAAGACTTTATTGCTCAGCATCCCAACTCCGTAGTGGCTGCCTTTGGCACCGCCAGCCTCATTGACCCCACCAACGATTTTGCCTTTGCCGACAGCATGGCGACGCTGTTCAACCAGAACCTGCCGAATTCAAAGTACACAGCTTTACTGAACGAGCGGCTGGAGCCATTTAAAAGCACGGCCGTTGGTCAGTTGGCACCGGACATATCCCTGCCTACGCCGGAAGGCGGCAGCAAGTCGCTTTCTGAGCTGCGGGGCAAGTACGTGCTGATCGACTTCTGGGCAAGCTGGTGCGGGCCGTGCCGCAAAGAGAACCCGAACGTGGTGCGGATGTACAACGCCTACAAAGACAAAGGCGCGGGCTTCGAGATTTTCGGCGTGTCGCTGGACCAGTCGCGCGACAAGTGGCTGCAGGCGATAGAGAAAGACAAACTTACCTGGCCCCATGTTTCTGACCTGAAAGGCTGGGAAAGTCAGGCGGCGCAGCTATATAACATCACAGCCATACCGCAGACAGTGCTCGTCGACCCGGAGGGAAAGATTATTGCCAAAGGCCTGAGAGGAGCGGAGCTGGAGCAAAAGCTGGCGTCCCTGTTACAGTAAATTTTTAAGCGGCCATATATAAGATGTTATATAGGACGTATATGTAAACGAGCAGCGGCCTTCCTGTATATAGGAAGGCCGCTGCTTTGTTATATATGATTTCTTACAGGGATGTGCTGGCTGTATGATAAATTGTCAACCAGAAACATTTTATCTTATGTCCTTCGTCAAAAACTCTTATATCAGAGCTTAAAGAAAGACCTTCTTGAGGGCATTCCACAGCAGTTGCTTGTGCTCAGTATTGTGCTCCAGCATCGCTAGTGCCTGCGAAAACACGACAGGCACATCGCCCACCAGTACGGGATGGTATAAAGTGAATTTATCGTGCGGCAACACGGTGTCGAGGCGGCTGGCGAAGCTGATGATGTAGCTCACCTGAAGCTCCTGTTGCAAGTCTTCGAATTTGGCGGTCGCTCCCGACAGGTTGTTGACATAGGCCACATCTGTCGGTTTAAGCCCAATGGCGTATAATATTTTCTGCAGGAAAGTGAGCTGAGGCAGCTTTTCAAATGCATCATCAGGCAGCGTCACCAGCACCACCACGCCCTTGTCGTTTGTGCCGGCCACTTTATATTTAGCCGGAGCCGACGGGAGAGGAACATGCGGTATAACCGGAGTATCCACAGGTTTATGGTCCAAAATCAGGTTTTTTACTGCCGGTTCTGGTTTCTCTTCTGCTACTTTAGAAACTGCTTTAGCAGGAACTGGTGGCACAGGCGCTTCCGGTTTGGCAGGCGCAGGATTTTCCCCACCCACCATATAGAGGGTCTCCGTGAAGAGGTTCTTCAGGAACGCCTCGTTTATATCGTCTGCCTGCAGTCCTGCCATATCCTAGCTTATCCTTGTGCGTCTTCCTTTATCTCAAAAATGGATTTCAGTTCCTTCGCCTCGCTGGGTTTCATGCGTCCGGCCAGCACGAGGCGCAGCTGCCGTCGGCGCAGGGCACCGTCATAAAGTTTTACCTCGTCCTCCGTCTCCGGCACCGCCTCCGGCACATCAATCGGGTTACCCAGCTGGTCTACCGCCACAAACGTGAAAAAGGCCTGGTTCGACATCACGCGCTTACCGCTCGGAATGTCCTCGGCATATACCACAATGTGTACTTCCATGGAGGAATTGAAAGCGCGCGTCACTTTTGCCTCCAGCGTGACCACGTTACCTAATTTAATGCCTTCGGTGAAAGAAACGTTGTCGACGGAGGCTGTCACCACGATGCGGTTCGAGTGCTTTTGAGCGGAGATGGCTGATACGATGTCCATCCAGTGCATCATGCGGCCACCCATCAGGTTGTGCAGGGTGTTGGTATCGTTGGGCAACACCAGCTCCGTCATGATGACGTAGGAGTCTTGTACTTTTTTTGATTTGCGCATGTAAGGGTGCCTTGTTTGCTGCCGCAAAGATACGCGGCATTCCGCTAAGGAGAAAAAATACTTGTGTGGAGGAGCCTGCTATATATAGCAGGCTTACTGGGCAGCATCCCAGCCGGACGAGCCCAGCAGCGGCACAAACTTGAAACTGTGGAATTCCTCCCTGGTAAACTCGTCTTCCTCCACACGGGTAATCCGCATCATCTTCTGGCTCTTGGCATCCCCTACCGGTATTATCAGCGAACCGTCCACTTTCAGCTGGCGCACCAGGCTGCGGGGCACGCCCGGCGCACCAGCCGTGACAATAATCTTGTCATATGGGGCATGGGCAGGAAGGCCTTCTGAGCCGTCGCCATGGAAGGTGTGCGGCTTCAGCCCATATTTCTTGAAAAACATGACGGCTTTCTCATAAAGCGCCCGGTTGTACTCAATGGTATAGACGTGCGGCGTGAGTTGCAGCAGCACTGCACACTGGTAACCGGAACCGGTACCAATTTCAAGCACTTTGTCGGTGGGCTTCAGCTGCATCAGCTCCGTCTGGAAGGCGACGGTATAGGGCTGCGAGATGGTTTGCCCTTCTCCGATGGGGAAAGCCTTGTCCTGGTAAGCCTGCTCCAGGAAAGCCTTCTCGAAAAAGAAATGCCGGGGTACAGCCTCTATGGCAGCGAGCACGCGCGGGTCGCGGATGCCTTTTTCCTGCAGCACTTTTATCAAAGCCCGGCGCATGCCTTTGTGTCTGTACGAGTCTGTTTGCATCTATAGCTGCTGTTTATACTCCTGTTTACCCTGCTTTCGAGCGCAGGTCTGCGAAAATAAGCATACCGGCCCATATATTCCGTTTATCCTAGCATTAACTTTAAAATAATCTACCTTGCCTATAAGCCGTAAAATGCTGTTATTTTTGATACAGTTTCAGTCCTGTATGTTTCTATAAGTATTCGGACAAAACAAGGGAAGGGGCTGGTGTAATTTCATGATGGCCTACTGCTTAGTTATTCCAAAGACATCGGCTACAGCGGCTCATCACAATATATAAGTTTAGGAAAGAGAAAATGTTTACAGGCATTATAGAGACGCTGGGGCGCGTCACCGACATCCGGCAGGAAAACACGAACAGGCATTTCACCATTACCGCGGCTATTGCGAACGAGCTGAAGATTGACCAGAGCGTGGCGCATAACGGCGTGTGCCTGACGGTGGTGGGTATATATGGGGATGCCTACACGGTTACAGCCATAGATGAGACGCTGCAAAAGACAAACCTGAACAGCCTGAAAGTGGGCGATGTGGTGAACCTGGAGCGCTGCATGCAGGCCAACGGACGCTTCGACGGGCACGTGGTGCAGGGGCACGTAGACCAGACGGCGGTTTGCGAGTCGGTGGAGGATATAGATGGCAGCTGGGTGTTCACTTTTCGCTACGATGCGGGCACAGGAAACGTCACCGTCGAAAAAGGCTCCATCTGCGTCAACGGCATCAGCCTGACGGTGGTGAACTCCAAAGAGGCTTCCTTCTCCGTCGCCATCATCCCCTACACCTACGAGCACACCAACCTGCAGCACGTAAAACCTGGCGATACCGTGAACCTGGAGTTCGACATCATCGGCAAGTACGTGGCGCGGCTGCTGCGCAGGTAATTTTGAATGAGCGAATGAGTGATTGAGTGAATAATAAATTTTGAAAAACTGAATTTTGAAAATTTGAATATATACACCTCACATTGAGGAAGCTCTTCTTCTCGGATTTGCTTTGGAGAATTATGGAGGCGAGGCGCAAAGTGAAAATTAATTACATCAGTAATCCTACAGGATAACCTTGGGATGAATTCCATATATAACATTCACTCATTCGCTCAATCACTCAATCACTCATCCACTCAATCACTCATCCACTCAATCAACAATTATCTTGTGGTACGTCACGCCGTAGCCGCCCCAGATGCCGAGGCCTCCTTCAATGTTGGATTGGGTGATGTTGGGGGTGCCGATGGGGCTGCCGTTGCTGTTCTGTTCGTTCTCCAGGCTGTACCAGAAGCGGTAGTGGGGTAAATCGATGGCGGCCCAGCGTACGGTGATGGTGTCGCCCACGCCGAAGTAGCTATATAAATCCTCGTCAATCTCCTGCTGGCCTTTCGGCTCCCCGCGGTCCAGCGGAAAACTGATGGTGCTTCCGTTTATCAACTCGTCGTTGAAAACGGAGGTGAAGAGGCCGGGGAAGAAAGGCTCGCTGTTGCGCTTGGTGAAATACCGGACGCTGTTGCCGAGGGTGTCAGGGTCGGAGTAGCGGTAATACAGTGTTTTTAGGCTGTCCTGCTCCGGGTCGGGGTGCGGCACAAGCCAGAGCGAGTCGATGGGGTTTAGCTGCGGAATGGTGGTGACGGCGGAGAGGGTTTGACCCTCGTGGTCTATATATAAGCTGTAGCTTTCTCCCAACTCCCCAAACAGCTCTTCGGTGGTGTAGACATAAAACTGAAACCCGCCGCTGCCGCTTAACAGCGCCTTTGATATCCCCAACTGCATGCTCACCACCTCACGCAACTGCTCTGATAAAACTGCTGAGGACACTTCCTGCAGTATATAATTTTGCCCTTCATGCCTTACCGTTACCTGCGCCCCATGCACGAAACTCTCTTCCAGCGACGCCAGCGATATTTCTGAAAAAACCGGCACCGTGCGCGTCAGCACCACAATGGGCGGTGCGCCCTGCTCTATATGCCCTTCCACCACCAGCTTTTCATCTCCCTCCGGCAAATCAATTGTTAGGTCCTGCTCACAGCCATACAGGGGCAGGAGCAGCAGGAGTATATATATAAAGTGAGTCTTGCGCATGCTTATTTCCAGCTAAAGTTCCAGGTAACGGAGGGCAGCGGGAAGGGGATGATAGACACCTTCTTGGCCTGCAGCTGCACGTTCTGGCTGCCTGGGCTTCCCTCGTTGTCGACGTAATACAGAAACGGGTTGCGGCGGCCATATACGTTGTAGATAGAAAAGGTCCAGCTCGACTGTATATGCTCGCGCGCCTTTCCCTCAAGGGTGGCGGAAAGATCGAGGCGGTGCGTGGGCTGCATCCGGAAGCTGTTGCGGTCGCCATACTGGTAGTTTACCGTGCCCTCCAGATAATAGCGCCGCTCCGGCAGTGTAGTGGCCTGGCCGGTGCCAAACACAAAAGTGCCGCCAAAGGTCCAGCGGTTGTTGTAGCGGTAGCTGCCCACCAGCGACAAGTCGTGGCGGCGGTCGTAGCGGGCCGGAAACACTTCACCATTATTTAAATCCGGAAACCGGCGGGTGGTTTTGGAAAGGGTATAGCCGACCCAGCCCTGCAGGTCGCCGTAGTTCTTGCGCAGGAAAAACTCAGCCCCGTAGGACATGCCACTGCCGCGCACAAACTCATATTCCAAATCGCGGTTGCTGGGGCCGGGCGCAAAGCCTTCGCGGTACTCCAACTGGTTTTGCAGTTCTTTATAATACACCTCCACCGAGCCTTCGTACTGGTTGTTGTCGATACTCTGGAAATAGCCCAGGGCATATTGCGTTGCCCGCTGCGGCTTCACGATCGCTGAGCTTGGCACCCACACATCCAGCGGCAGGGTGGTAAAGGCGTTCGAGACGAGGTGCAGGTACTGGGCTGATTTCGTGAAACCCGCTTTGATGGAGGCCTGCTCGCTCAGCAGGTACCGCACCGATGCCCGTGGCTCTAAAGCCGTATATGTCTTCACCGCATCACCGTTTCCATAGGACGTGGAGTCCGTCACAAGCTGGTTTTCGTTGAAACGGTAATAGCTGAACGGCCCCACCTGTGTAAAATAGCTGTTCCGCAGCCCCAGGCTCAGGAGGAGTTTATCCGTCACGTTCCAGTCGTCGGATATATAGACCGCTGTTTCATGTCCGTATTTCGGCAGCACCCGGTTGGTTCCGAAAAGCTCACCCGCTTCGCCCTCGGCCTCGCCGGTGCGCGGCCGCAGCGTGTGGTAGGTGTACTGCACCCCGTACTGCAGGTGGTGGCGCACGCTGGGGGTATAGTCAAAGTCGATGTTGGCGGCATAGTCGCGCACGCCTGTTTGCAGCAGGGTTTTGTAGCCGCCGTAGTCCCAGGAGAACTGGAAGGCATAGTTGCTCAGCACCCCGCTGACATCCATATATAGATTATCGTTGAAGCGGTGCCGCCAGCGGGCGGTGGCGGTGGCGTTCCCCCAGAAGAAGTCTGCAGCGAAGCGGCCGTCCGAGAGCTTCAGTTTGCCTACATCGCGGCCATAGTAGCCACTCAGCGACAACTCGTCCTGCTCCGACAACAGGTACTGCAGCTTTCCGTTGAGATCGTAGAAGCGGTAGGGGACGCCGCCCTGCTCTGTGTTCTTCAGGAAGGGGTTGAACAGGGCATCTATATAGGTGCGGCGACCGGAGAAAATAAAAGCCGCCTTGTCTTCCAGCAATGGCCCCTGTACCGTCAGGCGGGAGGCAATGAGCCCGATACCGCCATCGGCACGGAAGCCATTTTTGTCCCCGTCCTTGCTTTCGATTTCCAGCACCGAGGAGAGGCGGCCACCGTAGCGGGCGGGCATGCTGCCTTTGATGAGCGTGGTGTTCTCAATGGCGTCGCTGTTGAACACCGAGAAAAAGTTGAACAGGTGGCCGGGGTTATATACGGTGGCTTTATCGAGCAGCACGAGGTTCTGGTCGGCCCCGCCGCCGCGCACGTAAAAGCCCGTGTTGCCCTCACCGCCCGACTGCACGCCCGGCAGCAACTGCACCGTCTTCAGGATATCCACCTCCCCAAAAAGCACTGGCAGCGTTTTGATGGTTTCCATGGGCAGTTCCAGTTGCCCCATCGCAGGTGTCTGCGTCAGCGGCTGCTGCCGCTCCGCTATCACTTCCACCTCCTGCACATCGTATGTCACGGGTGCTAAACTTATGTTAAGCCGCCGGTTCTGGCTCAGTTGCAGCTTCTGCTCGAAAGTGCTGTAGCCGATATACTGTACCACAAGAGTATAAGCGCCGGCTGGGACCGAAAAGGAATAGCGGCCGCTGGCATCAGTGGTCGTGCCGGGACTGATGCGTTCCTTCAGGGCCACAAGGGCTCCCGCCAGTCCTTCGCCCGTCCCGGCATCTACCACGCGGCCGGACAGGGTGTAACTTGTTTGCGCTGAAACGGGAGCCGCAGCGAGAAGCATCAGAAGTATATAGAGGAAAAAGAAGCTGTAGTGTGGCAAACCCTTGCTGTTGTGTAATCCTTGAATGAACAGCTTGCTGCTGTAAAGGTTTAACGCACCAGCGAAGGGTATTTGTTCAACAGAAAGGTATATAACAGCGAGCAGCCATAAGCCAGAGAAGCGCCCAGCAAAGCCCCGCCCAGGATGTCGCCCGGATAGTGTACCCCCAGGTAAATGCGGCTGTACGACACCACCACCGCCCAGGCCACCAGCACAATCTTAAAAATCAGGTAACGGTCGGGCAGGATGAGGTTGAAGAAAACTGCCAGTGCAAAACCCGTGGAGGCATGCGAGGACATGAAACCAAACCGGCCGCCACAGCCTTTCACCAGGTTCACCACCTCCGAAAGCTCCGGGTCGTGGCAGGGGCGGAGGCGGGCGAAATAGGGTTTGAAAATGCCGGATGCGATAAAATCCGCCAGGCCCACGGCCACAATGGCCAGCAGCAGCATCGGGATGCTCTGCCTCCGGTAGCGCCAGACGAGGTAGCCGATGAGGGCCAGGTAAAAGGGAATCCAGACGTATTTGTTCGACACAAAGACCATCACGCTGTCCCAGAACGGGCTGTGCATGTCGTTGAGGTATAGGAACGCCTCCTGGTCCAGTTGCTCCAGTTCTTCCATGCGCTAGGCCTGCACGTTTACCCAGTCTATATCCTTTTTGAGGTACGCCTGCATCTGCGCCTCGGGGCTGCCCGGCTCAGGCTTAAAGTTATAGAGCCAGGAGGCGTTCGTCGGCAGGCTCATCAGGATAGACTCGATGCGCCCTTTCGTCAGCAGCCCGAACTTGGTGCCGCGGTCATATACCAGGTTAAACTCCACATAACGGCCCCGGCGCAGCAGCTGCCACTGCTTTTCGCGCTCCCCGTAGGGCAGGTCGCGGTTCTGGTTCATGATAGCGGTATAAAATGGCGCAAAAGCGTAAGCTACGTCGTGTACAAAAGCAAACCGTTCTTCCAGGCTGATTTCGTCGGTGGCGGAAAGCCTGTCGAAGAAGATGCCGCCCACGCCGCGGGTTTCCTCGCGGTGCTCGTTGTAGAAATAGTCATCGGCCCACTTCTTAAACTCCGGGTAGTACGACGGGTGGTGCCTGTCACAGACAGCCTTCATCTGCGCATGAAATTCTTTTGCTTGTTTCAGGTCGAGGTATATGGGCGTGAGGTCGATGCCGCCGCCGAACCAGGCTTGGCCGTTGCCCGCCTCAAAGTAGCGCACGTTCATATGGGTGATGGGCACCATCGGGCTGTGCGGGTGCAGCACCACCGAAACGCCGGTGGCAAAATAAGCCGGGTCGGGCATCTGCAGCATCTTCAGGAAAGCCGGGGAGAGCTCGCCCTCCACCGCCGAAAAATTCACGCCACCCTTCTCCAGCACATTGCCGCCCTCTATCACGCGCGATATGCCACCGCCGCCGCTCTCATGCTGCCACGCGTCCGATGCAAAGGTGGCGCCGCCGTCGCAGGTCTCGAGGTCACGGCAAAGGTCATTCTGGAACCGGCGCATAAACGCCTCTACTTTTTCTCTAAACATGCTTTCAGAAAAAGAATTTATATAGGAAAATGACAAAGGAGGAACAAAAGGCTTCTTCTCTTGCCAACTTATACAGCGCTGGCAGCAGCTTGTTGAAGCCCTTTCAAAAACCTGTATCCTCCGCCTGTTATATGGCAAAATTAGCGAATAAAGGCCGGAGTACCGCGCGTGGCAGCGCTTTTTACTTCCGGTGCGGAAATCCGTACATGGAGGCAAACCCTTACTGAACTATGCCGAAGGAGACCATGGCGGCGGCGAAGCTGCACGTTGACCTGTTAAAAAAAGCGTACCGGCTGATGATGACCGCCAAAATTATGGCGGATACCTATGAGGAGCAGAAAGCCATCTGCAGCAAGTATGTTCACAGCACCTCGCGCGGCCACGAAGCCATCCAGCTGGCCGCCGCCTTCCAGCTCAAGCCCTGCGACTTCGCCTCGCTCTACTACCGCGACGATTCCATGCTGCTGGGCATCGGGCTGCAACCCTACGAACTCATGCTGCAGCTCATGGCCAAAGCCGATGACCCTTTCTCCGGCGGCCGCACCTATTACGGGCACCCGGCACTGAGGCGCAAAGGCTTCCCCACTATACCGCACCAGAGCTCGGCCACGGGCATGCAGGCTATTCCGGCCACCGGCATGGCGCATGGCCTCCGTTACCTCGAAGGGCAGGGGCTGCTGCAGGCAGGGGAGCGGCCGGTGGTGCTGTGCTCGCTCGGAGACGCGGCCGTGACGGAGGGCGAGGTGGCGGAGGCCTTCCAGATGGCGGTGCTGAAGGGGCTGCCCATCATCTACCTCATCCAGGACAATGACTGGGGCATATCGGCCAAAGGAAAAGAAATGCGTGCCATGAACGCCTACGAGTATGCCGCCGGTTTCAAAGGGATGGAGCGCCTCAGCGTGAACGGGGCTGATTTTTTGGAGTCCTGCGAGGGGATGCGGGTGGCGTTTGAGTATGCCCGCCAGGTGCGGAGGCCGGTGCTGGTACACGCGAAAGTGCCGCTGCTGGGCCATCACACCTCCGGGGTGCGCCGGGAATGGTACCGGGGCAAAAACCTGCAGAAGCAGGCCGTCAACGACCCGATTCCGCTGCTGCACCAGGTATTGCTGGAGGCACATGTGCCTTCCTCCGATATAGAAGCGCTGGAGCGGGAGGCAAGAGAGACAGTAGCGCGGGATTTTGAGAAAGCCCTCGCTGCTCCGGCCCCTGACCCCGCCACCTTTGACCAGCACGAGTTTGCTCCCACGCCCATAACCGAGGAAAAAGGAGAGCGAACCCCTGCCGGAGCCAGCAAAGTGACCATGGTGGATGCGGGCCTGCATGCCGTAGACGATTTGCTGCGCGTCTACCCGGAGGCCTTGTTCTATGGGCAGGACGTGGGGCGTCAATTAGGCGGGGTGTTCCGGGAGGCGGCGCTGCTGGCGAAGAAATACGGTGATGCCCGCGTCTTCAACACGCCGATTCAGGAGGCCTACATCATCGGCTCCACGGCGGGCATGTCGGCGGTGGGCGCCAAGGCAATAGTGGAGGTACAGTTTGCAGATTATATATGGCCGGGCCTCAACCAGTTGGTGGAGGAATTGTCCAAGAGCTGCTACCTGTCCAACGGCCAGTTTCCGGTTCAGGCTGTCATCCGGGTGCCCATCGGGGCCTATGGCGGCGGCGGACCCTACCACTCGGGCAGCATCGAGTCCTCCCTGCTCAACATACGGGGCATCAAGGTGGTGTACCCGAGCAATGCCGCCGATATGAAAGGCCTGATGAAAGCCGCCTTTCTGGACCCGAACCCGGTGGTGATGCTGGAGCACAAGGGGATATACTGGTCTAAAGTGCCCGGCACGGAGGAAGCCAAGACTGTGGAGCCGGATGAACATTATATCCTGCCTTTGGGCAAAGCGTGTGTAGCGCAGCAGGCGGCCGCACAGGAAATAAAAAGAGGCAACAGCATGGCAGTGATAACCTATGGCATGGCTGTGTACTGGGCAAAAGCAGCTTCTAAGAAATTTCCAGGATCCGTCGAAATCATCGACCTGCGCACCCTCAACCCATTGGATTATGAAACAGTGAAAGCAGCTGTCATACGCCACAGCAAGGCGCTGGTACTGACCGAGGAGCCGCTGCTGAACTCGTTCGCAGAGTCCTTGGCCGGTCGCCTTGCGAAAGACTGCTTTCAGCACCTGGATGCACCTATACATACCCTGGGTGCCGCCAACCTTCCGGCAGTCCCGCTGAATGTGGAGCTGGAGCGAATGATGCTGCCCGATGCTGCTAAAGTAGCGGCGGCTCTTGAAGAACTGCTGAACTATTGACATCATGTAGAGACGCCATACTTTGCGTCTCTACGGTTTGTGATTTTATATAAGGATTTCTATATCGCTAACGTTTCTTCCTGATTCATATAGGATTCCGCCATATAGGATGATTCTGAATAAGGTGTCTTTATATATAGCACCTTAAAACGGGTAGCCAATCCCTATCTGCAGCGTGCTCTGGTTGTTGCGAGTGAGGAAATTCCCGAATCGGAAATCATTCAGAATGAACTTATTGCCGTAGAGTCCGGCGGGGTCATATACCTTCGTGGCCAGGTCGAAGCGCAGGATCAGCACCGACAAATCCAGGCGCAGGCCGAAGCCGGTGCCCACGGCAAGCTCCCTGTAAAACCTGTCGAACTCGAAGTTTGCGCCTGGCCGGTTAATGTCCGGATCCAAAAGCCACACGTTTCCCGCGTCCACAAAAAGGGCCCCGTTCAGGAAGCTGAAGATATTGAACCGGTACTCCACGTTCGCCTCCACCAGCACCTCACCGGGCTGCTCTAGGTCATAATCGCGCTCCACGCCCACACGGTAAGGCTCCGTCTCCTCCACGGGCTTTATGGCTGAATAAGAGCCGAGCCCCAGCCGCCGCGACTGCCAGGCCCGTACGCTGCTGGCCCCGCCAGAGAAGAAGTGCTTTTCATAGGGCAGTATCTCCGAGTCGAAAATAGGAGAGGCCACCCCCGCGCTCAGGCGGTACACAAAGTAGCGGGCGCCCCCGAGCGGTATATAGCGGCGGTAATCAGGGTTGATTTTGAAATACTGGAACGTCTGCAGCTTGCTGTTGCTCAGGTCGAGGCCCAGTTCTTTCGTCAGCCCGCCCACTTCCATTTGCGTGCGGAAGTAATGGGCGTTGCGTGTCTGGGTAAAGTCGTTGGTGTTATATATAAAGCTGAAGCCGACAAAGGAGATGATGCCATCCGAGAAACTCTCTATCAGGGAGCGGCTGCCCTCGCTGTTCGCAATCAGGCTACGCTCAAAGTCACGGTCCAGTATCTCGCCCTGCACCACGTTCAGGTTCACGGGCGAGAAGATGAACTGCATCACGGGGGGGCGCAGCGGGTTGCGCGTCACCTGCCATATATAGTCCAGGCCCAGCTCGTAGTTGGTGCGGATGTACTGCTGGCGGTCGCTGTTGGTGTAGCCGGTGTAAATGCGGGTGCGCGGGCTGTACTCCGACAGCAGGCTTTTGTTGGTGAAGGGCAGCAGGATAACAGGAAACGACAATGCCACGTCGCCCCCAAACTCCCGTATCAGCACCGTCTGGTTATTGTCGGCTATGCTGATCTGCCCCTCGATACCGCCCCGCAGCCCGATGTCCAGGTTCTCGGCGCCGCCAAACAGGTTGCGCACCCGCAGCCTGACGCTGGAGAAGGGTCCCGGCGTGCGCTCCGTAAAGTTCAGTCCGAGCTCAATTGTTTCCTGAAACTTCTTGGCGGGCAGCGCATTGATATAGGCATCGAGCTGGAAGCTGGAGTCTGAGGGCGTATCGGTTTTGTTGTAGAGCACGTTGTTGAACTGGAAAACGTCCAGCTCCGCCAGTTTCCGCTGTGTGGTGGAGGTGCGCAGCTGGCTGTACCGCTGGCCGGGGTATATATCCACTTTTTTGTCGAGGATGAGCGGGGAGAAGCGGTGCTTGTAAGCCACGTAGTTAATCCCGTTGTAGCGGATGGTGTCGCGCGGGATGCCGAAGCGGTCCGCGTCGGTTTTGAAATAAACCTTATTGATGGTGTACAGCGGATGCTTTTCCCCGTCCTCCGGGTTCTGGATGATGGTTTCAATGTGCGCGGTCTTCCCGGCGAAACTGGTGTCCACTTCAAACTCTATATAGGCCCGGGCAAAGTCATAGTAGCCGCGGTTCTTCATCAGGTCGTACAGGCGGTCGCGCTCGGCAGATAGCTGCTCCTCGTCGTATTTCTCCCCCAGCTGCAGCAGCGAGCGGTCGGCGGTGGCCTTCACAAGGCGCAGCATGGCAGAGTCGGGTATGTCGTAGCTGAACGCGGTGTAGCGGTACGGGGCGTTCTCCTCTACGTTAATGGTGATGTAAACCAGCTTTTCGTTCCGCACTTTCTTTTCATAGTCGGCCTGGTGGTTGAAATAGCCTTTGGAGTTGAGGTATATATGAATCTGCTCCATCGTCTCCTCCATCAGGGTAGAGTCATATATGGCGGGCGGTTCGCCTATCTGCATCAGCACGTTCCCCTCTTTCTTGTTCTCCTGGAGGCGATCGATGCGGCTGTCGAACTTCTCCCGCAGCCGCAGCACTTTGGTCGAGTCGTTGTCGGCTTTCGCCTCCGCTATTTTGCGGTCGCGCTTCGCCTCCTGCCGCTCAATGCGGTGCTGTATCTTTTGCGGGTCGTAGAATTTTTTTCCGAAGTTGTAGAGCGCCAGGTAGGGGGTGGATCCCAGCACCATGCGGTTCGGCTCCTGTTGGTAAAGCGCCTGTATGGAGGCTGGCTCCACGGTTTCAAGCCCCACCGGCTCCATGCTCACCAGCAGCTTTTCGTCCTCGGCCAGGTACCTGGTGGGGATGCAGCCCTGCAGGCAGGCCATTGTAAATGCCAGGATGGATATGTATAATCGTGGTTTCAAACGTATAGCGCCTACTATGTTGTCAAAAGCGGTCGTAAAGTATATCAAATCCCTGCAATTAAAAAAATACCGCACCCAGCACCGGGCATTTGTGGTGGAGGGGGGCAAGAGCGTGCTGGAGCTGCTCAAGTCCGGTTTTGAAACCGAATACCTGTTCGTGACGGAGCCGTTTTACCGGCAGCACGGGCACAGCTTCCCCGAAAACATAGCCTTAGACGTGGTGACGGAAGACGACCTGGTAAAAGCCGGGACCTTCTCCAGCAACAACGCGGCGCTGGCCGTGGCTCGCATGCGGGAGCGCCCGCCGCTCCGGGTAGCCCCGGACGAGTTGGCGATCGCCTTAGACGACATACGGGATCCGGGAAACCTGGGTACCATCGTCCGCATCGCCGACTGGTACGGCATCCAAAAAATAATCTGCTCCGAAACCTGCGCCGACTTTTACAACCCCAAGGTCATCGCGGCCTCTATGGGCTCCTTTACCCGGGTGCAGGTGCATTACCTGGACCTGGCCGTATGGCTGCAACAGCACCGTGCGAGCCATGCCATATATGGCGCATCGCTGGCCGGGGAGAACCTGCACGCCATGCACCTGAAGCCGGAGGGCATCGTGGTGCTGGGGAATGAGGCCAGTGGGCTGCGGCCGGAGGTGGCCGCCCAGGTGAACCAACTCATCAAAATCCCCGCTTTTGGCACCGCCGAATCACTGAATGTGGCTACCGCTGCGGCCATCATCATCGATAACTTCAGGCGGCACACCGGGCAGTAATGCAGAAGAGGAGCCTTGTTAGGCTCCTCTTCTGACGTAATTTATATATAGCCCCGGTCAATTCAGCCGGATGCCGAAGCTGACAACGTTGGTCTGGATGCCGCGGTTCTCCTTGAACAGGTCGTTCATGTTGTATTTGGCGAACAGGCTCAGGCTGCCGTAGCCCACCACACCCTCTACGCCGTACTGAAAATCGGTCAGGTTAAAGGAGTCGCGCGTCTTGTCCCGTTCCGTTCTGCCTTCCAGTTCGTACTTCTGCTTGGTGTGGCTGCCCAGGCGGTAGCCTATAAAAGGGCCGGCCCCAATCGTAAACCCGTCTTTGCCGTTCTCCCGCTTGAACTGAAACAGAGCCATCAGGGGCAGGTTAACGGAAGAGTGCGTCAGTTTTGACTTCTCGAAATTCAGCTCCTCTTCCTCGCGGAACACGGTCATGTCGCCCTCTTCCTCCACCACCACATTGTCTTCGAACATGTAGTTGTTGAAAGCGAACTCAGGGCCTGAGACGATATAGAAAGGGCTTTTGCGGCCACCCACCTGCGATTTGAGGTGAAGGTTCAGGCTCACGTAGCGCGAGCCCAATGGCTTCAGGTCGACGAGGTTGCTGGCGTCGCCGGTAAAGGCGTTCAGTCCCAGGTCGAGGCCGGATTCAAAGCGGGTGACCTTGTAATGCTCCTCTTCGTGGGCGGCACGGGTGCTGTCGCGCTCGTCTTTGGTGGGCACGTCCACGTTCACTTTGGTGTTGTCGCCGTCTTCCTCCACTTCCACGTCAATCTTAAAGTTTTTGTTGATGCGTATCTCATGGCGCTCCGTTTTCACCTCACCGGTTTTCGGGTCGTTTTCCTGCACCGTCACCGTCACCTGCTCAGCCTTGCCGTCCTCCGATTCGGAGGTGTTGAAGGTGACAGTCATGTCTTTCGAGCCGGGGTTGGAGCTTTCCATCTCGTCCACGCGCTCCACATATTTATTCAGTTCGCGCATCAGCGAGTCGAGGCTGTAGTTCTGGAAGGCCTTCAGCTGCTGGATGTTCTGGAGTTGCAGGATCATCTTGGCGCCGTTCGCCATTTTGATGATGATGGTGTCCTCGGGGGTTTCGAGGTACTGGCCAACCGTAGGACCGCCCTTGGCGAACACACCGGTAGCGGTGGCCATGAAAATGGCCAGGAGAAGTAATACTCGTTTCATCTTTTTTTGGGATTAGAGATTAATAACTTTTGAGAATTTCTGATTGCCGATCTGCGTGTTCAGCGCCACTTTATCAGCGTTGATGCCCACCTCCGAAAGCTCCACACCATCACCGTTGGCCAGGTTGCGCACCTGCCTGAAAATGCCTTTGGCGAGCTTCGCTTTCTTGCCAAGGCCTTTCGGGGCTGCCTCTGCCATGGCAGGCGGAGAGGCGACAGACCGCTTGATGATGATCTCGACCGGCTCCGCGTTCAGGTTAGCTGCTGCTTTGGCCAGGGCAGCAGGGGTCGCGGGCTTCACAGCCGGCTGCGGTGCCGTTTCGTGCGTTTCGGCGGCGCTTTCGGAAACATTAACAGCGATGGCCGGCTGCGCATCAGCCTCGGGTTTAGCGGTGGCAATAGCTTTGGCAGGTTCAGGCTGTATGGCTTTGGGAGCTGCCTTTGCTATGGCTTCCGGCTTTGCAACCGCTTCTGTACCGTTAGATGCAGTTGAGGTTGGGTCGGTTGCCTGGGAGGTAGAAATATTTTCTTCTGCTGTGGTTTCCGCTTCTGCTGGCGCGGCCTGTGCCATTGTTTCCGGTGCTGCCTGTGCGGTAGCGGGTTGCTCGTGCAGTTCCAGTGGCTGGTTTTTACCGGCAAGCGCCTCACTCACTTCCGGTGTGCCGTTGTTGATGTTGTAAAACACCACACCCACCGAAAGCACCAGCGACACGGCGGCGGCGATAGAGGGGTACAGCCATATATAGTTGCTTTTCTTTTTCTCCGACTGCAGCGGCACCACTTTCACTTCCTCCTCTTCCCGCGACAGGGCTTCAGTCTGCATCCGCTCCTGCAACCTGCCCCACAAATCTGCGGGAGGTGTGGGGGCGGTGTTGCCCAGGCGCTCCTTAAATAACTTGTCTATCTCTTCTGGTCTCATGGTCTTCTCCTCCTTCGTTATAAAACTACAGCCTCTTTGCCTGTCAGGCGGCGCTGCAGCATGGCACGCGCCTTGCTCAACTGCGATTTTGAGGTGCCTTCGGTAATCCCGAGCATGTCGGCTATCTCTTTGTGTGCATATCCCTCAATCGCGTACAGGTTAAAAACAGCCCGGTAACCGGCGGGCAAAGCCGCCAAAAGCTCCAGCAGTTCGCCTTCTGCCAGTTCATGGTCGGCGCTTCCGGTGCCCGCCACCTGCACATGGCTGTCCTCGATGGCAAGGTGCAGCGGTTCCTTCTTTCGCAGGAAGCCGAGTGCCTCGTTCACCATGATGCGGCGCACCCAGCCCTCAAAGCTGCCCTTTGCCTCAAACGAGCCGATGTGCTGGTAAATCTTCATAAACCCGTTCAGCAGCGCTTCTTCAGCGTCCATCCCGTTTTTGAGATAGCGCAGGCACACGCCGTACATCTGCGAGGCAAAGCGCTCGTACAGGAGCTTCTGCGCCTTGGTGTCTGCCCGCTGGCATCCTGCTATCAGTTCTGCTTCTGTCACGCTTCGTAAAGGTTTATCAAATAATCCGGATCTGGTTCAAAACAGGAGCTTTGGGGCTCTTTATCCCTTAGATGCAAAGTGGTGGAGGTTTGGTTGCCTGAGAAAGAATAAATTTTTAAATATATTCCGGAAGATGCAATTCGCTTACTTTAAAACCATGAGTATCAGCCACAAAATTAGCAGAACATTCTGTATAGCATATATAAATTTACTGTTCGCGTACGTCTTTGCATACCGTCAGGAGGATAAGGACAGGAACGAAAAAGATATAGAAACACAGTGGCCTGAACAGAGGAGGAATGGGAGGGAGGCAACTCCGGCAGGAGCGAATATAGGCCATATAGCTATAAACAACAACGGCTCCCTTTGACAGGAGCCGCTGCTGTTTATAGAATTGATTATTCAACTTTTAGCCATTCATATAAACGGCACGAAGTGAAGATGGTTGTGCGGTTGCTGAAATAATAACTATTTTTTATTTTATGATGCTGCTTCCTCCTGAAGTACAGGTTCCAGAACAGTCCACACATTTTCCGCCAGAATCTTATGGCCTTCCTCGGTCGGGTGGATGCCGTCGCCCTGGTTCAGGTCGCGATCGCCAGCCACGCCCTCCAGCAGGAATGGAATCAGCACCACCTGTTCCTCTTCGGCCAGCCTAGTGTACACCTCCCGGAACTGCTGCGTGTACTTCTGGCCCATGCTCGGCGGAATCTGCATCCCGGCCAACAGGATTTCCACCTCCGGGTTCTTGCTGCGCACCTTTTCGATGATGGCCTTCAGGTTGTTGTAGGTTTCTTCTGTGCTGATGCCCCGCAGCCCGTCGTTGGCGCCCAGTTCCAGCACAAAAATATCGACCGGCTGTTTCAGCAGCCAGTCGATGCGCGCCTTGCCGCCTGCCGTGGTCTCGCCGCTGACACCCGCATTGATGACCTTGTAAGGCAGGTCCAGCGAGTCGATGCGCTGCTGGATAAGCGCCGGGAAAGCCTGGTCCGGCTCAAGTCCGTAGCCTGCCGTTAGGCTGTTTCCAAAAAAGAGGATGGTCTTCGTTTCCGTTTCTTTCGGGGGTGCCTCGCTGGTTTCCGCTGCGGCCGTGGCATCTTCCCCGGCCTCCAGGCGGTTGTTGTTCTGTGCATTGCCACAGCCAGCCAGCACCAGCACTGCCGTCAGCTGAAGCATTAAATATTTCATCTTTATCATCTGTCTCGCACTATGTTTGCTAAATTTATACTCCTAAGCTCAAAACTAATAACGTGCTGTAAGAGTTATTTGGTTTGAGGATAAATTACTGTCATTCTTTTCGCAGGCGTCATTGAATTAAATTTATATATAAACAAACCCCAGCGCGTGTCTATTATACTCGATATACAGGATTTAAAGAAAACATACAACAGCGGCGACCGCCACCTGACGGTGTTGCAGGACATCAATTTTTCCTTACAGGCGGGAGACACCTGCTCCATCGTGGGGCCCTCCGGCAGCGGCAAAACCACCCTGCTCGGCCTCTGCGCCGGGCTCGACAGGGCCAGTTCCGGCTCGGTTGTGCTGAACGGCGTAAGGCTCGACTTCCTCTCGGAGGACGAGCGGGCGCAGGTGCGCAACCAGTATGTGGGCTTTATTTTTCAGAATTTTCAGCTCATCCCGACGCTGACGGCCCTGGAGAACGTGATGGTGCCGCTGGAGCTGCGGGGCGAGCGCCATGTGCAGCGGCAGGCGATGGAGCTGCTGGGCCGCGTCGGACTTGCCGAGCGCCACGACCACTACCCAACACAGCTTTCGGGCGGGGAGCAGCAGCGCGTGTCGCTGGCCAGGGCTTTCTCCAACAGGCCCACCATTCTGTTCGCGGACGAACCCACCGGCAACCTCGACGAGGAGACGGGCCAGCGGGTAGAGCAATTGCTGTTCGACCTGAACCGGGAGTCGGGCACCACGCTGGTGCTGGTGACGCACGACCTGGAACTGGCCGAGAAAACCCAGCGCATCATCCGCATCAAAGGCGGCACCGTGGTCTCGGACACCGGCGCCCCGGTTTCGGTGGACAGAGAGCAGTTCTGAAAAGTCTCTCAGAGCCATATATAACTCTCCTGAAGATGCGGCAAACGGCGGTATAGAGGAAACAGAGTTCGCTGCCGCCGCTTTGAGATGCTCCTGGTACCTGTCCAACTGCGGCTTCATATATATGCTAATCAAGAACAACATGAGGAAGCTCCTATATCTATGCTTTGTTTTTACAGTGAATGCGTCTTTTGCACAGACACAGGCCGACATGAACAAGGAAGCATATGCTGCCTACGAGAAGGCGGACAAAGAACTGAACGAGGTGTACCGGGATATTTTATTGGCATATAAATCAGACACGGCTTTTATATATAACCTGCGGGCTTCCCAACGGATATGGATCGCCTTCCGGGATGCAGAGCTCAACATGAAGTACCCGGCAAGAGATGCCGGTTTCTACGGCTCCATGCATCCGCTTTGCCGGGCAAGCTACCTGGCCGAGCTGACGCGGGAACGCACAGCGACGCTGCGGAAATGGCTTCAGGTCGCAGCGGAGGGCGATGCCTGTTCCGGTTCCGTCAGCTTGAAGAATTAACCTCCAGCATACACCACACCCGACGCACCAGCTTTGCTGCGATTTGGATAACTGACATATATAGGATAAACAATTAACAATCATCAACTATCCACCTGTGCCCGATACCATCATTAAGATAGAAAAGAAAAAGAACCTGAACCTGCCCTGGCTGCTGAAGATGGCCTGGCGCGACAGCAGACGCAACCGCGGGCGGCTCGCGCTGTTTATATCCTCTATCGTGCTGGGCATTGCGGCGCTGGTGGCCATCAACTCCTTTTCCGATAACCTGCGCGCGGATATAGACCGGCAGGCAAAATCATTGATAGGGGCTGATCTGGTGGTGGCCAGCAACAAGGAGGTAGAGCCAAAAATGCAGCAGTTGCTGGACTCACTGGCTATCGGCGGCGACCGCTCGGATGAGGTGCGCTTTGCCTCGATGGTGGTGTTTCAGAAATCGCAGGGCACGCGGCTGGTGCAGGTGCGGGCCCTGGAAGCAGGCGGCTTCCCTTATTACGGGGAGATAGAATCGGTGCCGGTGGCTGCCAGCACGACGTTCCGGGCCGGGGGGCGCAAAGCGCTGGTGGACAATACGCTGCTGCTTCAGTTCGACACCAGGCCCGGTGATTCCATTAAGGTAGGAAACCTGACTTTTGAGATTGCCGGTGCGCTGCACAAAATACCCGGCCAGACGGCCATGACGGCCACCATCGCCCCGGCCGTCTATATCCCCCGGCGCTACCTGGAGGAGACGGGCCTGTTGCAGAAAGGCAGCCGCGTCAGCTATTACCATTATTACAAACTGCCCGCCTCCACCGATGCCGACAAGCTGGTGGAGAAACTTGAACCGCGCTTTGAGGAGGCTGGCTTTGGCTACGACACCGTGCAGAGCCGCAAGGAGAGCACCGGAGAATCCTATGAAAACCTGTCCCGCTTTCTGGCGCTGGTGGGGTTTGTGGCGCTGCTCCTGGGTTGTGTGGGTGTGGCCAGCGCGGTGCATGTCTATATCCGGGAGAAACTGGCCACGATTGGGGTGCTCCGCTGCCTGGGCATGAGCGGCACGCAGGCTTTTCTGATTTACCTGATTCAGGTGGCGGCGATGGGCCTGATAGGGGCGGTGGTGGGCGCCATACTGGGCAGCCTCATCCAGTTGTACCTGCCGCAGCTTTTCCAGTCTTTTCTGCCCGTGGAGGTGACGGTGTCGGTGTCATGGGCGGCCATCGCCGGAGGAATCGGTATCGGGCTTGTGATTTCTGTCCTGTTTGCGCTGCTCCCGCTGCTCACCATCCGGAACGTGTCGCCGCTCATCACCCTGCGGGCAGGCATCGAGCACGTCTCGAAGCAGCCGGATAAATGGCGCGTCGGGGTGTATGGCCTCATCCTGGCCTTTGTGCTGGTGTTCGCTTACCTGCAGTTGGGCGAGTGGCTCCGGGCGCTGGCCTTCACCGGCGGCGTGCTGGTGGGCTTTGTGGTGCTGGCCCTGATTGCCCGGCTGATGATGTGGCTGGTGAAACGCTTTTTCCCGTCGGGTTGGGGCTATGTGTGGCGCCAGAGCCTGGCCAATCTCTACCGCCCCAACAACCAGACGCTGCTGCTGACCGTTTCGATTGGCCTGGGCACCACCCTGATTGCCACGCTGTTCCTGATGCAGCGCCTGCTTTTGAGCGAGGTGTCCATTGCGGGCAGCGAGAACCAGCCGAACCTGGTGCTGTTCGACATCCAGAACGCGCAGAAAGAGGAGGTGGCGCAGCTGACGCGGGAGGAAGGGCTGCCCATTCTGCAGCAGGTGCCCGTGGTGACGATGCGCCTGGAAGAAATGAAAGGCCTGACCGCGGCTGATGTGCGCGAAGACACGACCCTCGACATCCCGGACTGGAGCTTTACCCGCGAGTACCGCGTCACCTACCGCGACACGCTGATAGACTCCGAAGAAACTGTGGACGGAACCTGGAAGGGAACGGCCTCTTTAGACGAGGGCCCGATTCCCATTTCGCTGGAGGAAGGTTACGCGGAGCGGCTGAAGATAGGCTTGGGTGATACGCTAATTTTTAATGTGCAGGGCGCGCTGGTGCCTACGGTGCTGGCGCACCTGCGGGAAGTGGATTGGAACAGGGTGCAGACCAATTTCCTGGTGCTCTTCCCGGCTGGCGTGCTGGAGGAGGCGCCGCAGTTTCACGTGCTCATGACGCGCACCGCATCCGACGCCCAGGCGGCGAAGTTTCAGCAGACGCTCGTGCAGCAGTTCCCGACGGTATCGGCTATTGATTTAGGGCTTATACTGGAGACGCTGGACGACATCCTGAGCAAGATTTCATTTGTGATCCGTTTCATGGCACTCTTCAGCATCACCACCGGCCTGCTGGTGCTCATCGGCTCGGTCAATATCAGCAAGTTTCAGCGGGTGCAGGAGAGTGTGCTGCTGCGAACGCTGGGCGCGAGCCGCAGGCAGATCCTGACCATCAATGCTTTTGAGTACCTGCTGCTGGGCGCGCTGGCCGCCGGGACGGGTATTGTGCTGTCGGTGGCGGCCAGTTGGGCGCTGGCCGTGTTCAGTTTCGAAATGCCCTTTGTCCCGGACCTTGTGCCGCTTCTGCCGGTTTTTATCGGTATCACCGGGTTAACCGTGTTCATCGGGATGTTCAACAGCCGGGGCATTCTGAACAAACCTCCCCTGGAGGTGCTGCGCCGGGAAGGGTAGGTAATCTTTTGCGGGCAAATTGTATTCAAATTATATATAGAATGCGCCATGGCCTATATAGATGTGCCTCATTCTATATATGATTTCTATGGTTTTAAGACAACAGGGGGTACCTCTTCCGGAGTTCTATCTGCCATTTATTCATCGCTCCCAGCTTTCCCGCCACAACCTAAGCCTTGCTTCACTGGTAAAAGAGAGGACGTGACTTATCACAGATACAGAAACCAGGTATATACTATGAAAACAACGAAAGAAGAAAACAAAGGGAAGACCGTATTGATTACCGGGGCGTCGAACGGCTTCGGGATGGAGTTTGCCAAATTATTTGCGCAGGATGGCTACAACCTCATCTTGGTGGCCCGCAGCACCGACCGGCTGAAAAACCTCGGCTATGAGTTGCAGGACGAACATCAGTTGGAGCATGTCTGCATCATCACCTCAGACCTGACAAGGCCTGAGGCCGCACAGGAGGTATACGACGCAGTAAGGAGCAGCGGCATCGAAGTGGACGTGCTGGTGAACAACGCCGGGGCGGGCCTGCACGGCTTCTTCCACGACACCGACCTGGAGCGCGAGCAGGCCATCATCCAACTGAACATCGGCACGCCCGTCGCGCTCACAAAGCTTTTCCTGCAGGACATGAAGTTGCGCAACGAAGGCAAGATCCTGAACGTGGCCTCTGTGGTATCGTTCATGCCGTCGCCGCTGATGGCCATATATGGCGCCACGAAGGCTTTCGTGCTATCCTTTTCCGAAGCCCTCACCAACGAACTGCAGGACACAAACATCACCGTGACCGCCCTTTGTCCGGGAGCCAGCAACACCATGTTCTTCCGGAGAGCGGGCGCAGCGCACACCAGAGCTGCAAACGGCAGCCTATCCGAACCGGCTGATGTGGCCCGCGACGGCTATAACGCGCTGATGAATGGTGAGATGCGCGTAGTGTCGGGTATGATGAACAAGGTGCAGGCAGTGGCTACAGGTGTGCTGCCCGACAGCGCCACGGCCGCCTCAATGCGCCACCTGATGGAGGAGGAAGATGAGGAGGTGCATTCTTCCTATCAGGACTAGATCGTTAAAGCCACCTGCTGCATCGTCAGCTTCAAGAAAGCGGAAGGAGCACCGGGTTATATATGATCCGACAAAAGCAGCGCCCCGGTATATATACCAGGGCGCTGCTTTTATAATTATGATTTTAGCCACATAATGAAAGAAGGGACCTTGTTTAAAGACCCCTTCTCCTTTTTAAGCATAGACAACAAATGCCATCTGCTTAATTTCTTATTTATACGTTTAGTAATTTGCGGGGTTTAGTTTTTATAAATATTTTATTAAAATTAATAACTATCCGTTGCCAGCATCACCAAAGTGCAGTGGTGGAGCGTTTGGATGTTGGCTTCTTCTGCCAGCCGCTCCAGTTCCTGGTTTTCGGTGCCGGGGTTAAAGATGATGCGCTTTGGTTTCAGGCTGATGATGTAATCGTACCAGGAGGGCTGGTTCTGCGGCCCTACGTACAGCGTGACCGTGTCTACATCTGTAATGGCCTCAGCCTTGTCGGTTATAATGGGAATACCCACAACCTCCGCCTTTTTTATACCGACGGGCACTACTTCGTGCCCATGCTGTTTCAGCCGGTGTACGGCTTTGTAGGCATAGCGCGTAGGGTTGTCGGTGGCCCCCAATACTACTGTCTTTTTCATATATAAATTTATTCAGTTCAACATGTTTTAGCAGCGGCAGACGGACTCTGAAGGTTACACTTCTTGTCCAGCCGCCACGAAAAGAGCCTATCTAAATTGCACCGGCTCTCGGGCGAACTGCCATATACTGCCCATATATCTTACTCATCCCGCGCCAAATTGTTGGTTTGCGAGGATGCGCTAAGGTATATGCCAGCCCCTGTCTTCCACTTAACCGGTTCATTCAGAGACACGAACACCAAGCTTCATGGCAGCCATTTCCGCACAGCGTTCGCCGTCCATTGCCGCCGAAACAATGCCCCCGGCATAGCCCGCTCCTTCGCCACAGGGAAACAAACGCTTTACCTGCACATGCTCCAGTGTGTCGCGGTGGCGGGGGATGCGGACAGGCGAGGAGGTGCGGCTCTCCACGCCCACGATCTGCGCCTCGTTCGAGAGGTAGCCGCGCATTTTGCTGCCGAATGCCTTGAAGCCTTCGCGCAGGCGGTAGCCCATATCCTCCGAAAACAGCGCATTCATGTCTGTTGCCACCAAGCCCGGCTGGTAAGACGTTTCCAGCAAAGGTCCGCCTGTTTTGCGGCCCGTAAAATCCTGCAGCAGCTGCGCCGGAGCCGCCTGTGTGCCGCCTGCCATCGCACAGGCTTTCCGCTCCAGGTCCTGCTGCATGCGCAGCCCCGCCAGCGGTCCGTGGTTTTTCAAATCCATATCCTCCAGTTCCACCGCCACCACAATGCCCGAGTTGGAGAAGCGCGAATCGCGGCGGCTCGGCGACATGCCGTTGACCACCACCTCGCCGGGTGCTGTGGCCGAGGGCACGATAAACCCGCCGGGGCACATGCAGAAGGAGAAAATGCCGCGCTGTTTGTCGTTATAGTGCGTCTGGTGTACCAGGGCGTAGGAGGAGGCTGGCAGGTAGGGCCCCCGGTCCTCCAGCTTATACTGGATGTGGTCGATCAGGCTTTGCTGGTGCTCCACCCGCACGCCCATGGCAAAGGGCTTGGCTTCCACAGTGATGCCTTTGGCGTGCAATAGCTCGAAAATATCGCGGGCGCTGTGGCCGGTGGCCAATATCACGGCTTCGCCCATATAGGCTGCGCCGTCCTGCGTCAGCACCCCGCGCATCTCGCCCTGCTCCACCACAAAATCCGTCACGCGCCTCTCGAACAGCACCTCGCCGCCCGCTGCCCGGATGCGCTCGCGGATAGCTTCGATAATTTTGGGAAGCTTGTTCGTGCCGATGTGCGGGTGCGCATCGAACAGGATATCCGGTGTGGCGCCGTGCTGCACCAGTATCTGGAGGATGCGCTGCAGGTCGCCGCGCTTTTTGGAGCGGGTATATAGCTTGCCATCAGAATAGGTGCCGGCGCCGCCTTCCCCAAAACAGTAATTGGAATCCGGGTTCACGGTATGCTCTTTGTTGATGGCGGCGAGGTCGCGGCGACGGTTGCGCACGTCTTTGCCGCGTTCCAGCACCACAGGCTTCAGCCCAAGCTCGATGCAGCGCAGGGCCGCGAACAAGCCGGCAGAGCCCGCCCCCACAATCACCACGCGCCTGGCGTTGGTCACATCCGGGTAATGGTATCTGGGTGAAAGAATATCAGCAGGAGGGTTGTCGAGGTATATGTCAGCCCGCACGCGGACCAGCACCTCGCGGCCGCGGGCATCGACGGAGCGCTTTATCCGGTGCAGGAACTTTACATCCTCTGGCTTCAGGTGGGCACTCTTCAGTATCTCGCGCTCCAGCTGCTGCGCATCGAAGGCCACCTCCGGTGCCAGCACCAGTTCCAGTTCTTTTTTTCTCATATAGTGGTGGGTAAGGGATTTATCCTTAAACCTGTTGATTGCTTGTTGTTGATTGTTGAAGTGGATTATTGTTAAATTATTGATCCACAACATTTTTTATTCGCTCGAAGTTCGGCTTTTATATATGATTGGGGTTTATATATAAACTATTGAAAATGGAGCTAACTATGCGCTGCGCTCCCAGCTATATATAAGCTCAATCAACCATTCAACCAATCATCAAGTAACAACCAACCATCACATCAATTCCTTCAGCACCCGCTCAACCCAGCCCCGTCCCCATTCGCCGACCTCCTGGTCTGTCCAAAGTTCGGGGTAGAAGATGCGCTTCTGGAAGCGCGGGGGCAGGTACTTCTGCCAGTTGGTGCCGCCGGTGGCCGCTATCACCTCGGGGTCTTTCTGGAGGTAACGCACCGCAGACTTGTAATGCACCAGGGGCCAGTTCACGTTCACGTTGCTGTCGAGCGAGCGCATGGCATTGGTGATGGCCGGGTCCTGCTGCGCCTCCGCCGGAAGCCGCTTGTACACCGACCACACGTTCTTGTGCTCGTACTCTTTTGCGAACTGAATCAGTTGGGCAGTGTACTTTTCCTCAAACCGCAGCAGCGTCAGCGTTTTGGTGCCGGACGCCACCTCGGTGGCCCCTTCTTTCCAGTAGATGCAGCCGATCATCTCCTCCTGGGTGCTTTGCAGCCCCAAGGCCGCCCTCCGGTCCTTGTCCACGAGGTTGCGCAAATCCGTGGAGGCGATCTCCACCAGACGGTACTGCACCGACTGGAAGCCGCTGGCGGGCATCAGCGCCATCCGGAACTGCAGAAACTGCTTCGGGTCCATGCCCTCCACCATCACATCAAAGGAGTTGATCAGGTTGTCGAAGTAGCGGTTGATGCGCTTCAGGCGCTTCAGGAACCACTCGGCTGTGATATGCGGGTCGTCCCCGATTTGGCGGTACTCTTCCAGGCAAAGCTTGAAATAGAGTTCTGTGATCTGGTGGTAAATGATAAATATCTTTTCGTCGGGGAGGGTGGTGCGGGGGTTTTGCAGGCTCAGGAGGGTGTCGAGGTGGATATAGTCCCAGTAGTTCAGGAAGTCGGTGTGGTAGAGCCCCTCGAGGTAGGAAGCCAGGCTCTGGCCCAGCGGCACATATTTTTCTTCCAGCCGCTTCAGCTGATCCAGTACCTCGGGCTTGAATTGGTGTTTCATATCAGGCGGTATCTTGTGCGTGATGATGTTCCGATGCACAAATAACGCAAATATGCGCCAGAGCATCCAGTTTGCGGCCAAATTATTGCTGGCGCAGAAAAATTCTTCCCCGGCACGCGCAGCAGGCAACCTTTCCGGCTTTTCCGGCATCTGCCTTATAGGACCTCCGCCAGCACGACACACTCCGCTATATATGTGGGGTCCAAATATATGTGGGGCCTATTCCAGATTTTGTAGATGGAAACGCGGGGTTGGTAGAAATTCCCCTGTTTTTAGATTATATAGCTGCAAAACTCTGAAGTTTATCGCTAAATTTGGTTTTTGCGATATTTTAGCAAAAAAGGTATATGGCTGAAAGAAGCAGCGTATTTGATATGATAGGCCCCGTCATGATAGGACCCTCCAGTTCGCACACGGCCGGGGTGGTGCGCATTGCCAGGGCAGCCATCCGCATCCTTGGCGCTCCGCCCGAGGAGGCTGTCATTACCTTTTACAATTCTTTTGCCCGCACCTACGAGGGCCACGGCAGCGACAGGGCCATTATAGCAGGCCTGCTCGACTTCAAGACGGATGACAAGCGCATCAAGGACGCGTTCGCGCATGCCGGAGAGCGGGGATTGAAATACAGCTTTAAAGCCATCGGGAATGCTTCCACGCTGCACCCAAACACTATCCGGCTGAACCTGAAGGGAGCTGGCCGCGAAGTGGAGGTGGTGGGGGAGAGCCGGGGCGGCGGCGTGATCCGCATCACAGAAGTGGACGGGTTTACGGCGAGTTTCTCCGCCACCCTGCACACGCTCATCATCGACGCCGGGGACGTGAAGGGCAGCATCGCCTTTATTGCCTCTGTGCTGGCGCACGACGAGTGCAACATCGCCACCATGAGCGTTTCCAGGAAAGGGCGCAACGAGCAGGCCCGGCAGTTTATTGAGATGGACTCCGGCATCAAGCCCATCACACTGGAATACCTGCGGCAGCTGAGCTGGGTGAAGCACGTGGTTTATATCCCGAACATCGACCTATAACATTGAACACTATGAAAAAAGAATTATCAAAACAGCTGTTGCTGGTTATCGGCCTGTCCCTGTCGGGCATGGCTGGCGCGGCGGCCCAGCAGCAGGGAGGCGGCAGCGACGGCACATGGTCGTTAGAGGAGGCTGTGAACTATGCCAGAGAGAATAACCTGCAGGTGCGCCAGAGCCGGCTCAACAATAGCGTGAACCAGGTGGATCTGAACCAGCTTAAGTTTGACCGGCTCCCGAGCATCAACGCTGGCGGCAGCTACAATTACAATACAGGCTCGTTTCAGGACCCGGTTACTTTTAACCTCGTGACCCAGGACGCACAGACCGGAAGCTTTCAGTTGAGCGCCTCAGTGCCGCTCTTTGCGGGCTTTCAGCAGGTGAACCAGATAAAGCAGTCAGAACTGGACCTGCAGGCCAGCCAGCAGGATGTGTTGTCGGCGCAGAACGACATCACCATGCAGCTCGTTACCGCCTACCTCAACATCCTTTTCGCAGACGAGCTTACCAAGATATCCGAGCAAACGCGCGACCTGACCCGGCAGCAACTGGAGCGCACGCGCATCCTGTTTGACGCGGGCAGTGTGGCAGAAAACGCGGTGCTGGACCTGGAGTCGCAACTGGCGGCGGACGAACTGGAGCTGATCAACGCGCAGAACCAGCACGACATCGCCCGCCTCTCGCTGATGCAACTGCTGAACCTGCCCACCACAGAAGATTTCCAGATTGAAGTGCCGGAAATTCCTGAGCCGGACCAGAACCCGGTGCTCGTCAACGGCGAGCAGGTATATGACGTGGCTGCCCAGACGCTGCCTGCCATCAAAGCGGCTGACCTGCGCGTGCTGAGCGCCGCAAAGGCGCTTGAGGTGGCCAAAGGCGGTTATTACCCCCGCCTGAGTCTGAATGCAGGCTTATTTTCGAGGTACTCCAGCACGAGTCAGTTTCTGGTAGGCAGGCAGACGGTAAACGAAGGGCTGCAGCGCCGGGAGCTGGGCTTTTATGACGAGGGTGGCAATGATGCAGTAGTTATTTATGTGCCAAACATATATGAGGTCCCAATGTATGGTGATTATCCATTCTTCGACCAGCTGCAGGACAACATCAACAAGCAGGTAGGGTTATCGCTGCAGGTGCCCATTCTCAATGGGCTGCAGGTCCGCTCCAGCGTGCAGCGCGCCAAGCTGCAGCAGCAGAACGCCAAAATCAACGCAGATATTGCCCGCAACAACCTCCGCCAGACTATTGAGCAAGCCTACGTGGATGCCCTGGCTGCGCAGCGCAGGTACGCCGCCGCGAAAGAGCAGTTGCGGGCCGCCGAGAAAAACTACAGCAATGCCCAACTGCGCCTGAACAGCGGGGTGATCAACACCGTCGATTTTAACATTGTGGCCAACAACTACCGCGCCGCCCAGTCTAACCTGGCGCAGGCAAAGTATGAATACACGTTTAAACTGAAGGTCCTGGATTTCTACCAGGGCAAAGACATTTCTCTCTAAAAATTATGGCTAAGAAAAAATCAAAGCTGATCCCTATTCTGATCGGAGTGCTCGTGCTGGTACTGGTGGGTGTGCTCGTCGCAAAAAAGCAAGGCTGGATCGGGAAGGTGGAAGGCATTGAAGTAGTGCTGGCAAAAGCGAAGAAAACCGAGATTGTGGAGAAGGTCAGTGCCTCCGGCAAGATACAGCCTGAGACAGAAGTGAAAATAAGCCCGGACGTGTCCGGCGAGATCATTGAGCTGCAGGTGGAGGAAGGGGACTCGGTGGTGAAAGGCCAGTTGTTGCTGCGCATCCGCCCCGACAACTACCAGTCGATGGTGGACGCGCAGGAAGCCTCGGTGAACACCTCGCGGGCCAACCTGGCGCAGGCACGGGCCCGGCTGGCGCAGGCAGAGGCAAACTTTGTGCAGATTGAACAGAACCACGCGCGAAACAAGCCGCTGTTCGACCAGAAAGTTATATCCCAGTCGGAGTGGCAGGAGATTAACGCCAATTACGAAGCCATGAAGGCGGAGGTGGAAACAGCGCGGCAAGGTGTGCGGGCATCGCAGTTTGGCGTGCAGAACGCCCAGGCCTCTTTGAAGGATGCCCGTGAAAACCTCAGCAAAACGACCATATATGCCCCGGTGAGCGGCACCGTCTCCAAGCTGAACGTGGAGCAGGGCGAGCGCGTGGTGGGAACCTCGCAAATGGCGGGTACCGAGATAATGAGCATCGCCAACCTCAACAACATGGAGGTGCGCGTAAACGTGAATGAGAACGACATCATCCGGGTGGCACTGGGCGACTCGGTGGATGTGGAGGTGGAATCTTACTCCAGCCGCGACGAGAAATTCAAGGGCGTGGTGACAGCCATCGCCAACACCGCCAACGACGCCACCACGCTGGAGGCCGTAACGGAGTTTGAGGTGCGCATCCGCCTGCTCAACGATTCCTACAGCCATCTCAAAGACATCACAGTGCGCCCGCTCCGCCCCGGAATGACGGCATCAGTTGACATCATCACCGAAAAGAAGTCAAACGTATTGTCTGTGCCTTTGTCTGCCGTTACAACGCGCTCGCCCGGTGCCCCCGGCGGTGAGGCCGCACCTGCCGGAAATGCAGAACCGGAGGAGGAGGGGCCGCAGCCGAACCAAGGCAATGCCCAGCCTGCCGCCGCCAGCGACGAGCCGGTGAAGGAAGTAGTTTTTGTATATGAAAGCGCCACGAATACCGTTGAAACCGTTGAAGTGGAAACCGGCATCAGCGATTTTGAGAACATCGAGATCCTCAGCGGCATAAAAGAAGGGCAGGAAGTGGTGGCGGGTCCGTTCAGAGCTGTGTCGCAGACGCTGAAAGACGGTGCCAAAGTAGCCGTGAAAGACGAGGCCTCGTTGAACAAAGAGGCCATCGCCGCGGATACAAAGTAGCATTAACCGATAAAATACTTTTGGAAAAAATAGCCATACTTGGGGGCGGAAGTTGGGCAACAGCCCTGGCGAAAATCCTCTCGGAGAACAGAGCACACGTACACTGGTGGATGCGCAACAAGCAGGATGTGCAGCACCTGATCCAATACCGGCACAACCCGCGCTACCTCAGCCAGGTGTCGTTCGACCTTGACTATGTAAAGCCGTCTAAGGACCTGCGAGCCGTGGTGGCTGCCGCTGACTGGGTGGTGCTGGCGGTGCCCGCCGCATTCGTGCAGCACGTACTCGCGGACCTTCCTGCAGAGGCTTTCAAAGGGAAAGTGGTGGTGTCTGCTGTGAAGGGCATGATACCGCAGGAGAACATCCTGATAACGGAGTATATGGAGCGCCACTACCAGGTGCCCGACGCGCGCCAGCTGGTGATTGCCGGCCCCTGCCACGCCGAGGAGGTGGCGCTTGAGAAGCAGTCGTACCTCACCATCGGCTCGCATGATCTGCCCACCGCCGAGCGCTTCTGCCAGTTGCTCCGCAACCGCTATGTGAAAGCCAACCCGCTCGACGACCTGGACGGCATTGAGTACTGCGCCGTGATGAAGAACGTGATTGCCCTGGCCTGCGGCATTGCCCGTGGCCTGAACTACGGCGATAACTTTCAGGCGGTGCTGGTGTCCAACGCCATGTTCGAGATTGAGCGATTCCTGGATGCCATCATGCCCATCCACCGCGCCCTGAGCGGCTCCGCCTACCTGGGCGACCTGCTGGTGACGGCTTACTCGCAGTTCAGCCGCAACCGCACCTTCGGCAACATGATTGGCCGCGGCTATACCGTTAAATCGGCCCAGATAGAGATGAACATGGTGGCGGAGGGTTATTATGCTGTGCGAAGCATTTTCGAGCTGAACAGGGAACTGCAGGTGGATATGCCCATCACGAATGCCGTGTATCATATCCTGTATGAGCGCATCTCGCCGGCGGTAGAGTTCGAAATCCTGAAGGACAAATTGAAGTAAATCAGAGAGAAGCCCTTTCGCTTGCGCTTAACGACTGGGCTAAACAGTGGCGCAGCTAAAGTTAAGGTGTGGTTGGTGGCAGTGATTTTATTGTTTGTAAAAACTAAAGCTACATCAAAAAGCTTTAAATCTTCTATAGTAGATTTTTAAATAGTAGTTGAGGCCTGCGTATATATGCAGATTAAAAGCCCTCATTCCATTTGCCTTCTTCTACAGGCGGTCAGCGGTAGTTTTTTGTTTTATCAATTTCTTCTTTTATTCTTTCATTGATGTTCACTTTAGCCCCTATAAATGTGTAAACGGTGGTTCGGTATTCCCTTGCAAATGGGTTTGTAATGGAATCCGATACGAGTGAAGTATGGAAATACGGACTGGTTTCCTCCAATTCGCTGTCCCTGCCTGTATAGCTTTTAACCCTTATCAGATGATCAAATGGTTGTTCGAGGTTAAACCAGTTGACGTAATCAGCATTGAAAGAGACAGCCCTGATATTCTTATTGGTGTAGTAATTGATGGCACCGGCTTGACCGTAGTTATCGCAGAGCACCAATGTTTTACCTGGTTCAGGAAGACCCGCATAAATCTTATCCACTTTGTGGGCCAGCTCTTTCCACCCGAGCATGTCGGCAAAGTCTTGTGGCAAAGCATGGTCTTTGCCGTCTTCCCACCGAAGCATTCCCAGATCCTTGTATCGCTCTGCATGTTGCAGGATGTATTCCGGGCTTTTATTGGGAAAAGCGATATTATACATCGGAATAAAAAGTAGGGCCGGAATGGCAATGGCAACAGCCTGCAAATATCTTTTCCAGCCAGTCTTCAGCATATCGGCAATAAATACAGAACCGAAAGCTATGTAAATGGGATACAACCCTATGGCATAGTAATCTTTCGCCTTGAAATAAATAAAAACAGCCAGCGTAAAAATAATCGCCCAGAAAAAGGCTCTATATTTTCTGAAAGGTCTGTAAAACAATAAGGCGTAAAGGGCTGAAATGATGACAAACAAAGAGCCTATATAAAAAAGCACTTGCGATCTCAAGAATCCCCCGGTATCCACATTTACCAATTGGGTTTCAGCCAGTTCATTCAGATGATGCACAACCGGAAATTGGTTCTGGTATTGCCATACAAGGTTTGGCAGGATAAGCAGCAGCCCTAGTAGCATGGCCAGGTATAGGTCCTTCCTGGACAGTATTTCACGTTGCTCGGTCATCAAAATGGCCGGTAAAAGACCTATGAGCAGGAAGATGATGTTGTACTTATTCAAAAAACCTATGGCGAATACAAGGGCGCCGACATACAGCCACTTCGGTTTTAGGGTATTGAGGTACTTTATGACAACGAAGTAAAGCGTCGTCCAGCAGAGTACGTCCAATGAGTTAGGTTGATAAAGCGTATTGAGTCTTAAAAGAGCAGAAAATAAAACGCCGGTAGCCCCTAAAATCAAGGCAGCTAAGTTCCCGTTGAGTTCTTCAATGGCTTTCCAAACGACAGCAATTGTCAAGGCACCAAAAAGGGCAGGGTAAAACTTAACCCAAAACACGCTATTGCCCAAAAGCTTGATGAGGAAGGATATCCAGGCAGTCAGAGGTGGTATGGAGATATAACCCCACGCCAGATGGTTTGCCTGGTCAAGGTAGAGGTATTCATCACGTTGCAAATCATACTCCGGGCTTATCAGCATGTACTGCAAAAGAAATTTCAAGATGATAAAGCCTGTTAAGATAATTGCTTTTCTTGCCATCAGGTGCTGGGCTTTAGAATTACCATCTAACGGACTTGGCCATAAGGCGGCGTAGCTGGCTTATGGGTGTGGTTAGCCACTGTATTTTTACTTGATAAAGTTACTATTGATTTCACCCAATAATGGTTGGATGGCTTTTAGGTCTTCTGGCCAACTATCTTCCCATGGGTATACCCCACTTACAGTAGGATAAACACATTGCAGCACAGGAAAATCATTGCTTTCATAAAACCTGCTTGCCTGACCTAAGTATTCATCATAGTATTTCGCTTCAACGTCCAGCATTAGGCATTTAAAATCATCTAATATATCAGAATAAAATTGTCCACCCTTGTATGTTTTACCTTCTTTGATGTCAAAGGCGATATTGTTGATTAGGATATGAGCTAATTCTCTTTTGAGACCAATTATTATGATTTCTGGATGCTGATAATTGTGAAATAGCCCTACTGAGTAAGAAAATTTAGGGCCTTTTTCATCTTCTAAAACATGGATAACATGCAGCCCATGCTCCTTAATGTCTGAAAGCTGTTTTTCATACCCTGTCTTCTCTTTATCCATGTTTTTTATAATTACATATACTGGCTAACGTACTGTGCTATGCGGCGGCGAAGCTGCCGTATAGGTGTGGTTAGCGTATGTAATTTACCTTTTAATTATTTGTTCAAATCTTTCTCTACCCAAACTGTCAATCTGATTTAATGTATTTCTGAAATTGTTATTGTCTAATAGAGTTTTAATTTGGTCATAATCATCAAGGAGAAGCCTTGCCTGATCTGTAAAATCAAGTCTTTTACCAAGAATTTTCCTTTTTTCAGACCCTTTTATTGTTGGATTTGCATTCAAGGTTATCAAGGCATAAAATAGTTCTATACTCCTAAAATCTTCAATGTCATTTATAGGCGATAATTCTGTTTCAATTATCCCTCTATCATTAATTAACTGAACTCTAAAGTCTTTATTCTTAAACTTTATTAATGCGCCCATTCCTGGCCCATCCATTTCTTCATATCTAACCAAGCCTAATTTTTCGAAAACATCTTTAAAGTATTCTCTAAAAATATTTTCTACTTTCTGAATCCAATTCATTATACCTTATTTGCGCTAACTATGATATATACGTGAACTTACGGTTATCTGCAATATGTGCGGAGGCAGTATTACCTGCTTTTTCGTTGGGTTTTAGAGCTCTCCGGCTATTTTCAGGGGCTTTCATCTTATGAGTATGCTACACTACAATATATGAATTTATGCGAGATTCACAGCGTCCCTTGCTTTCTTTCAGTTCAGTTATTCCTAAAAATATAAAAATGAAGCAACGGGTCCTGAAAACAAGCTTTTCACCTCCTGTTTCAGAACCTTTCGTCTGGGCTCAGGCGCAACGGCAGCATACCTTTGCGCCAGATTCACAACCATTACCGCACAATTTCGCCTTTTTTCCCTATCCGTATATATCCGTTTTATAAACGAGTAATAAACGAGTAGTGAACGGCTATTGCTATAGGGCAGGAAGCCTCAAAGCCTCCTGCGCCAGGCCTACTCCCCAATACATGACTCATATAGCCGCCTCACATGCACAGCTACTGAAGCGCGGCTGTGCCCTTTTGTTTAATAACCTTAAGTTTCGGGACGCGGTCGCCGAGCGCACGGTACACCGCCATGACGGTGACAACGGCAGTCAGCGAGACGGTGTGCAGAATAAACAGTATCAGGTAGTGGTGGTAGGGCAGTTGCCTGGTGTGCTTCAGATGGAACAGGGTAAGCGTAATCATCGCTAACAAGACACCGGCCAGGCCCAGCATAAATGACCGGTGCAGCAGGTTGGTGGGCAGCCTGTCGATGAGGGTCTGGCTTTTGAGGTGCCAGTGCAAGGGCAGCACCTGCTTTTTGCGAAGGGCCTGCCACGTCAGTTTTGTGGCAAGCCAGCCAATGGAAAAGCCGAAAGTGAGGCTGAACGTAATCAAATCGACGGCCATGCTTTCCCGCCCCCACAGCGGCACCGATTGCCCGTGGTGGCCCAGCACCTCCAGAATCAGGATTCCGGCCAGCGCGGCTGCCATTGCCAGACTAATTGCGACGCGAATGAGGAACCGGTAATTTAAATTTACAGGCATATATAATCCGGTGGAGGTGCTTTTCCTCTTGTACTGGGTTTGGCGCTACAGGGATATAGGGCTTCAGCTTGTTTCGGGGGAGTGTTGCCATATATAGCCTGCATTCATTCAAAGCGTTCGAAACAGATAAGGCAGTTGAGCATCCGGGTATCTCCCTATAAGCTTCATATAGCTTAAACAGCTGGTAATTAACCTGCGGCGATAAAATGATATTGTGTCCTGATACCTGATACACTTGCCTTTTCAATTATATAGCAATGGATGCCGAAGCAGTGGCATGCAAGGGTTGAAGCAGGGGATAAAGACTGAGGGATCACCACAAGTTGGTGTGTTTTTTGCGTAACCCTGTTAGTTTTGTTTTATTTTGCAGAATCAGAAAGCATAAAATATGGCGTGATGATAAGAGTGACATGTGCCCTCATCGAGCAATATGACCGGGTGCTGGTCACGCAGCGAAGCCGGAACATGCCTGAGCCCCTGCTGTGGGAGTTCCCGGGAGGTAAAATAGAGGAGGGCGAGACGGAGGAGGAATGCCTGGTGCGGGAGATCAGGGAAGAACTCAGCCTGCACATCCAGCCACTGCAGCGCATGACACCCGTGCTGCACCCCGTGGGCGGAGCGCCTACGCTGCAACTCATCCCATACCGCTGCCGCTACGATAGGGGCACCATCCAACTGCTGGAGCACCGCAGCTACCATTGGGCCCACCCCCACGACTTTGCGAAATACGACTGGTGCCCGCCGGACATACCGGTGGTGGCCGAGTACCTGCGCCTTATAGCAAAACGGTAGCGTTGCCCGCACCGGCAACTTTCATCTGCCCCTGATTTGGCGTACCTTTGCCTGCCTATGCACTTCCCCTCCACTTTTACAGACCGGATGCACCGGCTACTGGGCCCTGGCTACGATGCTTTTCTGGATGCCTTGCAACAGGCGCCGCCGGTGAGCGTGCGACTGAACCCGGCAAAGACAACCGCAACTCCTTCCTTGCCCCGTGTGCCCTGGGCAACGCACGGCTATTATCTGCCGGAGCGCCCTGCCTTCACCCTCGATCCGTTGCTCCATGCGGGTGCCTATTATGTGCAGGAGGCAAGCTCTATGTTTCTGGAGCAGGCGCTGAAGCAGTCCATAGATTTACAGCAGCCCCTGCGGGTGCTCGATTTATGCGGCGCCCCCGGCGGAAAATCCACGCAACTGGCCTGTCTGCTTTCGGCAGACAGTTTGTTGGTATCAAACGAAGTGATCCGGAGCCGGGCGTCCATCCTGGCCGAGAATGTGACGAAGTGGGGGAGTGGCAACGTGCTGGTCACGAGCAACGACCCGCGCGACTTCGGGCGGCTTCCTGATTTTTTTGACGTGATGGTGGTGGACGCTCCCTGCAGCGGCGAGGGTATGTTCCGGAAAGACCCGCAGGCAGTGTCCGAGTGGTCGGAGGAGAACGTGAAGCTTTGCGCGCAGCGCCAGCAACGGATTTTAAGTGATGTGTGGGAGGCGCTGAAGCCGGGAGGTACCCTCATCTACAGCACCTGCACCTGGAACGAGCAGGAAAACGAGGAGAATATGGCCTGGCTGGCCGTACAGGAACAGGCGGAGAGTGTACATCTCGAACTACAGCCGGAGTGGGGCGTGCAGCCTTCGCAGCAACAGGGTGTGGCAGGCTATCGGTTTTACCCGCACCGCGTGCAGGGCGAAGGCTTTTTTATATGCGTCATCCGGAAAGGAGGCGAAGCACCGGCAGCAGAATATGGCAGAAGCAGTAAAAAGAAATATAAACTGACGCAGGCGGGAAAGAAAGAGCAGGCGCTGGTGCAGGACTGGCTGCTGCACCCGAAGCGGTATATAGGACTGCAGCACAATGAGGTTCTTTCTGCATTGCCAGCATCTTTATTTGAAGCCGCCGATGATATATACCAGCACCTCTACGTGCTATATGCCGGAACCGAAGTAGCCGAGGTGAAAGGCAAAAAGCTAAAACCCCTGCAGGGCCTGGCCCTGTCGCAACACCTCAACAAGGCAGCCTTCGCTACGGCTGACCTGGACCTGGAGCAGGCGCTCCGCTATTTGCGGAAAGAGCACATCAGCCTGGGCAGCAGTGGCAGCGACTGGGTGCTGCTCCAATACAAAAACATCCCGCTGGGCTGGGCAAAGCAGGTAGGGAGCCGCATGAACAATTACTATCCGAAAGAATGGCGCATCCGCATGGATCTGCCGCAGGAGTTGCCAGTCTTTGATTTGCTTGATATATAAATCAGTATTGGCTGTTGCGGCATATATTCCTCCTGCTTCATCCACCAGCCTTCGCGCGGACAGGTCGCGACCTGTCCCTACAAAAGGGCATGCACCAGACATCAAAGCACTTCATGCAAAATTTAAGTGACGGTATAAATTTAAAGGTTCCTCTCTGTAATCCTGAAAGTTTTGAATCCCGGATTTGATTCGGGGGATCTTGGCAGATGGGAGGTTAAGCCAAAGCTGTCAACTTAAGGACGACTTTAAGGAATTGTCATTTCGAACACAGTGAGAAATCTATCTGGAATTCTGTTCAGATCTCTCTCAGCTACGCTGACTCTCTTCGGCTCACGCCTCAAGAGTGTTCAAGATGACAAATGTTCTACTCCACAAACAGTACCAGGCCTTTCAGGTATTCTCCTTCGGGATGAAAAATGGAGATAGGGTGATCGGCGGGCTGGGAGAGGTGGTGCATGATCCTGATGTTGCGGCCAGCCTCTATGGCGGCGGCCATCACAGTGCTGTTGAAGAGGTACTTATCCACCACCTGCGAGCAGGAAAAAGTGAACAGGATACCGCCCGGCTTAATCTTTTTCATGGCCTCGGCATTCAGGCGCTTGTAACCCATCAGGGCGTTGTGGCGCACCTTCTGGCTTTTCGCGAAGGCGGGAGGGTCCAGGATGATGACATCATATAGCTCCTCTTTCCCCTTCAGGAACTCGAACGTGTCCACCGCGAACGCTTCGTGCCGCTCCGGTGCCTGGCTCAATTCCCCGTTTTTCACCGTCAGCTCAATGGCCTTTTTCGACACATCCACCGAATGGACCTCCCGGGCTCCGGCGTTCAGCGCATATACCGAGAAGCCGCCCGTGTAGCAGAACGTGTTCAGCACCGATCTGTCTTTCACATAACGCGCCAGCAAATCGCGGTTCTCCCGCTGATCGATAAAAAAGCCTGTCTTCTGGCCGCTTTCCCAGTCCACGAAAAACTGGTTCTCGTTCTCCGTCACCACCACGCCGCCGGCAGACTCCCCGAAAAGGTAGCCGTTCACCGCCTCCACAGGCGCCTTTGCTGGAAGCGATTCGGCACTCTTGTCATATATGGCCCGCAGCCTGCTGCCATATAGCTCCTGCAGTGCCCGCGCGATATGCTCCCGCACGCGGTACATGCCCACCGTGTGCGTCTGTATCACGGCGGTGTCTTTATATACATCCACAATAAGGCCCGAAACGCCGTCGCCTTCCGCATAGATGAGGCGGTACACGTCGGTGTGCGGGTTGTCGGTCAGGCCAAGGCGGGTGCGGTAATCATATGCCTGCTGCACTTTGCTCTTCCAGAAGGCATAGTCCGGCTCTGTTTGCTCGAACGAAAAAACACGCACGGCAATGGAGCCGGGGGCATAGTGGCCCATGGCCAGAAACTCGCGCTTGCTGGAGTACACTTCCACCACGTCGCCCTCCTCCGGCTCTCCGTCTGCTTTCCGGATGGCCCCGGAAAACACCCAGGGATGCTGGCGCAGCAAGGAATGCTCTTTGCCCGGCGCTAAATATAATTTTGTATAAGACATGTCGATAATGTGCTAATTCTTGAAGGTGTTAATAAATGACGAATCAAATGATTCAAATACGGTAAAAGGCTTTTTTGCTTGAGCGACTCAGGTCAGGAGGTTATTACTCTTATCAGGATGACTATCAACACATTAACGCATAAGCACATTAGCTGATTACGCCCAGCGCCTGCAGTTGTATATATAGTTTCTGCACGGGCAGCCCCACCACGTTAAAATAGGAGCCCTCGATGCGCTCAATGCCGATCATCCCAATCCATTCCTGAATGCCGTACGCGCCTGCCTTATCGTAGGGCTTGTAGTGGGTGATATAATAATCGATCTCCGCCTCGGATAAAGTCTTGAAAAAAACTTTGGTAGTGTCGTGGAAGACTGACTTTTGATCCTTCGTGAGCACACATACGCCTGTAATCACCTCGTGCCCTATCCCCGACAGGGCCTGCAGCATCTCAAACGCTTCGGCATAATCAGCGGGCTTGTTCAGGACGCGGTCGCCGAGGCAGACGATGGTGTCTGCGGTGATAATCGCCTCCTCCTGCAGGTCTTCCCTATATGCCTCCGCCTTGTGCGATGCCAGGTACTCGGCCACTTCTGCGCGTTGCAGGTGTTCCGGGAAATCCTCGTGTACTTCCTTTACCTTCACCTCGAACGTGAGCCCGAGGCTGGCCAGTAGTTCTTTGCGGCGGGGCGAGTTAGAGGCAAGCAGCAGCGGCCGTGACAAATTCATCTTCTTTGATTGAGCTAAATAAAAACCCGCCTATCACTTTCGGGTAAAAAAACGTTGATTTCTGTGGCATGATGGCACCGCTGTAGCAAACGCGCTTCACCTGTTCCATCGTGATCTCGTTTGTAATCAAGGCCAGCCGTGCCTCCCCGGCATCCACCTGGCGGATGCAGGACGTGAAGCTGCGCACGTAATCGAGGCCGCTGTAGTCGCGCTGGGCCTGGCGGTATATGCCCAGCACCTTCTCAAATATAAAATAGTGCATCACCGTCAGGTCCAGGTCCTTCACCTCCTTCGGAAAATTCCAGTCTATCTGCCCATGCACCTCCGGCTTCAGCCTGAGTTTATAGGCATTGCCGCTCAGGAACAAACCGAAGGTCCATTGCTTGCCCGCAATCACCTCGTTCAGTTCCAGCGGGTCTTCTTTGGGTGTGATGGTAAAATATGCCGCCAGCCGCTGCAGAAACTCCTCGTCCGACATATCCATATGCCGCAGCACCCGGTGCGTGGGCAAAATGCGCAGATCGTCGTGCTCGGAGTTGGTCAGGAACATGAGGTGGTAGTTGTAAGGCTCAAACCCCGTGTGTGCCTGATTCAGAGCTGTGCGCTTTTTGCGGTACTCCAGCGAGCCTTCGTAGCGGTGGTGGCCGTCGGCCAGCAGCACCTGCTTATCCTGCAGCGTCTCCACAAACAGCCGGATGGCCGCACGGTCATGTATCACAGCCAGCACATCCCGCGCTCCCTGGTAATCCTCCGTCTCATATATAGGCGACAGGATGGCTTCATCCATATAAGGCTCCAGCACAAAAGCTGGGTCGGTATACAAGCCGTGGGTGGGACTGGTGTTCATCTCGGTTTCCTCCAGCAGCGCGATGCGGTCGTTCACCGCGCTCGGGATGGTGTTCTCGTGGCGCAGCAGCACGCCGTCTTTCCAGTCGTAGGCCCTGATGTTGCAGATGAAGCCTTTGCGTACGTACGCTTTGTCGCTGCCCGGCAGCCGGAAGTACTGGTAGTAGACATATATGGCGGGCAGGCGGTCCTGCAATAGAACGCCCTCTGCTTTCCAGGCCTGCAGGGTGGCGGCGGCCTGCTTCGCCGGATCAGCGCCAAGGGGCACCGTCAGGTGGATGCTGTTGAGGGGGTTGCGGTACAGCGCCTCCCGCTGCTTTTCCGACACCACGTCGAACAGGGGAGAGGTCAGTTGCTCTATCTGCTCGTCATATACCGGGTTGTAGCGCCAGGCGCGGAAGGGGAGAATCTCAGCCATCAGGTTTTAGTTTGGGCGGTATGGGCGTAGGCTATATATAACAAGCACATCAAGGAGCCAGCCGCTTTATTTCCCAGTTCATATCCTGCTGCCGCTCATATAGAAGCCGGTCGTGCAGGCGGTTGGGCCGCCCCTGCCAGAACTCCAGCCGCTCCGGCTGCAGCAAGAAGCCGCCCCAGTTGTCGGGCCTCGGAATAACAGCTGTATCGCTGAACTTCTCCGTCAGTCTCCTGTCTTCCTCCTCCAGCACCTGTCGGTTTTCTATCTCAGCGCTCTGCGGAGACGCCCATGCCCCGATCTGGCTGCCCCTCGGGCGGCTGTGGAAGTAGTTGTCGGAGATTTCAGGGGCCACTTTCACCACGCTTCCTTCCACACGCACCTGCCGCTCCAGCGCCGGCCAGAAAAAGGTGAGGGCGGCAAAAGGGTGCTGCGCCAGTTCCCGGCCTTTGCGGCCTTCGTAATTGGTGAAGAACATAAAGCCGCTGTCAGATACATCCTTCAGCAATACCACGCGGGCAGAGGGCTTGCCACCGGAGCCCACCGTGGCCAGCACCATGGCGGTCGGCTCCGACGCCTCCGCCTGAATGGCCTCCTGCAGCCATGACCTGAATTGTTCTACAGGATTTGGGGAAACGGCTTTTTCCGTGAGGGCCTGCATCGCGTAGTTTTTCCGGATATCCGCTAAGTTCTGTGTGAGCGCCATATGCTTTGTTTTGCCAAAAGTAAGAAATTATCTGCTGCGCCCTACCATCGCGACGCCCTCAGGAGAGTATATACCCTCTGAGCACAAAGTGCGTTGTAAGCCATATATGTGGCAGCAGAGGCGTTCCATCTACGGAATGTGACCATATTTGCTGCTTTGCGTAAGAATAATAACCATATATAAAAAGAACAAGAACCATCTATCTTGATAAGGAGAAGGGCCTGCCCTAGCAAGGCCCCTCTGTTGTTAAACCCTTAAAAGCGCGGGAGGATTAATGGAAGACAAGAATTCAGCAAAGCCCCAGAACGGCAGCCTGCTTATTTCAGAGCCTTTTTTAGGTGATCCAAATTTTGAGCGTACGGTTATCCTTTTGTGCAGCCACTCCGATGAGGAGGGATCTTTTGGACTGGTGCTTAATCGCCCCTCTAACTTAAAGCTGTCTGACGTGTTAGACTTGGACGAGGAGGAATTCGATGTGGAACTGGGCGTGGGCGGCCCTGTGCAGTACAACACGCTGCACTACGTACACCGCCTGCCGGACCTGCCGCAGGCGGTGAAGCTGGAGGAGGGCCTTTACTGGGGGGGCGACTTCGAACTGCTCCGCACCATGATCAAAGCAGGATTAATAAACACAGAAGATATTAAATTTTTCCTGGGCTACTCCGGCTGGACCTCTGGCCAACTGCAGGAGGAGATCGACAAAAATGTTTGGATCGTGAACAACAATGCTGCGAATAAATTATTTAAATTGGGCTCAGATACACTTTGGCGCAATGTGCTGCGTGAGATGGGAGGTAAATTCAAGGTACTTTCGAATTATCCCGTTGACCCGCGCCTGAACTGAGCGTACGGCCACCTGCATAAAAGACCGTTGACATGACAACTGAAACCAACCATATGGACACTACCGGAGCTGAGGCAAACAAACCTGAGAATCAGGATGCTGCAAATCAAGCGAATGAAAACACAAGCTCGCCCAGAAACATACTGGAACAAAGACTGGCCGAGATCGAAGCCCGCAAGCAAGGCAGCGCCGGGACAGAAGCAGCTGTGCCGAAAGAGGAGCAGCCGGAGATACAACCGACACTGACTTCTGCGCAGGAGGCTGAAACAACGGAGCAGCTAACCAACGCCTTTGTGGAGGCGCAGGATGTTACCGCCGCTGCCCCTGAAGCAGGCACAGCCGCAGCCCCCGATCCGGCTGCGCAGGCTCCGGAAGCATCTGCCATTCCTGCCATACCGGAAGCGCCTGCAGCGGAATCAGCGCCTTCCGCACCGGATGCTACACCTGCCGCCGTCACCGATGTGACAGAGCAACGCAATGCGCCCATCCCGGTCTTGCCGGAGGTTCCGGCCGCACAGCCAGCCGCTGAAGCTTTGCCCCGGCAGCACCACGAAGACGACGAAGAGGAAGAGGTAGGAGAGGAGGCAGTAGACTACAGCCAACTATCGCTGGAGGAGCTGCGCCAGCACCTGAGCCTGGCTCTGAAAAGCGCTGACGCTGCGAAGCGCAACAGGACCATCCTGGAGATGCAGCGCCATTACGACCAGAAGTTCCAGGCGGAACGCCTGGAGGCATTGGACAGATTCAAGCAGGAGGGCGGCACAGAGGACGATTTTGACTACCATAGCTCCAAAGAACACCAGGACCTGGAGAAATTGCTGACCGCCTACCGCGACGCCCGCCACCAGCAGCGCCAGAGCGTGGAAGAGCAGCGCCAGCGCAACCTGGAGCACAAGCAACAACTGCTGGCCCAACTGCGCCAACTCGTGGAGTCGGCCGAGACGAAGAGCAGCAGCGAGGAGGTAAAGAAACTGCAGGCCGAATGGAAGTCCATCGGGCCGGTGCCCGCTGGCGAGGCCCAGGCCCAATGGGACTCATACCATGCCCTGCTCGACATCTTCTACAACAACCGCAGCATGTTCTTCGAGATGAAGGAGCTGGACCGCAAGCGCAACCTGGATGCCAAATTGCAGCTGGTGGAGCGGGCAGAGGCGCTGAAGGACGAGGAGAGCATCAACAAAGCCCTGCAGGAGCTGCGGCACCTGCACGAAGAGTGGAAGAACATAGGGCCGGTGCCCAACGACCAGCGCGACCCCATCTGGGACAGGTTCATACAGGCCTCGGAGAAAGTGCACGAGCGCCGCCGGGCTTACCACGACGAGCGCAACCAGCGTGAGATGGAGAACCTGGCGAAGAAGCGCGCCCTGCTGGAGCGCCTGCACACATTCACCGACTTCAACACCGAGCGCATAAACGAGTGGCGCGACAAGACGGATGAAATCCAGAAGCTGAAGGAGGAGTGGGATGCCGCCGGGCTGGTGCCGAAAGAGTATGCCGAAGAGGTGAACAAGAGCTTCTGGGGCAACTACAAGGCTTTCTTCCAGCACAAGAACCACTTCTTCAAGACCTTGGATGAGCAGAAAATGCAGAACCTGCGCCTCAAGACCGAGCTTTGTGAGGAAGCGGAAGGCCTGAAGGACAGCACCGACTGGGGCGCGACAAAGGAGAAGCTGATCCAGTTGCAGAAGAAGTGGAAGACCATCGGCCGCGTTCCAGACAAGCACTCCGATAAAATCTGGCAGCGTTTCCGGACAGCTTGCAACGAGTTTTTTGACCGGAAGCAGGCGAACGAGCAGTCAAGAAGCGCGGAGATAGAGAAACTCTCTTCCGAAAAAACCGAGCTCTGTGACGCCATCGCCGAGCAGCTGGCGGACCCCACTGCAATCGGCACGCTGGAGGACTTTAATGCCTACGCCTCGAAATGGCGCGAGCTGGACAAAAGCAACAGGCACAGCAGCCCGAAGGCTGAGGACAAATTCCTGGCGCTGATGGGGCAATACCTGGAGCGCGTGCCTTCCCTGAGTCTGGGCCAGCGCGAGGAACTTCTTGTGAAACTGCAGCTGGAGCGCATCAAGCACAGCCCCGACGCCAGCCACAAGCTGCAGCAACGGGAGCAGGCCATCCGCCGCGAGATCACGCACCTGCAAAATGATATCCAGACGCTGCGCACCAACATTGAGTTTTTCGCCCGCTCCAAAAACGCCGACAAGCTGCGCCAGGAGTACGAGGGCCGTATTGCCGATGCCCAGAAACGGATAGACCAACTAAACCATCAAATGCAGGCGTTCAGGGGCTGATATTTTACCTGCTGAACATCAAATGCTTATATAGGGGCATTTAAAAATTTCAGAATAGCATTTGCATGATATAAAACTTCCTCCTACTTTTGCAACGCTTTATCACCAGGTAAAGCGCATTCAAATTGAAGGCCTCCTTAGCTCAGCTGGTAGAGCAACTGACTTGTAATCAGTAGGTCGCTGGTTCGATCCCGGCAGGGGGCTCTTTATAATTTGAAAATTCATTCCTATGGTGATTAGGAAATTACGACGAAGAACCAGGAGATAATTCCCTCTTCTTCAAATTTCCAGATCTAAAAGCCTCCTTAGCTCAGCTGGTAGAGCAACTGACTTGTAATCAGTAGGTCGCTGGTTCGATCCCGGCAGGGGGCTCCCAAGCAACAAAGCCTTCAGAGAAATCTGGAGGCTTTGTTCGTTTATAGCGGAGCCTTCCGGTTCTCCTCTATAACTCTGTCCGCCTTCTTTTTTACTCTGGCACCGCTTATATGATCGGCTGCACATGCTATATGTAGGTTTTTCTCAGTGTCTGCCTCTGAGCAAAGGCAAAGCGGTTTGTGGCCAACTACCATACTACTCCTTGTATTTCCTTGTATTTGTAGTGTCAGCCATATATGGCTCTAGCCTGTTGCGCAGCGTGGGGGCAGGCCCTGCTTCCTTTTCAGGAAGATTATAGCGTAATTTGCCTTTCGACTCCCTAAGCAAGCATTATGCAACTGATAGAGGTAAACACGCCTGAACTCGCAGAGGAATTTCTGATGGTGCAGGTGCGACTATACAAGAAAGACAAGAATTATATCCGTCCCCTGGACAAGGACATAAACCAGGTTTTTGACCCGAAGAAAAACAAGGTGCTCCGGGACGGCAATGCCATCCGCTGGCTGCTGCAGGACGATGCGGGCAAGTATATAGGCCGTGTGGCCGCCTTCATCAACCACCGGACTGCCAAAACCTTTGAGCAGCCAACGGGCGGCATGGGCTTCTTTGACTGCATCAACGACCAGGCGGCCGCCGACATGCTGCTCGATGCCTGCCGCGGCTGGCTGCAGGAGCGTGGCATGGAGGCCATGGACGGGCCAATAAACCTGGGAGAGCGCGACAAGTGGTGGGGCGTGCTGATAGACGGTTTCTACCCGCCCAACTACTGCATGCCTTACAACTTCCCTTACTATCAGGAGCTGCTTGAGAATTATGGCTTTGATTTGTATTTCAGGCAATATACCTACTACCGTACCGTCAACGACCCGCTTCCCCCGGAATATCATGAAAAGGCGCAGCGCATACTCCAGAACCCGCAGTACCAGTTCAGGCACCTGGATAAGACGGAGCTGAAACAATACACGGAGGATTTCCGCCAGGTATACAACAAGGGCTGGGCGAAGCACGAAGGGGTGAAGGAAATGAGTGAGGCACAGGCCGCTGGCATCATGAACTCCCTGAAACCTATCCTGGACGAGCGCATCATGTGGTTTGCTTACTATGAGGAGGAGCCGGTCGGCTTCTTTATCGCCATTCCGGAACTGAACAAGCTGTTCCGGTATGTGAACGGGAAGATGGATACGTGGGGCAAAATCAAGTTTATCTTCCACCGCTGGCGCGGGGCCTGCACTACCATGTATGGCATCGTGTTCGGCATCACGCCAGAGCACCAGGGAAAGGGAGTGGAGGCGGCCATGGTCGTATCGGCGGGCAAGCTGGTGCAGTCAAATCCAAGCATACCCTACTACGACCTGCAGATGAACTGGATAGGTGACTTTAACCCGAAGATGATGAAGTTGGTAGAGCGCCTGGGCTCCCGCATATATAAGACACACGCCACATACCGCTATCTTTTCGACAGGACAAAAGAATTTAAGCGCATGCCGATTATCCGTTAAAGCATGGAGGGGAGGTCCATTTCAGTATTCAGCACAGGAGCCGATATCTCCTTCCACTTCCAGCCGTTGTACTCCACCATCGCCTTAAGTGCGCGGCGGCGCTTGCTGAGTTCGCCAAATGCCTGCATGTCCGGCTGCAACAGCGGCACCTGCGCCTGTCGTAGCTCCCCCGCCTCCAGTGCGGGCACATCGCTTTTATCGGGGTTGATGTAGAGCGACGTGATGGAGTCTAAGAAGGTGGTGATGGCTTTCCGCAGGGGGACCAGGTACTGATCCTCAGGACGCAGGCGCTCCGGTATATAAAGCAGCAGTATGGTAATGGCTTCATCCAGGGCAGCCAGATTCGGCAGGAGCGAGGCCTCCTTGTCTTCATGCTGGAAGTAGTGCAGCACCGGGTATGAAAGGTGCATCTGCCCCTGGTGTATGATCTCGGATGTCAGGCTTTGAAACTGATCCTCCAGCTTCTTGAAATCCGTGCCGTCCCAGTTGTCCAGCAGGATGCGCTGGGGGCTGCTGCCAATAGAGGCTATCCGGATGCTGAGGGCCCTGCGCCTGGTTACGGCCGACAGCACAGGCACCATATAGGTTATGGCGATGGTGATGAACATGAGGCCCGTAAAGGAAATGAAAGCCGTGTAAATTTTCCACCCGTCTGTGCCGGGCACAAAGTCGCCGTTGCCCAGCGTGGAGAGCGTGTAACCGGTAAAATAAATGCGCTCCAGGTTGTCTGCGGGTATATGGGAGGTGGAACTGACGACAGCCGCTTTGTCTGACGCATATATAAAATAGTTGCCCGCCCACAGCAGCAAAACCCACGTCATCAGGATGGTGAAGACGATGACCACCCCCGCGCCGGTAAGTGCAGCCCTGCCTTTGGTGAGGCGGCCCGCGTAAAAGAACAGCCGCCAGACGGCAAACGTGACAGGCCCGCTGATAATACCCGACCCGCGCGGGGCGAATGCCGTGTAAATAAGGTCAGTGGCTGTGACCGCCACTAACGCGATTCCTACAATGAGGCTGGTGATCGACTCCATATATAACCGGGCCCTCCCATATATGCCGCTGTCATGGTAAGGCTAACCTGTATACCTTTGCCGCGGATGGGGGGTTGCCGCACGGCCGCCGCTATATATTCAAACTAAGCAAAAGCATCTATGGATTCACTGACGCAGATCGTGCTGGGTGCCGCAGTCGGAGAGGCGGTGGCCGGAAAGAAACTGGGCAACAAGGCGATGCTGTGGGGAGCGGTGGCCGGCACCATCCCCGACCTGGATGTGCTGCTGAACCCCTGGCTCGACACGGTGCAGCAGTTGGGCTTCCACCGCTCCCTGACACACTCTTTCCTGTTCGCCATCCTTGTATCGCCGCTTCTGGGCCTGTTGCTGCAACGGTTGTACCGTCTCCACAGCGCCACCGTCCGCGACTGGACCCTGCTGTTCTTCCTTGGCTTCACCACGCATGCGCTGCTCGACAGTTGCACCACGTGGGGCACACAACTGCTCTGGCCGTTCAGCAGGTATGGCGTGGCGTTTTACAATGTCTTCGTGGTGGATCCACTCTACACCGTTCCTTTTCTGGTATGTGTTTTGGCCGCGGCTTTTTATCCGAAGGGCAGTCTCAGAAGGCGCCACCTCAACTATGCGGGGCTAATACTGAGCTCCGCCTACCTGCTTTTCTCCTTTGTAGCCAAAGCCGCCGCCAACCGGGCCTTCGAAGAGAGCCTGCAGCGGCAGCAAATCAGCTACAGTTCCTACATCAGCAAGCCCACTCCGCTCAACACCGTCTTCTGGTCCGTGACAGCCAAAGGAGAAGGGGGTTACTATAACGGCTTCTATTCCCTGCTGGATGAAGACAAGCACATCCTGTTCGACTTTGAGCCACAGAACGCCCATTTGCTGCGGCCCTACCTGGGGAATCCCAAGCTGGCGCGGCTGCTGGAGATCATGAAAGGCTATTATGCGGTGGCTCCCGCAGAAAAAGGCGTATACCTGAAGGACATGCGCTTCGGGAAGTTTGACGGGTGGCGCGAGGGCGGTGGCGCCTATGTGTTTGTGTACCATATATGGCTGGATGAGAAGGGGGAACTGCAGGTGGAGGAACTGAACAACAGGCCCCGCGTAGACCAGGAATACCTGATGCAGTTTTGGGAGAGGGTGGAGGGCGAGAAGCAAAAAGGCGACCGCTGAGGCGCTTTTAATATATGATTTACCTTTTGGCCTGAGCAACCCGTAAAATGACAGCAATCTCACCGGGCTGCAGGGCAAATCAACCAAAGGCAATAGCAATCAAGTGGTGCAACAACCGTTAAAACTCATAAACTTATTTAGAACATGGCGCAGAACAGGTGGCAGCTAACAGACAAAAAAGCAGTGGTAACGGGCGGCTCCAAAGGCATCGGGGCGGCCATCGTAGATGATTTTATCGCATTGGGCGCTGAAGTGCTGGCCGTGGGCCGCAATATCGAAGACCTGCAGCGGCTGCACGAGCGCTACCCGGAGCGCTTGCATATACTGGCTGCCGACATGAGCACAACAGACGGGCGGCAGGCGCTGACCGCGAAGGTGCAGGAACTGTGGGGGCGGCTCGACATTCTGGTGAACAACGTGGGCACCAACATCCGGAAGCCTACCGCCGACTACTCCGCAGAGGAGTATGACTTTGTGATGGACACCAACCTGCGCTCTGCCTTCGACCTCAACCGCCTGCTGTACCCGCTGCTGCGGCAGTCGGGGCAGGGCAACATCATCCACGTGTCGTCGGTGGCGGGCCTCACACACGTGCGCACGGGCAGCATCTACGGCATGACGAAGGCGGCCCTGAACCAGCTTACCCGCAACCTGGCGGCGGAATGGGCGGAAGACAGCATCCGGGTAAATGCCGTGGCGCCCTGGTACATCAGCACACCGCTGGCGCAAACCGTGCTGCAAAATCAGGAATTTTATGATGCGGTGGTCTCCAGAACCCCCATGCGGCAGGTGGGAAAGCCCGAGGATGTGGCCGGAGCGGTGGCGTTCCTCTGCATGCCCGCGGCTGCCTATATCACCGGTCAGACGCTGGCCGTGGACGGCGGTTTTACCATCAATGGCTTTCACCCCCTCTAAAGTGCTGTTAATTGCCTGAAGCGGCAAACTATAGCCCCGGCAAAGCTGGTATATATGCGCTGATTTGTTTAATTTTGTACAACGAAAAGATAAGGGCCTCGCTGCACAGCAGCAGGCCCTTCTGAAATTCCATATATGGCTACTACCCGACGGACCACCCTTCTCCTGATTACGCTCCTTTCCGCTTCCGTATTTTCCTGCAGGCCCGCCTGCCCCATTGCCGCCTGCCAGGTGCGCATGGTGCATCCCCACGGCGAGCAGGACTACCGCGGCCGCCCTTTCTGGAAAAAGCAAAACCCGAAGATGGGGCAGGACCTGGACAAGACGTCGCAGGAAAAATCCCGCAACAGGAGGGACAGGAGCAGAAATAAGCAGTAGCCTATATAGCTGTTAAGGCTTTTTGCTTAAATTGCCCTTGTATATGTACCACAACCAACCCATATTTATTTAGATTTTAAACATGATCGAAGGCGAAAGAATCATACCGATCAACATTGAAGACGAGATGCGCGGTGCGTATATCGACTATTCGATGTCCGTCATCATTTCACGAGCCTTGCCTGATGTTCGGGACGGACTGAAGCCGGTACACCGCCGCGTGCTGTACGGAATGTCCGAGCTGGGGGTATCCTATAACAAAGCCTATAAAAAATCAGCCCGAATAGTGGGGGAGGTGCTGGGCAAGTATCACCCGCACGGCGACTCCTCGGTATACGAAACGATGGTGCGCATGGCCCAGGAGTGGTCGCTGCGCTACCCGCTGGTGGACGGCCAGGGAAACTACGGCTCCATCGACGGCGACTCTCCGGCGGCGATGCGCTACACCGAGGCGCGCCTCAAGCGCATCGCCGACGAGCTGATGGCTGACCTCGACAAGAACACGGTGGATTTCGTGCCGAACTTCGACGACTCGCTGAAGGAGCCGAGCGTGATGCCTGCTAAGTTCCCGAACCTGCTGGTGAACGGCACCTCCGGCATCGCGGTGGGGATGGCCACCAACTTGGCGCCCCATAACCTGACGGAGGTCATCAACGGCGTCATCGCCTATATTGACGACCGGGAGATTTCCATTCCGGAGCTCATGCAGTACATCACGGCCCCGGATTTCCCGACGGGCGGCATCATCCACGGCTACGACGGCATCAAATCGGCTTTCGAGACGGGGCGCGGGCGCATACTCATGCGGGGGCGCGCCAACTTCGAGGTGCTGCCATCCGGCAAGGAGCAGATCATCGTGACCGAGATACCCTATATGGTGAACAAGGCCACGCTGATTGAAAAGACGGCGGCCCTGGTGAACGAGAAGAAGATTGAGGGCATCTCTGACCTGCGCGATGAGTCCGACCGCGACGGTCTGCGCATCGTGTACGATCTGAAGCGCGACGCCATCCCGAACGTGGTGCTCAACAACCTCTACAAATACACGGCGCTGCAGTCCTCTTTTGGCGTGAACAACGTGGCCCTGGTGAAAGGCCGCCCGATGACGCTGAACCTGAAGGAGCTTATCCAGTACTTCGTGGAGCACCGGCATGAGGTGGTTATCCGCCGCACGCAGTATGAGCTTGACGAAGCTAAAAAGCGTGCCCATATACTGGAGGGCCTGCTCATCGCGCTGGATAACCTGGACGAGGTGATCACCCTGATCCGTTCCTCACGTGACCCGGAGATTGCCCGCAACGGTTTGATGGAGCGCTTCGGCCTTTCTGAGGTCCAGGCTCGCGCTATACTGGACATGCGTCTGCAGCGCCTCACCGGCCTGGAGCGCGACAAGATACAGCAGGAGTACCAGGAGCTCATGAAGCACATCGACTACCTCACTTCTGTGCTGAACAACGAGGACCTGCGCATGCAGATCATCAAAGACGAACTGGCGGAGATACGCGATCGTTACGGCGACGGCCGCCGCACCAGCATCGAAGCCAGCACCGGCGACATCAACTACGAGGACATGATCCCGGAGGAGAACATGGTGATCACCATCTCGCACGAAGGTTACATCAAGCGCACCTCCCTGAACGAGTACCGCAGCCAGAGCCGGGGGGGCATCGGTTCCAGGGGCGTGGCCGCCTCCAAGGAGAACGACTTCACCGAGCACCTGTTCATCGCCAACACGCACCACCACATGCTGTTCTTCACGGAGTTTGGCCGCGTGTTCTGGCTGAAGGTGTATGAGCTGCCGGAAGGAGGGAAGACGGCCAAGGGCCGTGCCATCCAGAACCTGATCCAGATTGAGAAGGAAGACACTGTGCGCGCAGTGCTGAATGTGCATGATCTGAAGAACCAGGACTACGCACTCAACCACAACCTTGTCTTCATCACCGAGCAGGGCACTATCAAGAAGACCGTGCTGGAGGCTTATTCGCGGCCGCGCACCAACGGCATCAACGCCATCTCCATCAACGAAGGCGACCGCCTGCTGGATGTGCAGCTGACCAACGGCAGCAGCGAAATCATCATCGCGCTGGAGTCTGGCAGGGCCATCCGCTTCAACGAGAGCCACGTGCGGGCCATGGGCCGCAACGCTGCCGGGGTGCGCGCCGTAACACTCGGCGGGCCCAACGACAAAGTGGTTGGTATGGTTTGTGTAGAGAACGACGGCACAGAGCTGCTTGTGGTGTCGGAGAACGGATTCGGAAAGCGCTCGCTCCTGGATGAGTACCGCATCACGAACCGGGGGGGAAAGGGCGTGAAAACCATGAACGTGACCGACAAGACCGGCAAACTGGTGGCCATCAAAGGGGTGGTAGACACCGACGACCTGATGATTATCAACCGCTCGGGCATCACGATCAGGCTGCGCGTGGCAGACATCCGGGTGATTGGCCGCGCCACACAGGGAGTTCGCCTGATCAAACTGAACGAGCACGACAGCATCTCGTCGGTGGCGAAAGTGGAGATGGATCACGAGGAGGAAGTAGAGGCGGCCGTGCTGGAGCAGTCTGCGCTGGCACCGGACGAAACGCTACAGCCGGATGATATGATCGACCCGGAAACCACTGAAGAGGAGGTATAATCGAATTATTACCAGCTATATAACGTTACACAATCAATCACAAACCATTCAACGACAAGTATGAAAAAAATACTTTTAACAGCCCTGGCTGCCGCATGCTTTTCGGTAGCCAGTGCACAGAACTCAGCTGTGAACAGCGCCATTCTGAACCACAAGAACGGGACGCTGGACAAAGCACAGACTGATATAAACCAGGCCATTGAGCACAAGAAAACCAAAGACAAGGCGAAAACCTGGTTTTACCGCGGCGTGATTTACCAGGATATGATCGGGAACCCTATCTACGGTAAAATGGTCGACGACACGTATCCCACCATTGTGCTGGAGTCTTATGACAAAACGATTGAACTGGACGGCAAGGACGGCGAGTTTGGCAAGCAGGTGCCGGAGCGCAAGCAGCAGCTATATGGGCAGGTGCTGAACCAGGCCGTGGAGTTCCACAACAACCAGGACTGGCAGAACGCGATTGATAAATACAAGCTTGCCAGTAAAATTAACCCTGCGGACACGACGGCGGTGCTGTACGCGGCCTATGCGGCAACAGCCAACAAGGATTACCCGGCTGCCGTCGCTTTTTACGATCAGCTGATCGGAATGGGCCACAAGACGGAGGATGTCTACAAAAACAAAATCCAGCTGCTGCAGGCTACAGAAGCCAGCGATGAGGAAATAATGAAGACGCTGGCCGCCGGACTGGAAGAGCACCCGAACAGCGTATACATGATGCAGGAGGAGCTGCGCTACTACCTGAAGAACGACCGTGGCGAAGAGGCGATGCAGAAGCTTGACAAAGCCATTGCAGCTGACCCGAACAATGCCAGCCTGCTGGCCGTGAAGGGCAACCTGCTGGAGCGCAAGAACGACATTGAGGGCGCCACAGCCACGTACCAGAAAGCCATAGACGTGGACCCCAACAACTTCGATGCTAATTACAACCTGGGCGTGCTGCACTTCAACAAAGGCGCCGAGGTGAACAACAAGGCCGCCAAGCTGGACTATGCCACATACCAGAAGAAAGGCAAGGCGCTGGAGGCGGAGGCCAAGAAGCATTACCAGGCGGCGTTGCCATACTTTGAGAAGGCTTTGGAGATACAGCCGAAAGACCAGGCAACCATGCAAAACCTGATGAAGCTATATACCCGTTTGGACCGCAAAACAGACGCTGACAAAATCAGCGCGATGATGAACGAGTAGGTTTGATATCAAACCCCTATATAAAGAGGGAAGCCGCCGGGTTTCCCTCTTTTATTTTATTCTGGTCATACAAAAAAATCTTAGAGCTGCTCTGCTTTCGCATTAGCACCCTATTGGGCCAGGTAACCGCCATCTACATTATAATACGAGCCTGTAACGAACGACGCTTTATCAGAATTAAGCCACAGGGCCAGGTTAGCGACTTCTTCCGATGTGCCTAATCGCCCCATGGGGTGCAAACCGACCAATGCATTCCGGGCAGCCTCGTCCAAAGAGTGCTCGATCAAAGGCGTAGAGATATAGCCCGGCCCGATAGAGTTTACCCGGATGCCTTGCGTGGCATATTCCAGTGCAGCGGTTTCAGTCAATCCGATCACACCGTGCTTTGCGGCTACATATGCACAGGAGCCTTTGGTGCCTACTTTTCCCAGAATAGAAGCCATGTTCACAATGCTGCCGCCGCCAGCGGAAACCATGGCCGGAATTTGATAACGCATGCCATAAAACACGCCGGATAAATTAATGGCAATCACCTTGTTCCAACCATCAAGAGGGTACTCGCCAACAGGCCCAAGCGGCCCGCCAATGCCAGCATTGTTCACCGCAACATGCAAGCCGCCAAATTGCTGCACGGCCTGGTCTACAACGGCTTTGCTGTCATCGGGTTTGGATGTGTCTCCCTTTACAAAAACCGCCTGCCCGCCTTTGGATTTAATTTCTTCCACTACTTCATTTCCGCCTTTCTCACTAATGTCGGATGCAATAATTTTAGCGCCCTCGGCGGCGTATAAAAGACATATGGCCTTCCCAATGCCTGAGCCAGCCCCGGTAACCAGGGCAACTTTGTTTTCTAATGTTTTCATAACCTGATATTAATAGGTATAAAATGTTGTTTCAGCAGACAGTTCAGACCTCTGCGTTCGCATTCATTTGGTAAACGCTTCGTCTTAAGATGTAGAGCCAAACTCGGGATTGACTTGTATTTCATTATACGTAGGTAATCTTAAATTATACTGATGATCGTAATTGTTATCCCTGCAAATATGCGTTGCACGAGATTTACAATCTGTTGAAGTAGGAAAGGTATATAGCTATAATTTACTTAACATAATATAAATTATAAGACTTTAATATACGATGCAAAACATCTCTAAAGTGTCACTCATAATATACTTTATGTTAAGCAGAATAAGTAAAACAATCCGCTCACATGCACACAGAAACAAATAAGCCAATACAGCAATGCCCAACGTTCTGGTAGCTTCGGGAATAAATGTTTATATTGAGGATTACACCAAAGCTGTATAACTATGAAATGCCCTTCCTGCAACGAAACGCTCCTGATGAGCGAGAAAAACGGAGTCGAGATCGATTATTGCCCCAAATGCCGTGGCATCTGGCTGGACCGCGGCGAGCTGGAGAAAATCATGGAGCGCTCCGCCGACCACTATTCAAAAAAAGAAAATTACGAAGCTGACTATAAACGCTATGGCTACGGCGAAAACCGTGGGCACGACGCGTACAAAAAGCACCCGCATAAGAAGAAGGAATCTTTCCTAAGCGATTTCTTTGACTTTTAAGCCGACCCTGCTCGGTGCAATTAAGCGCTTGTGCAATTATGCTGCACAGGCGCTTTTAAATGAAGTATATGCTAGCTGCCTACATATATAGACCGGCTTTACACATACACACTGATAAAAGATGAGCCATATATAAAAGGAGCCGCAGCACATGCCGCGGCTCCTTTTATATATAAATAACTGCCTTCAGAAGCTTCTTAGAAGATATACTTCGTGCTCAGGAAGTTGGAATTCCCTTCGTTCACAATCTCGTTGATCAGGTGCTTGTTGTTCTCGTTGAGTTTGGTGGCTACCAACGACCGGATCGAGAACGAGCGCAGCGCATCCACCACCGACAAAGTGCCCTCGGCGCTGTCTTTGCGGCCTGTAAACGGGAATGTGTCCGGCCCGCGCTGGCACTGGCAATTGATGTTCACGCGGCTCACCTGGTTCACCAGCGGGTCTATGAGCGAGGCCGCCTCGGCAGCGTCGTTGCTGAAAATGCTCACCTGCTGCCCGTGCGTCGATTCTATCAGGTACTCAATCGGCTCTTCCAGGTCATCGAACGGCACCACCGGAATAATCGGCCCGAATTGCTCCTCGCGGTACACTTTCATGTCCTGCGTCACCGGGTACAGGATGGCCGGATATACAAACGATTCGAAAGCGGTGCCCCCTCCTCTGTTCACCACGCTGGCGCCGTGCGCTGCCGCATCGTCAATCAGTTCTTTCAGGTAAGCGGGCTTGTGGGGCTCCGGCAGCGGCGTCAGGGCCACGCCCTTCTCCCACGGCATCCCGATCTTCAATCTGCCTACCGCCTCGCTCAGCTGCTCCAGAAACTGGTCGACTTTGGAGCGGTGTACAAATATGATTTTCAGGGCTGTGCAGCGCTGTCCGTTGAAAGAAAGCGCCCCCAGCACGGTTTCTGACACCGCCAGGCTCACGTCAGCATTCTCTGTGACGATGGCCGCGTTTTTGGCGTCGAGCCCCAGGATGGCGCGCAGCCTGTTCACCTTCGGGTGGAGCTTCTTCAACTCGTCAGCCACTTTGCTGGAACCAATCAGCGTGAGCACGTTTACCTTACCTGACTGCATCAGAGCAGGCACGATGGCATTTCCACGCCCATATATGGTGTTCACCACGCCCTTCGGGAAACACTCCTTAAAGGCCTGCAGCAGCGGGTAATGCAGGAGCGTGCCGTGCTTGGGTGGCTTGAACAACAGGGTGTTGCCCATGATCAGGGCGGGTATCAGCGTGGTAAAAGTTTCGTTGAGCGGATAGTTGAACGGCCCCATGCACAGTACCACGCCCAGCGGCGAGCGCCGGATCTGCGCCACGATCCCCTGCTCTATCACGAAGCGCGAAGAGTCGCGGTCCACGTCTTTCAGCGCGTCGATGGTGGCGTATATGTACTCTACCGTCCGGTCGAACTCCTTCACAGAATCAGCGGCAGACTTGCCGATTTCCCACATGATGAGCTTCACCACAAGGTCTTTCTGCTCAATCATTCTGTGCGTGAACTGCTCTACGCAGCGTATCCTGTCCTGCACGCTCATGGTGGGCCACTGGCCGCGCCCGTTGTCATAAGCGGCCACCGCCGCCTCCAGCGACGCCATCGCCTCTTTTTCGGTACACACGGGGTAGGTTCCGATAACCTTTCGCTGGTAGCCTTCGGCTGTTTTAACAGCCACCGGAGAGTAAACCGTGTGTACGGCTCCCTCCCACTGCTTCATTTCCCCGTTCGACAGGTATTCCCGCTGATGGATTTCCTGCTTCAGTTTATATTCCTGCGGAATCTGGCTTTCCTCAACAAATATGGCTTTGACCTGGTCTTCCGTTGCAGTAGCTGCAAAGTCTGTAACACTCATTCTAATTTCTTTAGGTGATAGATGTGGAAACCTGCGGAGCTTCAGACCGGAATATTATGGCTATATCCATTACGGACAATGCAAATTTTGGCAAATGGTCATCTGGCCCGGCATAGGTGGCGCAAAACTAATGCACAGCTTTCGATATATAAAGTAAAGGCGCCATAATATTATCTTATTACTAATAATAAAAACGAATAACTGACATTTTGGGAAAACCAGGTGTGATAAACCTGCATGCATGGGTGCTTTTATATATACTTCCGCAACGCTTCTTCTGACGCAGTGCAGCAGCTATACAGACATATAAAAACCGGCACCCTGTATAGGGTGCCGGTTCTACAGTTTGCAAACCTCCCTCAGCTTACCTAAAGGCTAAGGCAGTGTGCTGAATGCTGTGCTGCAACATGGCATAGCCATCGCTTCCGCCCATCAGGTAACCTACCGCGGCAACGGCGATGGCTGTTGCAAGGGCAATGAGCAGGGCTGGCAGGAAGCCATCCACTTTAAAGTTGCTGACAAGCATGTCCACCAGCTTGATGACAATGGCCGTGACGATCAGCGAGACGATGGCCTCCAGCAGAAAGAAAGACACGAGGTTGAAGATGCCCCGGAGTATCCAGCCGATGGTGGCGTTCAGGATACCCACCAGAAAAGCCACCCATAGGGCCGTGCCAAAGCTTTTAACATGTACACTGGACAAAGCATAGGACATCAGCAAGATGACGGCCGCGCTTACGAGTAGATTGACAATGAATCCCATCATAGTTTTGGTTGTATGTGTCTGTATAGGATTATACTACGAGTGACTGGCGAAATTTGATAGTCAAAGTGTTTCATTTCCTGTATTCGGGCTTGAGCAGCTGACTGTAAGCAGACTCGAACTTCAGCACCTTGGGCCGCGCCACCGACTGCACATAGGGGTCGTTGGGGTTTAGGCGGTAGTAATCCTGGTGGTACGCTTCCGCCTCCCAGAACTTTCTGAAGGGCTGTATCTTCGTCACGATGCTGTTGCGGTAAGTGCCTGTCTCTTCCAGTTGCTGCACATACGCCCGCACCATCCGCTCCTCCTCCGGGGTGCGGTAAAACACGATGGAGCGGTACTGCTTTCCGTAGTCAGGGCCCTGCCTGTTCAGCGTGGTGGGGTCGTGGGTGGCGAAAAACACTTCCAGCAACTGCTGATACGTGATCTCCTCCGGGTTATAATACACCTGCACCGCCTCCGCGTAATCTGTGGCGCCCGCGCTCACTTCTTCGTAAGTCGGGTTAGGTTTCTTGCCGCCAGAATAGCCCGACTCGACCGCCTCCACGCCCTGCAGGCGCTCAAAGTAAGCCTCTGTACACCAGAAACACCCCCCGGCAAAGGTGGCCCTGGCCAAACCCGTTGTGTCCAGTGTCGCCTGTTCCGCTGCTGCCTCACTGTTGGACAGGCGCTCGGTACTGGCCTCCGAACAGGAGGCGAAAAGAAAGAAGAGCGGTAATAAAAGATATAGTTTCGGGTAAGCCATAAGCATTTTTGTTTCTGCTGATTCGTTTTGATGCATGGTTAAATCCTGTTGTTGAAAGCGGGTAGTTGCAGCACAAAGAAAATTTTTTATCAGGATCCTACATCTACATATGGAAAGTTCTTTGTCCTGAATATGGAAAGTCCTTTGTCCTGACACCTGTCACTTGCTTTTCTTTGCTTACTACGATAACAATCTTCGCCGGATATAGTTTGTGGGTGCTGGCGCTTGTCTTATCTTTGGCACATCATCATCTATTTAAACTGCCTCCGTTTGCTGCTCTTCAACAACCACATAGTAACCGACGACGAACTGCGGCTGCCGCTCTCCAACAGGGCTTTCCAGTACAACGACGGCTTCTTCGAGACAATCATCATCCGGCAGGGCAGGCTGCGTTTCTGGGAGGCGCACGAGCAGCGCATGCAGGAGGCGGCGCGGGCCTTACAACTGCAGCTGCCACCGCTGTTTTTTTCATCGGAATTAACGGAAAGGCTGCTGGAACTGGCAACGCAACAGCACGCGCTGGCGCATGGCAGGCTGAAACTGAAAGTCTGGCGTGCCGGTGCCGGTTTGTATACCCCCGAAACAAATAATGTAGACTGGCTGGCCGCGGCACAGCCCACTGAAGCCATATATAACTTGCCCCTGCAGGTGGGCGTGTGCCGGCAAACCCATACGCTCTACTCCCCTCTCTCCCACTTTAAAGGCCCCAATGCGCCCGTATATGTGCAGGCGGGGCTGGAGAAAAAAGCGCACGGCAAAGACGATATGCTCCTCCTCGACCGGCAGAGCACTGTTTCGGAGTTTACAGCTGCCAATGTGTTTTGGATACAGGGCGACGCTTTATGCACGCCGCCGTTGGAGACAGGCTGCATCAACGGCGTGCTGCGGCGCAGCATCCTCAGGTGGTGCCTACAGCAGCAGGTGAAAGTAGAAGAATGCAGCGCCACCGTCGAGCAGCTAGGCCGGGCAAACGTTGTGTTTGCCGCCAACGTCACCGGCATCAGAGCCGTTGGCCGCCTGGAAGAATCAGAACTCCCTACGCAGCACCCCCTGCTGGACCGCCTGCAAAGCAGCCTGCTTGGCTAAAACAAGCCATATATAGCCCCAACACTTCCAGTAAGGAATCTATATATGAGAAGGCTGCTGCACGCTTCTCCAAAATAATTTCTTCCGTCATCCTTACAGGGTCGCTCCTCTTTAGCCGGGTTTAGGGCCGGAAATACATCAAATCATCTTACATTTGCAGGAACTGGTCTGGCAAGCCACCTCCCGAGCAGGTGAATTTCCAGACTTTCGCACCATTCATAACACCATGAACATCAGCATTATTGGCCTTGGCCTTTTGGGAGGATCTTTTGCTTTGGGCCTGAAAGCCAGAGGCGCGCCCGTGACCATATATGGCGTTGACAACAACCCGAAGCACGCGGCGCAGGCGCTTTCCATGCATATAGCCGACAAGATACTGCCACTGCGGGAGGCCATTGCCAAAGCGGATGTAGTGGTGCTGGCAACGCCCGTAAACGTCATTCTGGAGCAACTGCCCGCAGTGCTGGATATGTTGCCGGAAGGTGCCGTGCTCATGGACTTCGGTTCAACAAAAGAACAGCTTTGCCAGGCGGTGGCGGCGCACCCGAAGCGCGGGCAGTATGTGGCCACCCACCCTATAGCCGGTACGGAGTACTCTGGCCCGGAGGCAGCCTTTGCGGCGCTGCTGGAGGGCAAGACCATGATCATCTGCGAGCGGGAAAAATCCGCCCCTGCCGCCCTGGCGCGGGTTGAGCAGCTTTGCCGCATGCTGGACATGCAACTGCGGTATATGCCCGCCGCCGAGCACGACCTGCACTTTGCCTACGTGTCGCACCTGAGCCACATCAGCTCCTTCGCCCTCGGACTGACCGTGCTGGACAAGGAAAAAAACGAGAAAAACATATTCGATATGGCGGGCAGCGGGTTCTCCTCCACCGTTCGGCTTGCCAAAAGCTCGCCCGAGATGTGGGGCCCGATTTTCAGCCAGAACCGAAAAAACGTGTCGGAGGCGCTGGCAGGATACATCGCGCAGCTGCAGCAGTTTAAGGAGGCCATTGATGCCGACCGCGAGGGGCAGACAAAAGCGCTGATGGAGAAAGCCAACGAGATAAGACGCATTCTGGGCTGAGTTCCTCCCGACCCCTTCCCTTCTTTGCTGCTTTTAGCGGTATCTTAAAAGTTTCCACACCGTATATTTGTAGCTACAAACATTTACGTTGAACATTAAGAGATAGAAGATGGAGTCATTAGCAGGAAAAGTTGCGCTCGTCACGGGCGCAGGCAAAGGCATTGGCCGGGCCGTAGCCGTGGCATTGGCCGCAGAAGGCGTGCATGTGGGGCTGCTCGCCCGCACCGAAAGCCAGCTGAAAGAAGTTGCCGACGAGGTAACAGCCCTTGGTGTGCGTGCCGCCGCCGTCACTGCCAACGTGGCGGATATAAGTGAAGTGAAGAGCGGGGTAGCACAGGCAAAGCAGGCGTTAGGCCCAATCGACATTCTGATCAACAATGCCGGTACGGCCATATTCGGAAAGTTTCTGGAGTTGGAGCCGGACGAGTGGGAGTTGAACATACAGGTGAATCTGATGGGCGTTTACTATACAACCCGCGCCGTGCTGCCCGACATGATAGCGCGCTCCACCGGCGACATCATCAACATCTCTTCTACGGCCGGCCAACGTGGGGCGGCCATGACGAGCGCCTACAGCGCCTCCAAGTTCGGGGTCATCGGCCTGACGGAATCGCTAATGCAGGAAGTTCGGAAACACAACATCCGCGTCAGCGCGCTGACGCCCAGCACCGTGGTGACGGAACTGGCACAGAGCAACAACCTGATCAGCGGAGACCCCGAGCGTGTGATGCACCCGGAAGACCTGGCGGAGTTTATCATCGGCCAGCTGAAGCTGAACCGCCGCGTCTTCGTCAAGGAAGCTGGCCTGTGGTCAACCAATCCGTGATAATATAGTGCATCCAGTTGCGCCTCCTGTTTGTTTTGCTGCAGCAGGATAATCAATCAGAGCCGCTGCCCATCCGGGAGCGGCTCTGCTGTTTAAATTGACGACTGCCCTTGAAGTAGTATTTTAGGACTTACGCAAAAGAATAAGCAGTGTGAGAAAGTCCCCCTTTCAAGGGAGCAGGGGGATGAGAGGCGGCTGGAAGTGCCAAAGCAACCCTGGCCTGATAGTAAATACCTTCAAATATAGCCATTATAGATTGTTCACAGGTGCAATCATCCCCTCAACCCCTTCGAAGCAGGGCAAAGATAGCTTTTGTGTAAGTAGTATATATAGCCTTTATAGCCTTGCACAGGCTTCCGCCAAAGACAAAAGGCTCCCTCTCGTCCCTCGTGCATCTTACATCGCAGCCTCGCCCCTGTATATATAAATTTGTATTTATTATATATAAAGCGCTGGATGCAGCTAAGGTATAAACAGGTGGGCGTGATTCTGTAAAATACCTATATTCAACTTATTCGTTAATTATAATTATAAAAACCATCCCGAATACCGTGCGTATGAATAGCTAAGAATTTTAACTAAACCAATATGGCGCTAGTATGGGTGTGTATATAGCTGCATTATCGCCGGAAACAAACTTAACATTTTAATAGAAAGATTATGTCACATACAGTAGTAGGAGTTTTCGATAATTCAAGGGAGGCGCAAACCGCCGTGCAGCACTTAGTATCAGGTGGTTTTACAAGAGACCGCATTGATGTGTCTCCGCAGACAGCCTCCAACACAGCAGGATATAGAGACGAGGATGACGACCACGACAGCATCGGAGATTTCTTCCGAAGCCTCTTCGGGACTGACGATAAGAGCGATCATTACTCCCGCTACGCCCGGAACGGCTCTGTGGTGACGGTGCATGCTACCTCCGCCATGGAGGCTGGGCGCGCCGCCGACATCATGGATGAGTATGGTGCCGTGAACCTGGACGAGCGCGCATCAGGCTATACCGCTGGTGCAGTGGGCACAGCAGGCGCCGCAGCCACCGACACCTCCAGGAGGGATATGGATACAGCCTCGACCGATAAATCCATTCCGATTATAGAGGAGAACCTGCACGTAGGCAAGCGCGAAGTGGAAACGGGCGGGGTGCGCGTGCGCAGCCGCATCATCGAGCGCCCGGTAGAGGAGCACCTGCGACTGCGCGAAGAGCATGTGGAGGTAGAGCGCAGACCCGTAAACCGTCCTGCCACTGAAGCTGACATGAACAGCTTTAAGGAAGGCGACATTTCCCTGACTGAACATGCCGAGGTGCCGATGGTGGACAAGGAAGCGCGTGTAGTGGAAGAGGTGCGCATCAGGAAAGACGTGGAAGAGCACGTGGAGGATATCCACGAAACTGTACGCAAGACTGACGTAGAGGTAGACAAGCTCAACGAAAACGAGCTGAGAAACCGCAGAACTCCCCTCGATTCAGATGATGACCTGACAGATGAGGAACTGAGAAGACGTAGGGCAGCGGGTGACCCGAACCGTCCGCACACGCTGTAGTCAATCAGCAATTTATATATAAAGCCGGCGGCTCCTTTGTTAGGAGCCGCCGGCTTTATATATAGGCTGTACAGGCACAGTTTTTTACTTGCTGTCGCTGTGGCCCAGTGGCCGGTCCGGGGCAATGCGATCCCGAACCAATTGCTTCAGCTCCTTGGATTCCGGGAAACGCCCCGCCTCTTTCCGCGAATATATAAGTTCACCATTCAGGCGCACCTCAAACACACCGCCCGTGCCCGGCAACAGGGCCACCTCCCCTATTTCTGCCTCAAACGTGGTCAGGAGTTCCTGCGCCATCCAGGCCGCCCGCATCAGCCAGCGGCACTGGGTGCAGTAGTTTATCTCAACGCGTGGAGACGCCATATGCTGTACATAAAATTGAGTCGGAGGAACTTCTTACTTATTTTCAACCGTCACTACCCGGCCGCCCCGGCCAGCGGGGTCAAACACACGCAGCTTGATGGTGCCCTTTTCTGCTATAGGTCCGGTATAGGCCTTGCTCTTGGCCGTAGGCTCCGAGCCATCTGTCGTGTACCGGATGGCCAGCCCCGGCAGCTGCACGTTGGCCGACACCTTGCCATTGTTTACTACTGCTCCGGCTGTCGGGATGCGGTAGTTAAAGCCATCGAGGTAATAACTCAGGCGCGGCAGTTCGCGCTTGCCCAGCACATTCACAAACTCCGACCAGGCCTGGTTATACAGTGTTTCGGCTTTGGCAGCCTCTTTTTCAGTGGCCCAGGTCGGGTCCGGAGCCCACGCCCGCTCCGCTAGGCCCAGCAGTTTGGGCAATAGCATATACTCCAGTTTCTCCGGTGTGGTCACCATTTCGGTCCAGAGCGGTGCCTGTAGCCCCACAATGTTCTTCCTGCCTTCCTCCGTCAGGCGCACCTTGTCGGCATATATGGAGGGGTTGATGGGGTTGTTCTCGGTGTCCACCTTCATATTTTTCATGTAGTCGTACGGGATAAAGTAAAACGGCTTGTCCACGTCCACGTAGCCTCCCCAGTTCAGCCCCGTTTCCTCATATGCCTTCTGGTAAGACAGGTCGAGGTACATGTTCGTCACGTTCGTCAGCACCACCTTATAGCCCGCGTTCGCCAGCCGGTAAGCCAGGTCGATGTTGTTGCCGAGGTTGTTCCACACATCCACGTGGAAGTTCTCGTTCGCGAAATCAGGATTGGCGATATAAGTCATTTTGCCGTCTTTGCGCACTTTGCGCATCCCGATTTCCTCCCAGCCGGACAGGTACAGGTTACGCTCCTTCAGCATATCGTTTATATTCCCGAAGAAGTAGTACCACAGGTCGTCGGTGTTGTTCACCTTCGGGTTGTCGGCAATCAGTTTCTGTGCCGCAGGCGATTTTTCCCAAACCCCCGGTGGCACCTCATCGCCTCCGAAATGTATCGTCTCGATGGGCGCACCCGCCTCTTTGTACATCGCCAGTATTTCGTCCGTCACTTTCTCCAGAAAGTTGTACGTCGAAGGCAGGGACACATCCATTACGTTGTCGTTGAAGTTCTGCACCGAGCGGTACTCCGACTTATCGTTCAGGTCGCGGAGCAGGTAGCGCTCCGCCTCCTCCTTTTTGCCCTCTTTCATCAGGCGCGTGTAACGGGCATCCATCGATTTGATGGCGGCACGGGCATGGCCCGGCGTCTCTATCTCCGGAATCACTTTTATATGCCGGGCGGTGGCGTGCTTCAGAATATCGATAAACTCCTGTTTAGAGTAGTAGCCGCTACCGCTGGAGGCGTTCACATCGGGGCCGGAGCCGTAGGAAGGCTGCAGGTTTTCCGCATCGTCCATCGTGTGGCCGCGCTCACTGCCCACTTCCGTCAGTTCCGGCAGGCCAGGAATCTCCAGTCGCCAGGCCTCGTCCTCGCTGAAGTGGAAGTGCAGCACGTTGAGTTTGTAGAGCGCCATCAGGTCCAGCACTTTCAGCACCTCGTCCTTCTTCTGGAAATTGCGCGCCACGTCCATCATGAAGGCCCGGTGGCCGAAGCGGGGCTCATCCGACACTTTCACGCCCACAATTTCCACTAATTTCTGAGGGGAAGCGAGTGCGGTTGGTGACACCAGCACTTTCAGCGACTGGGTGCCGTAAAATATACCTGCTGGCGTAGTAGCCGAAATCACCACTCCCTGCGGCGTTACCTCCAGTTCATATGCCTCCGGGCCCATGCCCTCCTTCTTCTGCAGCCGGATGGCTTTGCCGGTGGCCGCTGGCTGCACCGCAGGCTTCTGCCCGAAAACCTGACCCAGGTATTCTGTCAGCAGGGCTGCTTCTTTGCTGAACGCTTTGTCGGCCACAATCGGCACCGCTGGCGTTAGCGTAATGCCTTTGCCTGTTTCGGTATAGTTAGCTGGCGTGGGGAAAACTTTTGTCAGCTTCTCAACCGGAATGTCTTTGATGACCTGATTCTGCTTGTACACGTCTTTGGCCTCAATCCAGCCGACCATGTTTTTGGCAGGCTTTTCATAAGTGACTTTCCCTACAGTATAGCCCTTGGCTTTGTTATCGTCCCACACCAGGTAGAAACCAACCGGAGCCCGCGACGCGTTGATCATCTGGCCGCCCGATACAACGGAGATTTTTCGGGATTCACCGGCAGGCAGGCTTTTGAATTGCGCGGTGGGCACCATTCGGAGCAGGTCGCCGTTTACGTGCTCGATTTTAACAGGTGCATTGGCGCCATCAGCTTTGAAAGAGGGCGAGGCATGGAAGTAAAGGGCCCAGCCGCTTGCCGGCAACGGTTGCTGACCGCTGTTCTGCAGTGTCAGCGTGGAGAGTGTCTGCGGTTTGTTCTGGTATTTTTCCTGTACCACCTCCCAGGTTATATTGAGTTTCTCCGGATTTACTTTTCCGTTGGATTGACAGGCGGCATGGAACTGTACCGCTAGCACGCACAGCAGGGTGACGACGATTTTTCGGATCATTACAGTGTGGAGTTATATATAAATTTAGTTTCAGCAGGTATTGTGCGGCTATATTCCGGAAAAATGGCTGCTCCGATTTCTGCGCCGCTAATATTCCCCTAAGCTATCAAATTTCATGCACTTTTTGAATTACTGCATTTGGCCTGCGCTCGGAACCATTGCGGGGATATAGGACATCACCGGAACAGGCAGTAACGTGTAGCTGGATATATAGCAGGACTTGCGGGATGATGGGGAATCAGGTATAAACAATTGTAAAAAAGGACCGAAGAGAAACCTCGGTCCTTTAAAAGATGTCTTCTATTCAACTCTCACTGCGCCGGGTACCAGTCCCTCAACCGCACTTCGATGTTCTTGTCTTTATCGTTCACCATTTTTTTGAACGCCTCTACGTCAGCAAGTCCGCCCTGGCCACGGAAGTGGTACGGATATATAACCTTCGGCTTAAAGTCCAGCGTAGTGCTGGCGGCCTGTGCTATATCCATCGTGTAGGGCAGGTTCATCGACAGGAAAGCCACGTCAATGTTCTTCAGCCCGCGCACTTCCGGCACGCCCTCCGTGTCGCCGGAGATATAGACATTTTTGTTACCTGTTTTCAGGACATAGCCGTTTCCGCGTCCTTTCACGTGCTTGGCGTCAGCGCTTTCCGGCAGGTTGTACATGGGCACAGCTTTTATCAGAATCCCCATTTCCGTGATGCTTTCGCCATTGCCAATTACTTTTGCCTGGCTCCTGTACTTCTCCGGAAGTTTATCAGCCACGGCCTGCGGCACCACAAACACCGCGCCTTCCGTATCCATCGCGTCCAGTGTCTCCGTGTTCATATGGTCGCCGTGGATGTCAGTGAGGAGAATCATATTAGGTTTTTCTATGCCGGCAAAGGCCGCTGCCCCGCCGGTGGGGTCCACATAGATGGTTTTACCGTCCCAGTTCAAAACCATGGTGGCGTGCTCAATCGGCTGAATCGTGAGGGTGCCTTTGTTGGTTTCGATTTTATCCGGCGTGGCACGCTGGGCGTTGGCCTGCAACAGCGCCACCGTTAAGATGGCTGTGAGAATGGATGTTAGTTTCATAGTCTGTCGTGGTTTGAGTGGGAACAGGTGAATGCCGATTTGGTTTTACGCCCGAAGCCAGCATGATGATATATGATTCATCATTTCGCCTATCTCTAGTGCATCACTTTACCCGGATGGTCGGAAACCTGGTCTGCACGTCGTTGAAAATGATGCTGTATATCCGCTCGATGCGGTCAGACGGCAAGGAGTCCGTTAACTTCCGCTCTTCTTTCCAGCGCAGGTAAAACAAGAAGGAAGGCTCCAGAATGTACAGCGTCCGCAGCTTCTGGCTCCACTCCAGCAGCTCGAAAGCGTATTTGTGCTGCAGCTTGCTGAGCACGCCCAGCGTGCTGTTGATGGAGGTGGCAGGCGGTGTGGCAAATTTTATGCTGAGTTGTGCCAGCCTTTCGTCCAGCTCGTGCCGCTGCAGCTTGAACGTGATGGGGTCTAAGGTGAAGGCCAGCAGCAGCAATTCATAGGTCTGGTATTTGCCGCCCTTCCGGAAACCCCGGATGATGACATCATATATATCCCGGAACACGCTGAAATCCGTGTGCGCCACATTGTACAAGGCCTTCGCGATGTCCTCCTCCTCAAACGCTGGCCTGGTGCCACCCTCCAATGTGTCAATCTCTGAAATCCTTTTGTCGAAAAAAAGCCGCAGGCAGCAGCTCTGCGTGATGATGGGGAGTCCTACACACTCGGTGGCGATAAACTCCACCAGTGCTTTTTTGATGGGAATGTTCAGGTAGCTGAAGCCGCTGGTGATGATCTGCTCGATGTCGCTGGTGAGCCAGGTGCCCACTTCTATATGGGCGATTCTGCCCACCAGGTCTTTGTTGGAGTAGGCCAGGTCCACGGCGTGATGCGTCGTGCCGAGCACAATCACCGACACCTCCTCGTCTACGAAAGCTTTCCACTGCTGGAAAAGACTTTTCTTCACCTCCTCCTTCAGGTAGTGGAAATCCTCTATCACGAGCACGTACGGCAGGTTCTTCAGGACCGGGATGAGGTGCTTGGGAGACGGCCTGGAGATGATTTTTTCCCGGGCCGTGCTCTCGCTCACTTTGTCAGCTATCCCCAAACTGACCTCGCCTATCAGATTCGCCAGCCAGCCCCAGCCCATTGTGCCACCCATTTTCGCGGCGCCCGTCACCTGCACATCCTCCGCAGCCGTGCTGGCCGTGATGCGGTCGAAGTTCACGTCTTCCAGCGCCTTCCGCCACACATCGTCCGTTGTCATCTGGTCATCGCAGCGCACAATCAGCGGCAGCTTGTTTAAATCCGCCAGCACTTTCTGGTACAGCGTGGACTTGCCTGTTTTGGAAGGCCCCGTGATGAGGCACAGCTTGCCGGCCACCTCCAGGTACTCCGTCAGCAGCCGCTCATATTCCCCGTCGTTCCGGCTCACGTACGTGACGCTGGGCGTGCCGATGGTCTTGAACACATCTTTGATTTTGACAAGCATACCGCGCGATTCCTCTCTGACTATATACAAACCAATGACTTACGTTTGATTTGATTACACCGCCACCGGCGCCTTGATGGCGGGGTGCGGGTTGTAGTTCACCAGTTCGAAATCCCCGTATTTGAAGTCGAAAATATCTTTCACGTCCGGGTTCAGCTTCATCTGCGGTAAGGCGCGTGGTTCGCGGGCGAGTTGGAGTTGTGCCTGCTCCAGGTGGTTTATATATAAATGCGTGTCGCCGCCCGTCCAGATAAACTCGCCTGGCTCGAGGCCCGTCACCTGCGCCATCATCAGCACCAGCAGCGCGTAGGAGGCAATGTTGAACGGCACGCCCAGGAACACATCGGCGGAGCGCTGGTACAGCTGGCACGACAGCCTGCCCTCGGCCACGTAAAACTGGTAAAAGGCGTGGCAGGGCGGCAGCTTCATGTTTTCAATCTCGGCCACGTTCCAGGCGCTCACGATGATGCGCCGTGAGTCCGGGTTGTTTTTCAGCTGGTTCACCACCTGCGTGATCTGGTCGATGTGACGGCCGTCGGGGGTGGGCCAGCTGCGCCACTGCGAGCCGTATACCGGACCCAGGTCGCCGTTTTCGTCGGCCCACTCGTCCCAGATGCTCACGCCGTTCTCCTTCAGGTACGAGATGTTGGTGTCGCCCTTCAGGAACCACAGCAGCTCGTGCAGGATAGACTTCAGGTGTACCTTCTTCGTCGTCACCAGCGGGAAACCATCGGCCAGGTTAAAGCGCATCTGGTAGCCGAACACACTCAGCGTGCCCGTTCCGGTCCTGTCCTCCTTTTTCACTCCCTTGTCGAGGATGTGGCGCATCAAATCTAAATATTGCTTCATATTGTATAGGGTCCGCTTTAATTTTAAATCCGGAAATAAAGATAACATGATTTGTTGGAAGTAGCGGTTGTTGGGCAAGAGAAATCTGTGCAGGGCGGGGAGCTGCCTTGCCTCACGGAATCCACAAATTTACAGGGCGCGGTTTTATATATAAACCATGTCTTCAGGCAGAGGTGGCCTGGCGGTAACAGCTAACCGGCAGCTTCTGCTCTTTTACAGGCTTTGCCAAAAATAAATGTGGGGCTTTTGCTTTCAGTTGGCCATATTTGCATGTAATTTGAGGATTTAGCTTAGAAGTGAAATGAAGAGATTATTGGTGATGGCCATGTGCTGCCTCTGGTTTATAAGTGCGCAGGCCCGGCAGCAGGATAAGCTGACCACGCTTATGAACGAGCGGGAGCAGCTGGTGATGGAATACCAGTTTTACACGCAGCAGAACAGCAATTTCTGGGGAAAGAAGTCGAAGGCGGATTTGATGAACATCATCGAGACGCTGAAAAAAATCATCAACACCGACTCTGACCTGATTGCCGCCATCAAGGAGGCCAGCATCAAGAAAGTGGCGGAGAGCACCGTGGAGAGCCAGCGCGAAGGCAAAATGACCTTGCAGGACCAGCGCATCATCAGCACCCGCATGGCCGACCTGCAGAGCCAGATAAAGATGCTTCAAACCAGCATCAAGCAGCGTGAGCGCACCATAAAGGACCTAGAGGCGCAGCTACAGGACGCCTCCGAGTTGCGCTACGGCAAAGACAAAGTGATTTCGGTGCTGACGGGTGCCTGTGTAATCCTGCTGCTATATGCCATTTTTCTGCAGGTGAGGCTGAGCAACGCCTCCAAAAAGGTGCGGAAGAAGAAAGCGGTAAAGTAACCGAGGCAAGGCTGGCCGGGGAGAATAATATGCTGACCTAGGCTACCTGCATATGAATCTTTAGCACCCTGGAAACTGTTAAGGAAAAGCGACAGACTGCACCAAATGCAAAGCAGATTATATTACCTGCTTGGTGCAGAATAAGTAAAACACACCGGAAGGCTGGAGCATATATGCCAGCCTTTCTTTTTTGAGATACATGAGCGAGATACTATATGAACTGAAGCAGGTACAGGAACTGCTGAAGATTGAACAGGAAGAAGACCGGCAGCAATACAAAATCAAGAGCCTGAAAAGCACAGTGGCTGAACGCAAGGCCATGGGCTTCTGCTGGTACCCGGTCACCATCACCAAAGAGGAGATCGGCTTCGGAAACAAGGTGGTGATAGAGCTGGAGCGCACCAAAGACCGCGACCAGTTGCACCTTTTCCAGACGGGCAAAGCCGCCGCCCTGTTCAGCAACAACGGCAGCGGCGAGCGCCAGAACCTGAGCGGGGTGATCGTGGGCCTGCGCCGCAACAAAGTACTCCTGGCCACCAACAAAGAAGACCTGCCGGATTGGGTGGAAGACGGCCGCCTCGGCATCGACCTCACCTTCGATGAGATGAGCTACCGCGAGATGGAGTTCGCAATGAAGAAGGTAATCGAGGCATATAAGACAAGGCTTGCCGAGCTGCGCGATATTTTGCTGGGCGACATGCCCCCGCGCTTTACGGACGTGCAGGTGGAGGCTATCCCGTCGCTGAACCCGTCGCAGAATGAGGCAGTGCGCAAGATTGTGCAGGCGAAGGACGTGGCCATCATCCACGGCCCTCCCGGCACGGGCAAAACCACCACGCTGGTGCAGGCCATCCTCACCACCCTGCAGACGCAGAAGCGCCTGCTCGTGACTGCCCCCTCCAACACCGCCGTGGACCTGCTGACGGAGAAACTCGCGAACGAGGGTGTGAACGTGATCCGGATCGGGAACCCGTCGCGGGTGTCGGATGTGCTGCTGGAACATACCCTTGATGCGCAGATAATGGAGCACCCCTCCTACAAAAATCTGAAGGACTACCGCAAAACGGCAGAGGAATACAAGCGCATGGCCAGCCAGTACAAACGCAAGTTCGGACACGAGGAGCGTGCGCAGCGGCAGTTATTCCGGTCGGAGAGCAGGCGCCTGCTTGAAGAGGCGGATCGCGTGGAGGAGTACATCACCGAAGATTTGCTGCACAACGTGCAGGTGATTACCTGTACGCTGGTGGGCGCGGCCAACAAAGCCATCCGTCACCTCGAGTACGAAACGGTGTTTATAGACGAGGCCGCCCAGGCCCTGGAGCCTGCCTGCTGGATACCCATCAGCCGCGCCAAGCGCGTGGTGCTGGCGGGCGACCACTGCCAGCTGCCGCCCACGGTAAAATCCTACGAGGCGGAGAAGGGCGGCCTGAGCAAGACCCTGTTTGAGAAATGCATCGAGCGGCAGCCGGAAGTGTCAGTGATGCTGAAAACACAGTACCGCATGCACCACCACATCATGGAATTCTCGAACCAGCAGTTTTACAAGGGCGGGCTGGAGGCGCACGAAAGCGTACACAGCAGCGACCTGCACCAGTTTGACCCACACTTTGCGCCCGGTCTGGCCGTTGAGTTTGTGGACACGGCGGGCTGCGGATACAACGAAGTGGATACGCCGGAAAGCTCCAGCTCCGCCAACCCTGACGAGGCCAACCTGCTGCTCAACCACCTGGCGCACCTGCTGAAGGATTATACCCCCGCCGCAGACACAGAGGCAGACCCGCTGCGCATCGGCGTGATAGCACCCTACCGCGCTCAGATCAACTACCTGCAGGACCGCGTGGAGCATATGCCGCTATTGCACGATCTGAAGCTAAAGCGGCTGTTATCGGTCGGTACGGTGGACAGCTTCCAGGGGCAGGAGCGTGACATCATTTATATCAGCATGACGCGCAGCAACGACAAAGGCGAGATCGGCTTCCTGGCGGATATCCGGCGCATGAACGTGGCCATGACGCGGGCGAAGAAGAAACTCGTGATTGTGGGCGACAGCGCCACCCTGAGCCAGCACCCGTACTACGCGGCTTTTCTTACGTACGTAGAGAGTATAAACGCTTACCGCAGCGCCTGGGAACTGACCGGGTGCATGCCATAGGCAAAAGCCGTGCAGGCGGTTAATGACAACCTCCTGCCATTGGTTTCCAAATAAAAAGTTTATCTTTAAGATATTCACTTGTATCACCTACTGAAAAAGTAAAACATGAAGATTGAGAAAAATAAAGTGGTCACGCTTACTTACGAGCTGCGCATTCTGGACGAGGACGGGGAGCAGAACCTGATAGAGACGGCCAACGAAGAGCAGCCCATGGTGTTTATATATGGCATGAGCGGCCTGCCTGACCAGTTTGAAGATAACCTGGAGGGGCTTAAATCCGGCGAAAGCTTCGACTTTAAGCTTGACACCGAGGACGGCTACGGGGAATATAATGAGGACGCGGTGGTAGACCTGCCCAAGAATGTTTTCGAGGTAGAGGGCTCTGTGCCGGACAATATGCTGGAAGAAGGCAACTACATCCCGATGTCGGACAGCGAGGGCAACCAGTTGCAGGGGCGTGTGGTGGAAGTCGGGGATGACACGGTAAAGATGGATTTTAACCACCCGCTGGCCGGCAAGGAGCTGTATTTCAAAGGCAAGGTGGAGAGTGTGCGGGAGGCCACGCCGGAGGAGCTGGACCACGGCCACGTACACGGCGCAGGCGGGCACCAGCATTAGGTAACAGCAATTTATATATAAAAGGAGCAGCTTTCCGGCTGCTCCTTTTTTTGTGGCCGTATGCCCTCAGAGTTCCCGCTTCACTTCCTCCACGTACTGCACCAGTTCAGGGAAAAAAGCATCGAACTCAGCGGCATACAGGCTGTAGTTTTCCTGCAGCTCCTCGGCTGCCGTTTCCATACCCGAGGCAAAAGGCGTCCGGCGGCTCATGCCCGTCAGGGCCTGCCCGATACCCTCCACCTGTGCGTAAGACAAGAGCCAGTTGTGCTGCTGCATATACCCGAACAGGTGCTGCACCCTCGGAGGCAGCAGGTGGAAATTGCGCTGGATGAGGCCATATACCTGCTGCGCGTAACCCGGCAGCGGCCGCAGGGCATATCGCTCAAAGTCGGCGGCCAGAAAGTGGTCGTAGTACATATCCCCGATAACGGGTGCATATTTCCGGTACCTGGGCCGCAGCCGCGCCTTGGTTTCGGCTACAATGGGGTGCGTGTCGGTATAAGTGTCGATGAGGCGGTGCAGCCGGATGCCCCTTGCGATGCCGGGGGTATATAGCCCGGCCTGTTTGCCTTTTACAGCATCAGCGATGAAGTTGCCGATCAGAAGTTCTTCCTCATCGCCGGATAAAAAGATATGTGCTAAAAAGTTCAAGTCAAGAGATAAGTATGGGCAATACGATTTAACAGCCTCGCGCAGCTTTTGTTTCGGCGCCTGCACGCCATTGCCGCAGGCACCGCACCTACTGAACCCTATATGGGCGGGCCGCGTAACTTAAGGCTGAACTGATACTATAAAGCTATGAATAACGACCCGAATACAAAGCAGCATCTCGGAAAACTCATCGACATGATCAAAGATATAAAAGTGGCGATGCTCACCACCATGGACGAAGACAATTGCCTCCGCAGCCGCCCGATGCGGGCTATGGAAGTGAAGCCGGACGGGCATATATGGTTTTTCACGGGCTACCATTCCGGCAAGTCGCACGAAATACAGCAGGACGCGCACGTAAACCTGAGTTACTCCGACCCTGATAACGAAAACTATGTCTCTATCTCGGGTAAGGCACAGGTGTTGCGCGACCAGCAGAAGATCGACGAGCTATGGAACCCGGCCATGAAAACCTGGTTCCCCAAAGGCAAAGAAGACCCCAATGTCGGCCTGCTCAAAATCACCATCGACAAGGCCGAATACTGGGACGCGCCGAACAGTGTGATGGTACACCTGTATGGCATGGTGAAAGCGGCCCTGACCGGCGAGCGACCAGATGCCGGAGAGAATAAAAAGATAAACCTGTAGCGCGTGCAGGAAGAAAGAGCAAGCGGGTTATATATGAATTAAGCTGCAGGTTTGCCGCTGACATATAAACTGACATATAGAAATAAAACCTCAAATTGGAAAACACCAGCCAAACATATCACGTCGGCTGGTGTTTTTTGTTTCTGTAGCTTTATTTTCGGATAAAGTTCGCATCAGCATTCTCAACGTCTAAAATATTAGGTTATATATGCCTCCTGCCTCCCTGGCTGTTTCCAATCCAAACCCTGCTGCCCGGCTAACGACGCTGACCCTCTTCGGCATCCGGAGCGGCCATATACGGTGGGGGCTGGCACAGATGGGGACGGCCGGGCCGCTCCTGGAAAAAGTGCCGGGGCTGCTGTTTTACAAGTTGTTGGGCAGCGGCCAGGGCCAAAGTTTCAGCCTGAAGCCTAATTTCAAACGCTACGGCCTGATGTGTACCTGGGAATCAGAGGCGGCCGCAGACAACTTTTTACTGAACTCCCCTTTTATAACGGCATACAGGCTGCGCACGGATGAGATATGGACCGTGAAACTCCTGCCCTACCAGTCGCATGGGCTGTGGGACAAGCAGGAGCCTTTTGCGCCTGCGCTACCGGAGAAATATACCGGAGGCCCCATAGCGGTTCTGACAAGGGCCAGCGTGAACTGGTGGCGGCTGCCCGCCTTCTGCCGTTACGGGATGCGCACAAGCAAGTCGCTTGATGCGGCGGAGGGGCTTTACTGCTCCATCGGACTGGGAGAATTACCGTTTATCCGGCAGGCCACGTTCAGTATATGGGAGTCGGCGGAGGCGATGAAAGCTTTTGCCTACAAAGACCCGGAGCACCAGGAGGTCATGCGTCGGACAAGGGCGGAGAACTGGTACAGCGAAGAACTGTTCGCGCGTTTCAAGCCCGTCAGCTCCGCCGGCACCTGGAACGGGCAAGACCCTCTGCAGGAGGTGCTGCCCCGGCCCGTCTACAGTTGATTTTTAGAGGCAGATTCAGCGGCCTGCTCCAGTTACGGCTGATGGTTCAGCTTTTCGAGCGCCTGCCGCAGATGCGCCGCCATGCCGTCGTAGGTGCGGTAGCCCCGGCTAAGGAGGTGCAGGTTGGTTCCGTTGAGGAGGTACAGGCTCGGGAAGGCATTCGCCTGCAGGTGGCGGGCAATGAGAAAGTCCTGTTGCGTTTTCTCAAGCATCTCGTCTGAGGCAAATTTATCCAGGAAAACATCCTCCTCCACCCCGAATTGCAACGCAATGGCCGCTAATACCGCTGGTTTGGTTACGTCCTGGTTTCGCGCGTAAAAGGCACTCTGCACCGCCTCCGCCATCTCAAACTCCACCTCAGGTTTCAGGTAGCGTATGGTCACCACGGCGCGGCACGCCGGTTCAGTGTCATATATAAACCCTTCGCGGTCGAAGAAATTGTAATCAATCGGCTGTCCGGATATCTTCTCCACATCCTGCCAGTGGTGTTTGAGCTGTTCCTTCATCGGCTCGTCCAAGGGCTTTTCAGTACCTGGGCGCAGGCCGCCCATCACCAGCTTAAACTGCAGGGTTCCCTCCTGCTCCGCCTCCAGCCGTTTAATGACCGGGGCAAACCCGTAGCACCACGAGCACATCGGGTCCATCACGTAGATGAGGTGCAGGATATCCAGTAAGTCGTGTTTCTTCTCCATTGTCTGTCTTCTGTTATATGCAAATGTAAGCTGATTGGTTGTTTGGCTTCATGGTTATATGGGTTTATGGTTAAATGGTTGATTGCTAATTGTTGATTGTTTTATGGCCATATAGGGGTGAATAGGTATGACCTCTAATGTCGCTTAATGCATATATGAACTTCATAAATACACACCATCAACCATATAACAATTCAACTATCAAACCTTTCAACCTTGTAGCCATATAGCAATTAAAAACCAACAATCAGCAACCGACAATCAACAAACAGCATTCAGCAACCAAACCTTTCAACAATCCACAATTAACAACTAACTTTACGGTGTAACTTAGAAAGTCCAACACAGCCATACCCGATGTCAGAATATAATTTCAACCAGATTGAGAAAAAGTGGCAGCGCTACTGGGAAGAGAACAACACCTTTAAAGCCACCGCCGACAGCAGCAAGCCGAAATACTACAGCCTCGATATGTTCCCTTACCCGTCAGGCGCTGGCCTGCATGTGGGACACCCGCTCGGCTATATCGCCTCTGACATTGTGAGCCGCTACAAGCGCCTGCAGGGCTATAATGTGCTGCATCCCATGGGCTTCGACTCATTTGGTTTGCCTGCAGAGCAGTACGCCATCCAGACGGGCCAGCACCCGGCCATCACCACCGAAGAAAACATCGCCCGCTACGTGGAGCAGCTCAAGAACCTGGGCTTCTCCTTCGACTGGGATCTGGAAGTACGCACCTCCGACCCGAGCTATTACAAGTGGACGCAGTGGATTTTCATGCAGCTGTTCAACAGCTATTACAACCAGGCCACCGACAAAGCCGAACCCATTACGGAACTGGTGCGGGAGTTTGAGCAGCACGGCAACGCTCAGGTGAAAGCAGTCTGCGACGAAGACACTCCGGCTTTTACAGCGGAAGAGTGGAAGCAGATGAACGGGCAGCAGCAGTCGGAGATGCTGCTGAAGTACCGCCTGACCTATGTGGCCAATGCGGTGGTGAACTGGTGCCCGGCGCTGGGAACCGTGCTGGCCAACGACGAGGTGGTGGGTGGCGTATCAGAGCGCGGCGGCTACCCCGTAGAGCGCAAGCTGATGCGCCAGTGGATGATGCGTATCACGGCCTATGCCGACCGTTTGCTGCAGGGCCTGGAAAGCATCGACTGGCCGGAGCCGATAAAAGAGATGCAGCGCAACTGGATCGGAAAATCAATCGGGGCTGAGCTGGCTTTCTCCATCGAGCAGTCAAACGAAAAGATAAAGGTATTCACGACCCGCCTCGACACGGTATATGGCGCTACGTTTTTGGTGCTGGCACCGGAGCATGAACTGGTGGAACAGATAACCTCGGAGGCACAGCGCCAGGAGGTAGAGGCCTATGTGACGGTGGCCAAAAACCGTTCGGAGCGGGAGCGCATGACAGATGTGAAGACCGTGAGCGGCGTGTTTACCGGCGCCTACGCCATCAACCCCTATAACCAGGAGCGGATAAAAGTATATATAGCTGATTATGTTTTGGCTGGCTATGGCACGGGCGCTGTGATGGCTGTGCCGTCCGGCGACCAGCGCGACTGGAACTTTGCTACACACTTCGGTTTGCCCAAAGTACCTATTTTGGATGCTCAGCAAAACCTCGACACACAGGCAGATGCCACCAAAGAAGGGCATTATGTCAACTCCGGCATCATAAATGGCCTCACCTATCAGGAGGCACTGCCGGTGCTGGTGAAGTTCCTGGAGGAGAACGGCATTGGCAAAGCCAAAGTCAACTACCGCATGCGCGATGCCGTGTTCAGCCGCCAGCGCTACTGGGGCGAGCCGGTGCCGGTCTATTTCAAAGACGGTATTCCGCACCTGCTAAAAGAAAGTGAGTTGCCGCTGGAGTTGCCGAAGATAGATGCCTACCTGCCCACCGAAACAGGTGAGCCGCCTTTGGGCCGCGCCGTGGACTGGAAGTACGAAGACCAGTACGCATACGAACTGAGCACCATGCCGGGCTGGGCTGGCTCCAGCTGGTACTGGTACCGCTATATGGACCCGAAAAATAATGACGCCTTCGCCAGCAAGGACGCCATTCAGTATTGGCGCGACGTGGATTTATATATAGGCGGCTCGGAGCACGCCACCGGCCACCTCCTCTACTCCCGCTTCTGGAACAAGTTCCTGTATGATATGGGCTTTGTGGTGGAAGAAGAGCCATTCAAGAAGCTCATCAACCAGGGGATGATTCAGGGTGTTTCTGAGAAAATTCGTAGAAAAGGGGGGCACTTTACAGAAACAAAGGGTCATTTTGAAGAATCATCTAACTCTGTCATTATTAACACCAATACAGGAGGTAGATGGATACTAAATAATGATTTAATGAGTGTTTACATCAGTGCTGATGTAGATTATTCATATATACCTGAGGAAGAACATAAGGAGCATTTTGTACAGCTTAATGTTCCTGTTGAGTTTACTAAGAACAGCATTATGGGCATTGAAGATATACTTAATTATCTTCGATGGAAAAATGAAAAAACAAGTTCAATTTTTGTTTGTCAAAATGGTTATCATGTGTTCTACTATGATGATAAAACAAATTCTTATAGCTATAGTAGATTCGAGCCCATTTATGAAGGTGAAACTCCCATATCTTCACAAGTAGGTATTGGCAATGTTACAGAACACAATGAGACTCCTAATATTTTCAGAACAAAACCTGAAGTAGAGAAGATGTCGAAGTCGAAGTACAACGTGGTGAACCCGGACGACATTGTAGAGCGCCAGGGGGCCGACACGCTGCGCATGTACGAGATGTTTCTGGGGCCGCTGGAGCAGTTCAAGCCCTGGAACACGCACGGCATGGACGGCGTGCTGAAGTTCCTGAAGCGCTTCTGGAAGCTTTTCCACGACAACAACTGGAACTTTGCCGTGTCGGAAGCCGAGCCGACAGCCGATGAATTGAAATCACTGCACAAGACTATCCGGAAGGTAGAAGAAGACATCGAACGGTTCTCCTTCAACACCTCCGTCTCCACGTTCATGATCTGCGTGAACGAGCTGACGCAGCTGAAGTGCAACAAGCGCTCAATCCTGGAGCCGCTCACCATCATCCTCTCGCCCTACGCGCCGCATATAGCCGAGGAACTCTGGGAGAAGTTAGGCCACAGCCAGAGCGTCAGCTATGCCACTTTCCCGCAGTGGAAGGAGGAATTCCTGGTCGAGAGCACGTTTGAATACCCGGTTTCTGTGAACGGAAAAGTTCGGACCAAAATCAATTTTGCACTGGACATGCCGCGCGAGGAAATAGAAAAAGCCGTGGTGCAGGACGAGCAGCTTTTGAAGTTCCTGGAAGGAAAGGCACCAAAGAAAATCATCATCGTGCCCCATAAAATCATCAACGTGGTGGTATAGACCAGCTGGCACATATGCAACAAAAACCAAGGCCGCTGATTCTTTCTATATCAGCGGCCTTTTTTTAGATAGAAAAGAAGGCGCAGGGAAAAAACAGGTTCCTCCCCGTGCCTCTTGGTTGGCTATATAAATACGTGCTTAGGCGCTTACCTGCTCCGCTGATGAGATCCTGTCATTCACATTCCGCAATGACTCCCTTACCTTGTACAGCAGTTCCACCAGTTTCTCAGCTTCTTCTTCCGTGATTCCCTGTACCAGCGCGTCGAGCTGATGCAGGTTCCCGTCAATCTCGTTGATAATCCTGCGGCCCTCCTCTGATATCACAATGTTCACAAGGCGTTTGTCTGAGGCGTTTTGGCTAACTTTCACAAGCCCCTTCACGCCCAGCCTGCTCACCAAACGCGATGCGTCCGACATCTTGTCCAGCATTTTTTCGCGCAGAAAAGAGGTGGAGACTGGTTTAGGGTACTGATCGCGCAGGATGCGCAGGGCGTTGTATTGCTGTGTGGTCAGGCCGTGCTTCCTGAAAAAATTCTCGTAGCCGTTCGAAAGGAATCCATAAGTATACAGAATGCTCATGCTCGCTTTCTGCCATTCGTTTCGAAATGAAGAAATTCCTATTTCATTCTCTAAAATCATACAGTATAGATAGATGGGTTTATCAAGTATAGCAAAATTATATTAGTTATCCACCATTACCTACCGACATTACCCGAAAATCTTGCCTGCAGTAAAAGGAATAAAATAAACAGCCTATACTAAAATAACACAAACAGCTCAGAATTGTTTTATAAAAATTCTATATATGTGAGCAATCACTTATATAGAAAAACATTCTTCCTCGCGCATGCCGCCAATAAAAATGCCACCCGGAGGTGGCGTAAGAAAATTAGCAGGAGCCGCCGATGGCCTGGCGCTGCTTCCGGGTGAGTTTGGCTGTAACCAATCTGTAAGAGTCATCTATCCATTGTTGCAGAAAAGGATCAGGCAGCCCCGCTTCGGGAAGCACGGTGTTCCAATGAACTTTGCTCAAATGGTATCCGGGCTTTACCTGCGGGTATTTTTCGCGAAACTCTACCGCCTGCTCCGGATCGCACTTCAGGGCAACGCCGCTGCCATAGTCAGAGATGCTGCAAAGGGCAAACATCTTTCCGGCTACCTTAAACACCAGCGTGTCGGGCCCAAAAGGCAGTTCCTCGGTCACGCCAGGCTTAGACAGGCAGTGAGCCCTGAAATCCTCAATGTTCACGGGATGCTTTACAAGTGCTTGATGATGAAATACACCACCCCGGCCAGAAACATCAGCATTGATATCTTATTGATGGTGTGCATGGTGCGCAGGTTGAAGTTCGTCCTTCGGTTAGGGTCTTTTTTGCGGAAGAAGTAGGTGAGCACCTCAGAAAAATCGAATAGGCCTTTCATATAGTTGTAACAATTGCGGTGGATGGTCGGCAGCATATATAAGCTGCCCCCGGCATTTTAGTTAAACATCCTTTACGGAAAAAAGATTTTCTACAGCGGCTCTTTGTTTTAAGTCACCTTAATACTGCATAATGTAAACTTGCAAAAGGCAGCTTGCTTAGCAGGTATAATATACAAATGCCACTAACAAAACACAAAGCCGTGGCTATAAATTATATTATATATAGCTGCCTACTCCTCCAGTCGCACCGGCTCGATCCATCTGTCGTCCTCGCGGATAAGGTTAATAAGCTCATCCACGGCACGGTCGGCTGGCACTGCCTTCTTGATCACCTTCTGGCCGCGGTACAGCGCAATTTTGTCCTTGCCCACGCCCACGTAGCCATAGTCGGCGTCGGCCATCTCGCCAGGGCCGTTCACGATGCAGCCCATGATGCCGATCTTCACGCCTTTCAGGTGGTCGGTGCGCTTCCGGATCATCGCCGTCGTTTCCTGCAGATCGAAGAGTGTGCGGCCACAGCTGGGGCAACTGATGTATTCCGTTTTGCTCATGCGCGTGCGGGCCGCCTGCAGTATGCCGAAGCTCAGGTTGTTCAGCTGCTCAATGGTATATACCCAGTCTGCCTTGTCCTGCTCCGGCAACAGCTCCGTACTCAGGAACACCCCGTCTCCCAGTCCGTCTATCAGCAAGCCGCCTACGTCGGTGGCGGCATACAGCTGCACCTCATCCGGTGAGAGCTGGCCATAGGCCCGTTTGATGATGCAGGGCGTCTGCACGCCGTTGTTCATCAGCCGGAAGAAACACTTGCGTAACTCAGGCATGGCGTGCTCGTTGCTTGTTTGCAGCAGCAGCACCACCGACGTGTCCTGCTTCAGGCGCTGGACCAGCTCGTCAGACAAATCCCCGATGGAGGCCTCCACAAAGTTCAGGACCGGGTGCAGTGCCGTAGCAGAGAGGTATTGCTTCGCCGTGAGCAAGGGATGGCGGTCTTTCTGCTGCTCCGCCAGCTGCCAGGGTATATAGTTCACGATCTCCTTCAGCCCGTTCGGCAGCATAAAGGTGATGGGATGGTCGCCGGTATAGATATAGTCAGCGCCGAGGTCGTTCATGTTGAACTTGTCGAGCAGCATGGAGTACAGGTGCCCCACGCATTTCAGGTCAGCATACTTTATATCGCTCAGCCGGCTCAGATCCGCTACGACACGCGGCACGTTCTGGCCGCCTATATTTTCGACCTCGGCCGTTTCGCGGCGGTGGTACTGAAACGGGTTAATCGGAACGTTGCAGACGGGCTTCATCGGCTGCGCCTTCTCCGCACGGTGGGTATAGCGGTCAATCAGGGCTTTAGCCACAGGCGCTTCTGCCTCCGGGGCCTCCGTCAGCGACACGCGCACGGTGTCGCCTAATCCATCTTCCAGCAGAGTGCCGATGCCTACCGCCGATTTGATACGACCGTCCTCGGCCTCGCCCGCCTCCGTCACGCCCAAGTGCAGCGGGTAGGGCTGCAGGCCCTCCTCCTCCAGCTTTTGCACCAGCAGGCGGTAGGCCTGCACCATTACCTGTGTGTTGGAGGCTTTCATGGAAATGACGATATCATAATATTGCTCGTCCTCGCAGATGCGCAGAAACTCCAGGGCGCTCTCCACCATGCCCAAGGGCGTGTCGCCGTAGCGGCTCAGGATGCGGTCGGAGAGCGAGCCGTGGTTGGTGCCGATGCGCATGGCGGTGCCGTGCTCTTTGCAGATGCGCACCAGCGGCACAAAGCGCTCCCGGATGCGGTCCAGCTCGGCCTGGTACGTGGTATCGTTGTACTCGATTACTTCAAACTTCTTCTTATCGGCATAGTTGCCGGGGTTCACGCGCACCTTCTCCACAATGCGAGCCGCCACTTCGGCAGCATTCGGGGTGAAGTGGATGTCAGCGATAAGCGGCACCCTGTACCCGCGCCTGGCCAGCTCCGCCTTGATGTTGCGGAGGTTCTCGGCCTCTTTGATGCTCGGGGCCGTGATGCGTATATACTCGCAGCCCGCCTCAATCATGCGGATGCACTGCTCCACCGAGCCAAGGGTATCCATGGTGTCCACGGTCGTCATCGACTGCACCCGGATGGGGTAATCGCCGCCCAGGGGCAGGCCGCCGATGTTGACCACGCGCGTTTTGCGGCGCTGGTACGTTGTAAGGCTGGGGCAATAGGTTTTGTTCATAAGGGAATAAGCATCAGCTTATAACTTCAACTAAAGTTGCGCCCGCTTTGTTCAGTGGCCGGCTCCGTAAAATTAGCACCTTATATCTGAATGTGAAACAAAGCCAGAAGATGGTTTTATATGCAGAAGGGATCATCAGGCCATACAGAAGCATGCAAGGGTGCAATTCAATGAAAGCCACGCTTTGAAATTTCAGGAAATTGATTTATATATACCTGCTCGCTGGATAAAATAACAGGGCCTAAATGGGTCGAAGGCTGCAGTACCTATGCTGCACCAGTGGGCAAGGCCCGACAATTCCGTAGCAAATCACGTATATATAGCCATGATACACATGCACACTTTTATTCCGAAAGATGCGCCAGCCAAAATGCGGGCCTTTGCCCGATGGAGCCATTTGCGGCAGGCGCAGCTGCAGGAGGCGTCCTCCGTCATGACGGACACCGTTACAGAATTCCTGAGGCGGCAGATGGAAAGAGGAAACTGGGAAACGGTGCGGGAGGTCCTGCGGGGCAAACCCATGACGAAAGCGGGTAAATTTCTGCTGGAGGAACTGCGCGGTAACCTGGTGGCAAAACTGATAATAAAGCTGGGCCTCCGCAAGGTGTTTGCCGTTGGCCTCGTGATGGTGCTGCTACCCCTGATACTGGCAAAAGTAGCCGGAGAGGTTGCACACCAGTTCAGAAAGTGAGTTGGTTCTCTGAAGCTATGGGCCATTTTTGGCTGCGAGTGAGGTTGCTTATATATACCGTAGCCTCGGAAATTTATTAACATTTAAACTACTGATAATCAATACACTACTTTTTTATACAAATCTCTGAAGTTCAAGGCTAAACTGTTTCCAGTTTTCACCTGAGGCGCCTTGTAAATGTTGCGGTGCCACGAAAGTGGCAGCTGGAGCAGAGCGCATAGAGGGGCCCCACCCCCGGCATCTTCTTTACACAGCTCCGAGGGGAAATTAGTTTTCCCCGAAGCATGTCGGGGAGACCTCTCGACCTGAGAGCACCACTGTTTCCATAGAATTTAGAAGACGTGAGGCCGTAGGGATGTACAGCCGCTCAAAGCTTATGCAGAATAATTCCCAAGTTCACTTTATATAGATTTTTCCTTTTATCATCTGAAGGAGTCCTATATAGGCTTAAACAACAAGAGCACCTGCGCAGGTGCTCTTGTTGTTTAAGCCTATATGGATGTCTGTTACTTGTTGAACATGAGCTCGCGGTACTTCACCAGCGGCCAGTCTTCGTCATCCACCATCAGTTCCAGCTTGTCCACGCTGTAACGGATCGTGTCGAAGTAGGAGAAAACTTTTTCCTGGTAGTAGATAGCGCGCTCACGGGCCTCCTCTATCTTGTTGGCCACTTTACGCTCATTTATCATCTCCACCACGTTTCTTTGGATCGTGGTGATGTGATGCGACATCTTCTTGATGGATTCCATGGTGGATTGCGTGTACTCATCCTCCAGGCCCAGCTCCTTGAGGCCGCGCACGTTGTTGATCAGCTTGCTCTGGTAAGCAATAGCCGTCGGGATGACGTGGTTCATGGCCAGGTCGCCGAGCACGCGCGCCTCTATCTGTATCTTTTTGATATACTCCTCCAGCAGAATCTCATGGCGGGCGTTCAGTTCCACCTCCGTCAGGATGCCGTTTCTTCTGAACAGGTCTATTGCTTCTTCATTGCCATATATATCCAAGGCGCGCGGCGTCGCTTTCACGTTCGATAAACCGCGCTTCTCAGCCTCCTCTTCCCACTCCTGCGAGTAGCCGTTGCCTTCGAAGCGAATTGCCTTAGACTCCACCACGTACTCCCGCAGCACCTGAATGATAGCCAGTTCTTTCTTCATCCCCTGCCCGTCTATCAGTTCATCCACCACTTTTCTGAAGTCGAGGAGCTGGTCCGCCACAATCGTGTTCAGCACCGTCACCGGGTTCGATACGTTGGCAGACGAACCCACGGCGCGGAACTCGAATTTATTGCCCGTGAAGGCAAACGGCGATGTGCGGTTACGGTCGGTGTTATCCAGGAGCACTTCCGGAATCCGGTCGATGCCCAGTTTCAGGTACATGTTATCGCCCTTCTCCATCGGTAATTTGGCCGTGCGCTCCAGCTCATCCAAAACGGCTGAAAGCTGCTGCCCCACGAAAACAGACATAATGGCCGGAGGAGCCTCGTTGGCGCCCAGGCGGTGGTCGTTGCTGGCCGAGGCGATGCTGGCCCGCAGCAGGTCGGCGTGCTTGTGAACAGCCTTGATGGTGTTGATGAAGAAGGTCAGGAACTGCAGGTTCTCTTTCGGCTTTTTGCCCGGAGACAGCAGGTTTACGCCTGTGCTCGTGCTCATCGCCCAGTTGTTGTGCTTCCCGCTGCCATTCACGCCTTTGAAAGGCTTCTCATGGAGCAGCACTTTAAACTCATGGCGGTCTGCCACACGGCCCATAATGTCCATCAGCAACTGGTTGTGGTCGGTGGCGAGGCTGGCGTCCTCAAAGGTGGGGGCGCACTCAAACTGGCCGGGGGCCACCTCGTTGTGGCGCGTGCGCAGCGGTATGCCCAGGCGGTGGGCTGTTTTCTCGAAGTCAACCATAAAGGCGTGTACCCGGCTGGGGATGGCGCCGAAGTAATGGTCCTCCAACTGCTGCCCTTTGGCAGGCGCATGCCCGAACAGGGTGCGGCCGGTCATCACCAGGTCGGGGCGCGCCGCAAACAGCGCCTTGTCAACCAGGAAATACTCCTGCTCAATGCCCAGCGTGGTGCTTACCTTATATACGTCTTTATCGAAGTACTGGCAAACCGGCACCGCCGCATCGTTCAGAAACTTCAGAGACTTCAGTAATGGGGTTTTGAAATCTAGGGCCTCGCCGGTATAGGAGACGAAGATAGTAGGAATACACAGCGTCTTGGAGTTAAGCCCCTCGATGATGAAAGCGGGGGAAGAAGGGTCCCAGGCCGTGTAGCCGCGGGCCTCGAACGTGTTGCGGATTCCGCCGTTCGGGAACGAAGAGGCATCCGGCTCCTGCTGAACCAGCGCGCTCCCCTTGAAAGCCTCTATGGCAGCCCCGTCGGAGGAGAGGTCGAAGAAGGAGTCGTGTTTCTCGGCAGTGGTGCCCGTCAACGGCTGGAACCAGTGGGTGTAATGGGTGGCGCCCTTGCCCATGGCCCACGATTTCATGGCAGCGGCCACGGCATCCGCCAGGTGGCGATCTACTTTATCACCGGCATCAATGATACGGCGCAGGCGCTTGAAATTATCAGACGACATGGTGGCTCTCATCGCATCGAAGCCAAACACGTTCTCGCCATAATAACTGGAAATGTTGTGGGAGGGAAAAGTTACCTCACCTGTTTTGCGCTGGTTCACCAGGTCCAGGGCCTTGAATCGTAATGTTGCCATATGTTGTTCCGGATTGTGTTTTTAGGTGCAGCAAATATAGATATAAATTTTATTCTCAAACAAAACAGCATCTATTTTTTTAGGGGATTACCAGAAAAAAATACTGAATATAACTTAACACCCGTTTTGAATTAATAGGTGTTTAGCCTTTTATATATAGATTTTGGCCAGTAGCCCCGTAAATTATATACCCTTCGCTTATTTGTAGGAATTGATGGGGGTAGCCGCCAGCCCTCCTTTTATATATAGAGGCAGGCACTTAACGTTTATATTTGTAGCGTGAAAAATAAGCTTTACTACCAGCCCCTGTACTTTATTTTCTGGGTGCTGTATTTTGTGGCAGCCAGGGCCGTCTTCCTGATTTACCACCTCGACAAAACTTCCGATCTCACCACCTCCGACACCTGGAGCGTGTTTTTGTTCGGGCTGCGGCTCGATGCCTCCGCCACGGCCTACCTCTGCCTGCTCCCCTTCCTGGCGCTGCTGCTTTCCGCGCTGTGGCCCCGGCTACGGTTGTCGGGCTTTGTGCGGGTATATACCTATATCATGCTGGTGCTGCTTTCGCTGCTGCTGTCCGCTGACCTGGAACTTTACACCTACTGGGGCTTCCGGCTGGACGCCACTCCCCTGCAGTACCTGAACACCCCGGCCGAGATGGCCGCCTCGGCTGCCGCCGCCCCTATCTTTCTTCTCTTGTTCGTCACGCTGTGTATCACAACAGCTTTTATCCTGCTCTATCGCTGGCTGTTCGACTTCAGGCGATTTGTTCTGAAGCAAAATAAGTGGCTTTATGCCGGGCTGAGCCTGTGGTACCTGGCCTTCTTGATACTGCCCCTGCGCGGTGGCTGGCAGCAAATCCCGATTAATCAAAGTGTCGCCTACTTCTCCAGCAAGCCCTTCGCCAACCATGCCGGGCTTAACATGCCCTGGAACCTGGTGAACGCCGTGCTGAAGCAAAACAAGATAAAGGAAGACCTCTACGGCTATATGCCGCCGGCAGAGGCAGTGCGGCGCGTGCAGGCGCTGTATGCTGCCGTAGACACCAGCGCGTCTAAACAGGTGGTTGTGGCAGAGCGGCCCAATGTGCTGTTTATCATCCTGGAAAGCTACACCGCCAAGTTCATCGGAAGCCTGGGGGGCGAGGAAGGCGTGACTCCCCACTTAGACAGCCTTGCGGCGGAGGGGATCAGCTTCACCAACCTGTACGCCAGCGGCGACCGCAGTGAAAAAGGCATGGTGGCGCTGCTGAGCGGCTACCCGGTGCAGACAACTACTTCTATTATTAAGTACCCCCAGAAGACGGAGAAGCTGCCGCAGTTGAGTACCGTATTGCAGCAACAGGGCTACAGTACCAGCTTTTATTATGGCGGCGAGTTGGAGTTCGCCAACATCCGCTCTTACCTCACCAACGGCGGCTACGACCGCCTGATAGCGAAAGACGACTTCGCCCCGGAAACCTATAACTCGAAGTGGGGGGCGCACGACCATGTGCTGTTCGGGCGGGTGCTGCAGGACCTGGAGCAGGAAAAGCAGCCCTTCTTCAGCACGGTATATACCCTGAGCAGTCATGAGCCATATGAAATTCCTGTTGCGCCCAGGTTTGCCGGGGAGGATGACGAGACCAAGTTCCGGAACAGCGTCTACTACACCGACTGGGCTTTGGGTAGATTCATCGCGCAGGCGAAGCAACAGCCCTGGTGGGAGAATACGCTGGTGGTGATTACGGCCGACCACGGGCACCCTCTGCCAGGGAACGACCCCAATTTCGCACCTTCAAAGTTCCATATCCCCCTCATCCTCACGGGCGGGGCCATCCCGGAAAGTGACACCGTCAGCACCATCGCTTCTCAGACGGATATAGCCGCCACGCTGCTGGCCCTGCTCAACCTGTCGCACCAGAACTTCAAGTGGAGCCGCAACCTGTTTGCCCCTACCTCCTCTCCTTTCGCCTTTTATGTGTTCAACGACGGCTTCGGCTACATCACGCCAAATGGTGCTTTCACGTTCGACAATGTGGGGAAACAGATCATCTCCCGCGATGCCGGAGTAACAGAAGAACAGGTGCTGAACGGGAAAGCCTATATGCAGCGCTCCTTTGAAGACTTCGTGCAGAAGTGATTATGATTGGTAGTTGTTGATTGTTGGATCGCTAAATGGCTAAATCAATTCGTCACTTCTTCAACAATCAACAATTAATAATCAACAATTTAACGATCAACAATACAGCAACCAACGATTTAACCTGCAGCTAATTAGGCGCGTCACATTTGGCAGCTGAAATGCAGTATTAAGTCAGTAAATTTGTAACTTTGCCCCCTGATTATGAAGAAAGTTGCATTCTACACCCTGGGTTGTAAGCTAAACTACTCCGAGACCAGCACCATCGGGCGCATTTTCCAGGAGCGCGGTTTTGAGAAGGTGGAGTTTACTGAGACGCCGGACATCTATGTGATCAACACCTGCTCGGTGACCGACAACGCCGACAAGAAATGCCGTAAAATTGTGAAGGAGGCCCTGAAGCATTCCCCCGACGCCTTCATCACCATTCTGGGCTGCTACGCGCAGCTCAAGCCGAAGGAAATCTCCGAAATTCCGGGGGTGGACGCGGTGCTGGGGGCAGCCGAGAAGTTTCAGTTGGTCGACATCCTGCAGACGTTTGAAAAGAAAGACAAGGCGGCCATATATGCCAGCCCCATTTCAGAGGCAAACACCTTCCACAACTCCTACTCCTTCGGCGACCGTACCCGCACCTTTCTGAAAGTGCAGGACGGCTGTGACTACTCCTGCTCATTCTGCACCATTCCGCTGGCCCGCGGCGGCAGCCGCTCCAGCAGCATTGCCAGTGTGGTGGAGTCGGCTAATGAGATTGCGGCCTCGGGCGTGAAGGAGATTGTGCTGACGGGGGTGAACACCGGCGACTTTGGTCTGCAGAACGGAGAACGGGTGGAGAATTTTTACGAGTTGGTGCAGGCGCTGGACCAGGTGGAGGGCATCGACCGTTTCCGCATCTCTTCTATCGAGCCGAACCTGCTGAAAGACGAGATTATCGCTTTTGTGGCGCAGAGCAACCGCTTTATGCCGCATTTCCATGTGCCGCTGCAGTCCGGCTCCAACAAAATCCTGAAGCTGATGCGCCGCCGCTACCAGCGCGAGCTATATGCCGACCGGGTATCGGCGATAAAATCGCTGATGCCCCACTGCTGCATCGGGGTGGACGTGATTGTCGGCTTCCCTGGGGAGACGGAGGAAGATTTTCTGGAGACCTATAATTTCCTGAACGGGCTGGATGTGAGTTATCTGCACGTGTTTCCCTACTCCGAGCGCGAAAACACGCTGGCGCCCGCCATGCCGGGCAAAGTGAGCATCAAAGACCGCAACCGCCGCGCCGACATGCTCCGCATCCTCTCTGAGAAAAAGAAGCGCCATTTTTACGAGCAGAACATCGGGCGCGAGTTTACGGTGCTCTTCGAGGACGATGTGAAAGACGGCGTGATGGAGGGCTGGACCGAGAACTATATACGCGTGGCAGCCAAGTACGACCCTGTGCTGGTAAACGAAACCAAGCACGTGCGCCTCACCCACCTGTCCGCCAGCGGGCTGATGGAAGCGGAAGAAACTTACCAGGAACTGCTCAGGCATTAGGATTATGGAGAAGTTTCCTGCTATATTTAACCTGAAAATTCTAAACCCATCATAACGAAAGAAACAGTGAAAGTTTTAAAGATCTCCTTAGGCCTGGCCGTTGCTGCCTCCTTTCTGGTAGCCTGCGAGCAGATGCCTGAATCTAACGACTCTACGGCTGCCTCCACTGCGGCTGTTGGCGGCGCCGGTATCGTATATGTAAACTCAGACTCCCTGCTCGCCAATTACGAGTACTTCAAGGAGGCGCGCACGCGCCTGCAGGGCGAAGGTCAGAAGGCAGAGCAGGACTTGCGCGCGCAGGCCGATGCTTTCCAGAAAGAGGTGGAACGGTACCAGCAGGACGCCCAGGGCATGACGGCGCAGCAAAGAGCCGCTGCCGAGCAACGGCTGCAGCAGAAACAGCAGCAGCTACAGATGCTGCAGCAGAACAAAGGCAACGAGCTGGCTGGCCAGGAGTCGGAGGAAATGAAGAAGATATATGACCGCGTGGAGGAGTACCTCCAGAAACTCAGCAATGAGAAAGGCTATAAGATGGTGCTGACCTACTCCCGTGGCAACAGCGCCATCCTTTACGGCGACTCCACCCTCGATATAACCTCTGAAGTATTGGCAGCTTTGAATGACGCCTACAGCGCGGAGACGGACACTACTAAAACAGAAACGGCGGCACCTAAAAAATAAAGATGCCCCAGCTCTATATAAAGAAGCCCCCGCTGAAATCAGCGGGGGCTTCTTTATATATGGGCGTTTGGATTCAGGCTGTAGCCTCATACATAACTGACGTATAGCTGAAGTCTTTCCTTCAACAATGGTGGGCTGAATGGGGGGCGCTTCATTTGCTTTAGGATTTGTAGTGAGACTCTTTTACTCGTCCAATTGCCCAAAAGCAAACTGATATCAGATTGAATAAGATAATTATCCAAGAGAAGGCGGCCATATATGCCGTTCTGCAGGGTGGGCAATATGTGTTCGGCAGGCAAGGCTCACAATGTAAACCCGCTTTATGATACAAGTATATTCCAACAAGTACTGCGTTTCCGACCAGCCAAAAAAGTATTATTAACCGAGAAGATTTAATGCACACTTTCTTCAATCAACTGGTGCTCTATATTTTAATGACTTGACTTGTAGCACAACTGAACAGGTCTTAACTCGAAACATATACCAGCAGACAAATAGGATTGAAATTGGTTCTCCTTACTCGTACCGCAGCGACTCTATCGGGTCCAGTTTGGAGGCTTTAAACGCGGGATAGTAGCCAGAGACAACGCCCACAAGCACACAGATCGTCATTCCGACCAGCACCCAGAGCCAGGGCACGATAAAACCGCCCTCTCCTATCAGTGAGGCGATGCCGTTGCCCATCACGATGCCCAGCACCACCCCCACAAAACCGCCCAGGATGCAGATAACGATTGCCTCAATCAGGAACTGCTGCCGGATCTGGAAGGCGGTGGCACCAAGCGCTTTCCGGACACCGATCTCGCGCGTGCGCTCATTCACCGACACCATCATGATGTTCATCAGCCCGACAGAAGCGCCCAGCAAAGTGATGAAGCCAATCACGAAGCCGCCCGCCTTCAGGTAGCCCGAGATTTCATCCAGACTCTGCACCAGCGAGTCGCTTCTCCTGATCTCAAAGGAATCCTCCTGACCCAGTCCGTCCTGCCGGATCTTCCGCATGAGGCCGGTCGCCTCCCCCATCACATAGTTTAATTCGTCTGCTCTATATATGGCTGTTTTTATATCATAGTTCAGGGTGGCGTCTCCCTGCCGGGGTATCTGCCGGCCCGTTTCCAGGGGAATGATGATGCGGCGGTCGCCGCTGCCGCCCATGCTGCTGCCCTCCTTCTCAAGCTGGCCCACTATCTTGAAGCGGCGGCCCAGGAAGGTGACATAGTCGCCAATAGCGTCCTTGTTTTTGAAGAGCGTGGAAGCTATCTCGTCCCCGATGATGGCCACATTGACTCCCTTCTCCTGCTCGGAGGCAGAAAAGTCGCGCCCTTTGGCCAGGTTCAGGTTGTTGTTGAGCATATAGTTCTCGTCTCCGGCCACAATGTTGATGTTCGGGTTGGTCTTATCCGTCTCGCTCTTTACCACTGTGGCCCCGGACACAAACGCAGACAGGCTCACGCGCGCGTCCTTCGCCATCTGGTCGCGGTACATCACCGCCTGGTCGTAACTGATGACCGGGTACACCTTCTCTGCGCGCCCCTCGTTCATACCCCGGTTGTTCATGCCAGCCCTGCGGATATCGAAGGCGTTGGCGCCCAGGTTTGAGAATGTCTGTGTCAGGGAGTACTTCATGCTGTCCACGGCCGTGAGGATGCCCACCAGCGACATGATGCCAATGGCGATGATCAGGCCGGTCAGCACGGTGCGGAGCAGGTTGCCGTGAATGGACCGGAGCCCCTCCAGAATATTTTCTATCAGATTCATCTGTAAGGAAGATATGCGCTTTGCGTATAAATTACGTTAAGTATACCAGAAGGGCATTGCTTCTAAGTTACTGGCATTTTTTTAAATAAGAATCATTTTTATACATTGGGTCCTATTATAAAGACGAACCGCATGTTTTTCCGTACCATCGCTCTTTTTCTGTCTATCATCCTGCTTTCTTTCCCTGCCTTGGCCAGCACCATCCTGGTGCCCATGGACGAGGCGCAGAAAGACCACCTGAAGTCTTATGGCGTGGCCTACTGGGTGCTGGGGAAAAACCTGCCGGTAGACTGGCTTCTCAACTACCGGGGCGGGAGTTTTGCCTTTCAACATGTGCCGCAGGTAGAGAACGAGCTGGTTGTGCGGGGTGTCTCCTACACCGTCATCTCCGATGCCCAGTACAACAGCATTCTGTCCGAAATCGGCAACCCCGACGCGAACATGGACATAATGAAGCTGGAGAAGGTGCCGAAGATAGCAGTGTACTCCCCCAAGTCGAAGATGCCCTGGGACGATGCCGTAACGCTGGTGCTGACCTATGCCGAGATTCCATATGACGTGATATATGACGAGGAAATCATCAAGGGCAATCTGCCCAAGTACGACTGGCTGCACCTGCACCACGAGGACTTCACCGGGCAGTACGGCAAGTTTTACGCCAGCTACCGCCACTATCCCTGGTACCAGGAGCAGCAGCGCGAGTTGGAAGAGTCTGCCGCCAAGTTAGGCTTCGCAAAAGTATCGGAGATGAAGCTGGGCGTGGTGAACAAGATAAAGGAATTCTGTGCCGGAGGTGGCTTTCTGTTCGCCATGTGCTCCGCCACCGACACATATGACATTGCGCTGGCCGCAGAAGGCGTGGACATTGTGGAGGCCATGTTCGACGGAGACGCCGCCGACCCGCAGGCGCAGCAGAAACTGGACTTCAGCAAGACCTTCGCCTTCAAAGACTTTCAGATATCGCGCAACCCGCTGGAGTACGAGTATTCGAACATCGACGTGCAGCCGCAGGAGCGGCCGGTGACGGAGGCGAACGACTACTTCCAGCTGTTCACGTTTTCCGCCAAGTGGGACCCCATTCCGACCATGCTGACGCAGAACCACGAGAAGACCATCAAAGGCTTTATGGGGCAGACCACCGCTTTCAGAAAGGGCCTGGTGAAACCGGAGGTGGTGGTGATGGGCGAAAACAAGGAACTGGGGGAAATACGCTACATGCACGGCACCTACGCCCGCGGCACCTGGACCTTCTACAGCGGCCACGACCCGGAGGACTACCAGCACCTGGTAGGCGAAGACCCCACTGATCTGGCGCTGCACCCCAACTCCCCCGGCTACCGCCTCATCCTGAACAACATCCTCTTCCCTGCAGCCAAAAAGAAAAAGCAGAAGACGTGATGGTTTGGTTGCTGAATGCTTAAATTGTTGATTGTTTAATTGTTAGTTCAGCTTTATAGGATATATATGGCAATAATTCAGCTATATATGGTAATAGCGCAATGTCAGATTTTAGAGTCAATAATCCAGACGTTTAACGATGAAGTTGCCTTTCATATATAGCAGCCCAACAATCTAACAATCAACAATTCAGCAATAAAATTTAATGCATCCTGTCCGGGCGCGGCTGCAGGTTGCGGATAATGTTGGCTTCTATGGCCAGGAGTTCTTGCAGGCGGGCATCCACCTCTTCGGCGGGCATATACTCCTTGGCCAGCTTCACGAAGCTTACATAATGCCCCGCCTCTGACACCATCAGCTCATAGTAAAACTTCTGCAGGTCCTCGTCTGCGATGTTCTTCCAGAGGAGTTTGAAGCGTTCACAGCTGCGGGCTTCGACCAGGGCGTTCACCAGCAGGTGGTCCATCAGCTGACGTTCGCGTTTGTTGCCTTTGCGGATGTGTTTCGTCAGTTCCACCACGTACTCGTCGGGCCGGTTGCGGCCCAGGCTGTAGCCGCGCTTCCGCAGCTCGGCCAGCACCCGCTCGAAATGGCTCCACTCCTCGGCCACCAGGTCCGTCATCTCCTCCACCAGCCGGGTCTTGTCCGGGTACTTCACGATAAGCGAAATGCCCGAAGAGGCGGCTTTTTGTTCGCAGTAGGCATGGTCCACTAAAATCTCCTCAATGTTTTTCTCTGCAATATTCACCCAGCGCGGGTCGGTGGGCAGCTCCAGGCGCAGAATGGTTTTGGTGGGTTGGGTAGACATCATATATAAAGTAAATATGCTGAGGTCAACTATTTAACAATTCATCAGCCAACAATTGACTATCAATCAAAAAACATCCACCTGAGGCCGAACACAAAGCTGCGGCGCATGCCGGGGTAGTAGGGCGTCAGGAAGTAAGCGGGTTCAAGCAGCCCGTCGTTCACATGGCTCATCTTCAGGAAAAGGATAACCGATTTGATGTCAGCATTCAGGAAAACGTCCACCACCGGGTAGCCCTGCGACATAAAATTGTCCTGCACGTAAAACTGCTGCGTCACGGGCATATAGGCATCAGCGTAATAGGGGCTGGCGTACGTTGCCTGCACCCCAAGCTGGCTGAAGAGCGCCTTCTTAAACAGGAAACCCTCCAGGTACAGCGACGACTCCAGCAGCCACTCCGGCACCCTGACTTTGTCGGCCTCGTCGGTATTGGTATAGGCAGCAATATTTTTAAAGTGCAGCGGCCCGAAGCGGATGTGGTGCGATATATCCGCTCCCCAGAACCGCTGGTTGCCGCTTGCCTGCTGCGGCACGGCCTCCTCATTGAAGTATATATAGCGCTTGATGTTGGTGTAATGGGCATTGAACCGCAGGTACTGGCGCTTGCCGATGTTGCCTTCATAGCCGAAGCCGATGCGGTCTGTCACGGAGGTCTCAAAGTTGTTGTTCCACATAAAGTGGTTGCTCATCATATAGTCTTCCACGCGGGTCGGGGATAGCAGCACGCGCTCCAGGGTACCGAAGGCACCGCCAATCCGTGCCTTGCCTTTCACCCGGTAGTCTGACCCCAACTGGTATTCCGCCTCGCCCGTCAGCTCTGCCAGGTTCTTATAGAAAAGCCTGATGTCGCCGCCGATAAGCACCTGGTTATATGCATCTGTATGACGTGCCTCCCCGAAGCGTGAGGTGGTGTCTGCCGCCTCCGGGTCTACGGGAAGCGGCATCGTGGCGCTGTAGGACATGTTGGCGTTTCGCAGCTTGGCGTAGGCGTTGTAAGACGACAGCTTGTTGTTGCCCGTCAGGCCGAACACGTTCTGCAGCTCGCGGTAGGTGGTGGCGTCCTTGGTGCGCTCGGCGCTGAAGTTATAACCCGGCTCCTCCACAGCATCAAAGTTCGGGTAAATCAGGAAGTCCCTGTCGAGGGTGGTGTTTTCACGGAGGCTTGTCCGGTAACCGGCAAGGTTCCCATCTTCGTACACGTTGCGCTGCCGGCGCCAGTCCAGGGTATGATACACCTTGAGATTCTCCTTTGCAAGCTTATATATATGAAGCAGGTGCAGGTTGGCGCGGCCCTCCTCGTTGGAGGCCTGCGTGAGCTGCACCGGGGCCTCGGCAAAGCGCGACAGGATAGTTTCCTCATCCTCTAACGGAGTGGCCAGGGAAGTGTCCGGCAGAATGCCACCCGTCTCTACCTGCTCCACTTTCATATAGGTGAAGTTGAAGAACACATCGTATTTTTCGTTTTCCGTGCGGTAGTGCGTGAAAGCCTTCACCGCCTGGTTGTCGATAAATCCGCGCGACCTCCTGTCCTGCGAGGCCTGCCCTATCTGCTGGTCAGCGGACAGAATCTGGTAGGCGATGCCGAAGTTCCAGTTGGGGGTGATGTTGCGGCTGTGCAGGGCCTCAAACGCCTGCTCGCCCCGCCCCCCCTGCACATAATAAAGATGCGTGTAGGGCGAACGGGTGTTGAAGTAATTGATCCGGTCCGGGTTGTAGGCGTAGCGGTCGAAGATGTTCTTCCCAAGCCTCACCCCTATTGTGGAGGGCAGCTGGTACAGCAGCGGCTGGGAGGCTGTGCCCACATTGCCAAGGTGCTGGTAAAAAGCGGTGTCGTTGTACCAGAAGCGCTCGTTCTGCAGGTTGTCGAGCAGCGTGTCGATGGGCTGCTCTATATAGCGGCCGCGCAACACATCCTGCTCATATAGCTGCAGGGTGGTTTTGGGGCTATAGAAAAGTTTTGTGGTGTCGTCGATAATCTGTGCAGAGGCATCCTGGTAAAAGAGCAGCAAACCAAGCACGGCAAATAAGAGGGCGGATATCTTTCTTTTCACGTTTCAAAATTAGTGAATTATATATAAACTCCGTTGCTGACAGCCATGCCCCACGGCACGGCTAATCGCCTGCCGCTGTTCTATCAAACTGCCGCACGTGCCGCAGCACCAGTTGGTCAAACGCCTCCTGCCCCTGAATAAACCGCACCACCACTGGTATATAGGAAACCGGCAGCTCTGCAGTCAAGGCGGCTAGCGCAGGCCCCTCCAGCTTAACGGCGTCCTTGCGGGTGGTTAGTATAGGAGCACCGGCAAATTCCGGCTGCTGCAATAGTTGCCGGAGCTTTTGCAGGTCCTGCACGGTGTATGTGTAATGATCAGGGTAAGCCAGGTGCCGCAGCACCTCATATCCATTTTCCTTCAGATGCTCTGCCAGCGGGGCGGCATTGGCGATGGCTGTCAGCAACACTACCTTTTTAGAGCGTGACGCGGGCATTCCTATGGCTACAGGCTCGGCATAAGCGAACGCTGAAAAAAATACCGGCGTGCCTGCACCCGCATATTTCCCGACTTCTTTCCTAATGACAGCCAACTCCTCCGGCCCTAATTGCGGCGGACATTTGCTCACGATAACCACATCGGCGCGGGCAGCCCCCTCGCGCGGCTCGCGCAGCAGCCCGGCGGGCAACACCCAGTCTTTATAAAAAGGCCGGTGATAATCCGTCAGCATGATGTTGAGCGAGGGCTGCACGGGGCGGTGCTGCATGGCATCGTCCAGCACCACCACCTCCACCTCCGGCACCCGTTGCAGCAGTTGCCCGATGCCTGCCACCCTGTCCTCGCAAACCGCCACGGCCACCCCCGGAAAGTCCCGGTGATACTGGAAAGGCTCGTCACCGAGTGTTGCAGCTGTGCTTTCGCTGTCCGCCAGTAAAAAACCTTTGCTCTGGCGTTTATATCCCCTGCTGAGGGTTGCCGTTTTATAGGACTGCAGCAGGCGCAGCAGGTACTCCACGTGTGGGGTTTTGCCTGTGCCCCCCACCGTCAGGTTGCCCACGGCAATCACGGGCAGGCTGAAACGGCGTGATGGCAGCACCTCCCGGTCATATAGATAATTCCGCACCAGCGTTACGCCGCCGTATAGCAGCGAGAAAGGCCACAGCATCCGTTTCAGGTAGTTCATAGCGTAGATATCGGGCGTAAAATTAATTTATTTTAACTTGCCTGCGCGAAAACGGAACGAAAGACTCCCTATATGGCAAAGATACAGGATATAATCAACGTGCTGGAGCGCCTGGCCCCACTGCGCTACCAGGAAAGTTATGACAATGCCGGGCTGCAGACGGGGGACGCGCATGCCGAGGCAACGGGCGCGCTCCTGACACTGGACTGCACAGAGGCCGTGCTGGACGAAGCTTTGGAAAAAGGCTGCAACCTGGTAGTGGCGCATCACCCTGTCATCTTTAAAGGGCTGAAGTCCCTGACGGGGCGCAGCTACGTGGAGCGCACCCTCATCAAAGCCATCCGGCACAATATTGCCATATATGCCAGCCACACCAACCTCGATAATGTGCTGCACGGCGTCAACACCAAAATTGCCGACAAACTGGAGTTGCAGAACCAGCGCATCCTGGTGAACAAGCCGCAAACGCTGATGCAACTGGTTACGTTTGTACCGCTGCCGCAGACGGAACAGGTGCTGCAGGCTTTGCACCAGGCGGGGGCAGGCAATATCGGCGAGTACAGCAACTGCAGCTTCCAGGTGGCGGGAACCGGGCGTTTTCAGCCATCCGACAGGGCCAACCCCGCCATTGGGGAGCCGGGCAGGCCGGAACAGGTGGAAGAAAACCGGGTGGAGGTGGTTTTTCCGGCCTACCTGCAGAGCAAGGTGATGGCCGCGCTGAAACAGGCGCACCCCTACGAGGAGGTGGCGCATTACCTGTACACCCTCGAGAACCAAAACCAGGAAGTGGGCATCGGCATGATCGGGGATTTGACTGAGGCGCTTTCAGAAGCCGGTTTCCTGGCTTACCTGAAATCAAAAATGCAGCTGCAGGGGCTGCGCTACACCTCCATCGGGAGCAGGAACGTGCGGCGCGTGGCGGTGTGCGGCGGCGCGGGAAGTTTCCTCTTAAAAGACGCTATAAAACAGGGAGCAGACGCCTTTGTAACAGGCGATTTCAAGTACCACGAGTTTTTTGACGCAGAGGGCCGCATCCTCATCGCGGACATCGGGCACTACGAGAGCGAGGTATATACAAAGGAAATTTTTTATGACACTATTTCAAAAAACTTTCCTAATTTTGCAGTCTTAATATCAGAAGTAAACACAAACCCTGTCAGATACACTTTTTAATACATGGAAAGTACTGTAGCCAGCAAACTGGAAGCACTTTTAAAGCTTCAATCAATCGATTCGCAGCTTGATGAGATCAAAAGAGTAAGAGGAGATCTTCCTGAGGAAGTACAGGACCTGGAGGATGAGATTGAAGGCTATGAGGTGCGGGTCCGCAAGTTTGATGATGAGGTGGCTTACCTGAACGATTCCATCACGCAGCGCAAGCAGGGTATCAAAGACGCGGAGGGCCTCATCCGCAAGTATGAGGAACAGCAGCAGAACGTCCGCAACAACCGCGAGTACGACGCCATCACAAAGGAAGTTGAGCTACAGCGGCTGGAAATCCAGATAAACGAGAAGAAGATACGGGAGGCCATATACCAGATAGAGCAGAAGAACAACGAGATAGAAGGCACCAAGCTTCGTCTGGAGGAGCGCCGCAAGGACCTGGATAACAAGAAGAAGGAACTGGACCAGATTGTGGGCGAGAGCGAGGAGGAGGAGACTCAACTGGAGAAGGAGCGCAACAAGGCGGCCAATAACATCGAAGAGCGCCTGCTGAGCGCGTACACCAGAATCCGGGGCAACGTGCGCAACGGGCTGGCGGTAGTAACGGTGAAGCGCGACGCCTGCGGAGGCTGCTTCAACACGGTGCCGCCGCAGCGACAGGCCGACATCGCCGCCCAGAAAAAAGTGATTGTCTGCGAACACTGCGGCCGTATTCTGGCCGGTGTGGAGCAGCGTGTTTTCTAAGATTATATATGCCGGGCGCAGAACGCTTCCACAACATATTAAAAAGGATGGCTAAACCCCATCCTTTTTTTTTGCTGCTGTGCCTCCTGTCATTCGCAACGGGCGCTTCAGCCCTCCCCGCTTTTACCCCACAGCTCACGAACGCCTACCAGGAACTGCTGAATCTGAAGGTAAGCAGCAGCCGCGCGCTCCTGCGCCAGGCAGCAAAAGACGAGAAGGCCGGTCAGGCGGTTGTCCTGCTGCTCGCCAACTACAACGATTTCCTGGAGCTTTGCGTGGAGCAGGACCCGGAGCGCTATGACCAATTGGTGGAGGCGCAGGAACAGCGCCTGGAGAAAATCAGCCGCCTTCCCGGAAACAGCGCCTGGAAGGATTACGCCGCTGCCGAAGTAAGGATGCAGCTGGCCATATGCAAACTACTGTTCGGCAACCGCTTATCCGCCGCCTGGGACTTCCGGAAAGCCTACCTTCAATATGCCGCCAACGCCTCCCGCTGGCCCGATTTTATTCCGAACAGGAAAAACCTGGGTGTGCTGCAGGTGCTGATCGGTTCGGTGCCCGACCAGTACCAGTGGTTCCTTGAAATTATCGGTCTGTCAGGCAGCGTGCAGGAGGGCATGGCCAATCTCAGAGCCGCGGCCACACAACCAAATCCCTTCCGGCAGGAGGCAAAGCTGCTGCACGCTCTGATGCTGCACTCGCAGGAGCAGGAAGCAGCGCGGCAGGCCATCGCACAGGTAACTGACATGGCGAAGGCCCAGCCCGACAACCTGCTTTTCCTGTTCACGGCCATGCATCTGCTTAAAAAAACACACCAGGGGGAGGCGGCTTTGAAGCTGTATGAACAGCGGCCGATGGGCAAATCTTATCTCAATTTCCCCTATCTAAACCATATGGCGGCGGATCTCTTCCTCTACCGGGGAGATTATGAGGAATCCATCGAGGAGAATAACTCTTTTCTGCAGCGGCACAAGGGAAAGCATTACCGCAAAGCGGCACACTACAAGCTATATATAGCTTACCTGCTGGGCAACCACCCGCCGCAGGCAAAGTGGCACTTCATTCAGATAGCGGAAGCGGGCATAGCGGAGACAGAGGAAGACAAATATGCTGCGGCCTACGCGGCGCGGCATGAGCAACCGGTGCTGCCGCTGCTAAAAGCGCGCCTGCATGCGGACGGCGGCTACTACCGCGAGGCGTTGAAGGATTTGGGTCAGCTTCAGCTCACAGCAGCCACTCCCCTGCCTGTTCGGGCGGAGTTTCTTTACCGGAAGGCCCGGGTGTACCACGGGCTGGAGGACCTGGAGGAGGCGGCTTCCTTTTATCAGCAGACAATTGCCACGGCGGCTTCCTCCAATCTGTATTTCGCCCCGAACGCCACGTTGCAGTTGGGCTATATATACCGGCAGGCAAACCAACCCGAAAAAGCAAAAGCTTACTTTCGGCAGGCGCTCCGTTACAAAGGCCACCCGTATAAAAACAGCATCGACGCCAAGGCTAAACTGGCGCTATCGTACTTTTGATATATGTTTACTACAGCTATCAAGGCTTCCGACCTGCCCATGTCGCTCGAAGATTTCCTGCTGAAAGCGCTTGCCTGGGCTGATCACTATCCGCATGTCGCCTACTATTACCCGAACAATATCCCCTATCCGCACCAGGGCTTTGCGCACCTGCTGGCCGTCTCCTCCGGCCCGGCCCTGGCGATGGACATGGATGACGCCTTCGGGAGCCTGCGGAGCCAGCTGCAACAGGAACACCCGCTACTATGTGGCTTCATGACCTATGATTTGAAGAACCAGATCGAGAAACTGCACAGCCGCAACCCGGGTTACATCGGCTTCCCGCTGCTCCATTTTTTTGGCCCTGAGTTATATATATACTTTCATAATGATTCGCTATCTATATTCAGCTCAGAGAATAATGCGGACAATATAATTTCTGCTATCTTACATACTGCTGTGCCCCGCGCCGCTTCTTTGCCCCAGGTGCGGGTGAGGAATCGGGTGGAGAAAGGTGCCTATATAGCCAACGTAGAGCGCATCCGGCAGCGTATCCTGGAGGGCGATGTATATGAACTGAACTACTGCATGGAGTTTTACGCCGAGGATACAGTCATTCAGCCATTGCCCCTGTACCTGGCCTTGACGGAGGCATCCCCCACCCCTTTTTCCGGCTACCTGAAGTGCGAAGACAAGTACCTGCTGTGCGCATCGCCGGAGCGCTTCCTGAAGAAAGAGGGGCAGCAGTTAATCTCCCAGCCTATCAAGGGCACCATCCGGCGCGGAGCCACGCCGCAGGAAGACGCGCAACTGCAGCACCAGCTGCGACACGACGAGAAAGAACTGGCCGAGAACATGATGATCGTGGACCTGGTGCGGAACGACCTGAGCCGCTCCTGCGCCACCGGAACCGTGCGTGTGGCGGAAATGTTCGGCATCTATGGCTTTAGGCAGGTGTCGCAGATGATCTCCTCAGTGGTGGGCGAATTGCGGCCAGACAAAGACTTGGTGGATGCACTGACAGGCGCTTTCCCGATGGGCAGCATGACGGGCGCCCCCAAGATCAGCGCAATGCAACTAATTGAGGAGCTGGAGGCAACGCGGCGCGGCTTATATGCTGGCTCCATGGGCTATATAACACCAGACAACAACTGCGACTTTAACGTGGTGATCCGGAGCATCCAGTACAACGCCAGCTCCCGCTACCTCTCCTATATGGTCGGCAGCGCCATCACCTACGACTCCGACCCGGAGCAGGAGTACGAAGAATGCCTCCTGAAGGCGCAGGCGATCCTGCAGGTGCTTGGTCAAGCCTAATCCTTGCGCCTTCAATTGGAAATTATGAATTAGAAATTAGAAATAAATTTCAGGTGCAGCATAAACCCTGCTTTCTGCACTGCCCCAATTCGGAATTCGTAACTCGTGATTCATAATTAAAATTGCGCCTGTCATTCTGTCACATTTTTAGCGGAGATTCTTGTATATTTGCAGCTGAAACAGATTTAGTATGGATCCGATAGTTGACATAGATTTTATAGACAACCGCACACCAGAGCAGGCCGCCGCGTGCGACACCCACATCACACAGGAATCAAACACAGGAAAATCGCGCAAGCTATATATAGAGAGCTATGGCTGCGCCATGAATTTCTCTGACAGCGAGATTGTCTCGTCCATCATGTTCGGGCAGGGCTTCGACACCACCTCCGACATCGCCCAGGCCGACCTCGTGTTCCTGAACACCTGCTCTATCCGGGAGAAAGCGGAGCAGACGGTGCGCAACCGTTTGGGCCAGATCAATCATTTCAAAAAGAAGAAACCCGGCCTGATGGTGGGTGTGTTGGGCTGCATGGCCGAGCGCCTGAAAAAATCGCTGCTGGAGGAGGAAAAGATCGTGGACCTGGTAGTGGGGCCGGATGCGTACCGCGACCTGCCGAACCTGATCAGCGAAGTGGACGGCGGCCAGAAAGCCGTGAACGTGCTGCTCTCGCGCGAGGAAACCTATGCCGACATCAACCCCATCCGCCTCAACAGCAACGGCGTGAGCGCCTATATCTCCATCATGCGGGGCTGCGACAATATGTGCTCGTTCTGTGTGGTGCCGTTTACCCGTGGCCGCGAGCGCAGCCGCGAACCATACTCTATCGTGCGGGAGGCGCAGGCGCTGGTGGATCAGGGATATAAAGAAGTGACGCTGCTGGGCCAGAACGTGGACTCCTATAAATGGGCTTCCGAGGACGGCACAGAGACCGTGAACTTTGCCCAACTGCTGGAGAAAGTGGCGCTGCCGAGCCCTGCATTGCGTGTGCGTTTCTCCACCTCCCACCCCAAAGACATCACGGACGAGGTGCTGTACACCATGAAAAAGCACGACAACATCTGCAAGTATATACACCTGCCCGCTCAAAGCGGCAACTCCCGCGTGCTGGAGCTGATGAACCGCACTTACGACCGCGAATGGTACATCAACCGCGTGGACGCCATCCGCCGGATTCTGGGGGAGGATTGCGGCATCTCCTCCGATATGATTGCCGGCTTCTGCTCCGAAACAGAGGAAGAGCACCAGGATACGCTGAGCCTGATGGATTATGTGCAGTACGATTACTCTTATATGTTCTTTTACTCTGAGCGGCCGGGCACTTTGGCGGCGCGGAAGCTGGCGGACGATATCCCGCTGGAGGTGAAGAAGCGCCGGCTGGACGAAATCATCAACAAGCAGCGCGAAACCTCCCTTGCCCGCAACAAGCGCGACATTGGCCGGGTGCACAAGGTGCTGGTGGAAGGACCTTCTAAAAAATCGGACGAGCAGTTGAGCGGCCGCAATGACCAGAACAAAGTGGTCATCTTTGACAGAAAGCACTACCAGAAAGGCGACTACGTGAACGTTTTTGTACATGACTGCAGCGTCGGCACCCTGTTCGGGGAGGCGGTAGGTTAATGTGCTGATTAATTAATTGATCAATGTGCTATTAATTCGATGATATCTTCAGAGAATCAGCACATTGAAAAACTATCACACCAGCACATTTATGCATTAGCACATTGAATTTCATGCATCATATAGATATACAAAGCATCAAGCAGCGCTTCGGCATTATCGGCAACTCGCCCCTGCTCAACTACGCCATCCAGGTGGCGGTGCAGGTGGCCCCTACCGACATGACGGTGCTGATAACGGGCGAAAGTGGCAGCGGGAAAGAGTCTTTCTCCAAAATCATACACCACCTGAGCCCGCGCAAGCACGGCCAGTTCATCGCCATCAACTGCGGGGCCATACCGGAGGGCACCATCGACTCAGAGCTCTTCGGGCATGAGAAAGGCTCTTTTACCGGTGCGCAGGAGGCCCGCAAAGGCTACTTCGAGGTGACGGACGGCGGCACCATTTTCCTGGATGAGATCGGAGAGATGCCGCTTGGCACACAGGCGCGGCTCCTCCGCGTGCTGGAGAACGGCGAGTTCATCAAAGTAGGCTCTTCCAAGGTGCAGAAGACGGACGTGCGGGTGGTGGCCGCCACCAACGTTAACCTGCTGAATGCCGTGGAGAAAGGGAGGTTCCGGGAAGACCTCTACTACCGCCTCAACACTGTGCCCATTACGGTTCCACCGCTTCGTGAACGCGGGGAAGATATCTATCTGCTTTTCAGAAAGTTTGCCTCAGACTTCTCTGAGAAATACAAGGTGAAGCCCATCACCCTGACGCCTGATGCGGTGCAGGAACTGCTGAGCTTCCGCTTCCCGGGCAACATCCGCCAACTCAAAAACATGGTGGAGCAGCTGTCGGTGCTGGAGTATGACCGGGAGGTGGACGGCAACAAGCTGCGCCAGTACCTGCCTAAAGAGCAGATAAGCAACCTGCCGGCGGTGCTGGCAAAAGAGCAGGGCGGCGACCACAACTTCTCGGAGCGGGATCTGCTCTATAAAGTCCTCTTCGATATGCGCCGCGACGTGTCAGAGCTGAAGAAGCTGGTGTTCGAGATGATCACGCACCAGCCCAACGACCAGGAACTGCTGAAAGAGCACAGCCACCTGTTCGACAGCATAGAGCAGCAGCCATATAACAGCAGCAGTCGCAATTACCAGCAGCCGGATCCAAAACACAAGGAGCCCTATTACCTGCCCGTTAACCAGGCACAGGTACAGGACTACGAGGACCAGAAAGTGGAGGACATCCAGCACGAGTACGAAGAAGAGAGCCTGTCGCTGGAGGACAAGGAGAAAGAGCTCATTCTGAAGGCGCTGAAAAAACACAAAAACAAGAGGAAGTATGCCGCACAGGACCTGGGCATCTCCGAACGCACCCTTTACCGCAAACTGAAACAGTATGACATTGAAGATTAACCTGCCCGCGCTGCGCAGCTATATAGGCATACTGCTGCTGGCCGCGTGCAGCGGCTGTGGCCTCTATTCCTTTACCGGCACCACCATCTCCCCCGACATCAAGAGCATCTCCATCCAAAACTTCGAGAACAGCTCCGGGGAGGGCCCGGCCAACCTCACGCAGATCGTGACAAACAGCTTCACGGATTATTACCGGCGGAACACCAACCTGGCGGTGATGCAGAGCGAGGGAGACTTGCAATTGGAAGGGCAGATCGTTAGCTTTACCTACACCCCCGCCGCCATCCAGCGCGAGGGCCAGCAGGACATCGCCGGGCTGAACCGCCTGACGCTGACGGTGCAGGTCCGCTTCACGAACACGAAGCAGCCGGAGAAGGACTTCGACCGGGCCTTTACCATCTCGCAGGACTTTCCGCAGACGCTGGACATCACGCAGCTGTCGAACGTGCAGATTGAGCAGCTGACGGAGCGGCTGGTAACGGACGTGTTCAACAAGACGGTGGCGGATTGGTAATATATGCAAGCATAAGCAGCACAGCCCACATGAACAAATCAGCTTTTCTCGAACTTGTACAACAGGCTTCCGCCATCTCGGACCAGCAAACCGAGGAGCTGGAAAAAGTGGCCGCTACCTTCCCGTACTGCCAGACGGCCCACCTCCTGCTGGCAAAGTCGGCGCACGACAAGGGCAGTATGCTGTCGACGCAGCGCCTGCGCCGGGCCTCGGCCTATGCCTCCAACCGGCAGGTGCTGAAACGGCTGATATATGCCTCCCCCTCGCCAGCGCCGGTGTTTGAGGAAGCCGCTTCCGAAGACATGGCAGTTGCCGTAAAGTCACCTCATGCAGCGCATCAGGATAACACTTTCATACCTGCTGTATCAGAAGAAGTTATATATAAGGAAGAAGCAGTAACAGATCCACCGGAAGTAACGGTTGCCGATGAAGTGGCCGCACCGGAGCAGGAGACTTCTCCCCCACAGGGCAGCCATATATACGTTGAGGCACCACAGGCTGAAGAGGCCACAGCGGATAATACATCGGCGGAGGAGGTTTCCTATTACGAGCTGGCTCACCTGCTGACCATAAACAGCCTCAGCCCCTCCTTTACCGACCTGCTGGCCCAAAGACCAGCCCCTGAAGTGCCTAAAAAAGCTCCGAGCGAAACGCCTGAGCCTGGACAGAATATGGCTACTGCCCTGGACACAGCAGGCGAAGTTCCTTTGCCACCTGCTGATTTCGGTGAGCATCCTTCGTCACCAGTTGCGGAAGAGACAAATGCTCCGGAAACTTCTGTAGATGAGCATCCTGATGTAGTTCCCGCAACCTCGCCGGAGGCCGCTCCAATCAGTTATTCCTTTAGCGAGATAGACCAGATGTATGCCGACGACGCACTGGGCTACTGGATGGCCTCCAGCCGCATGGGCGAGATGCTGCAACTAAAGGATGAGGTAACGCGGCAGCGCCCGGCCGCCTTCCACCCGGAACTGATACTGGAGTACACCAAAACGCACGTGCTGGAAGAGAAGCCCCGGGAGCAGCAGGCAGCGGCGCTGCACCACCAGTACAGCATCATCGACCAGTTCCTGAAGCTGAACCCGCGCCTGAACACGATGCAGCACGTGAAGATGAAGCAGGAGCCGCAGGAGGACCTGTCGCTGCGGAACTCCAAAATAAAGAAGGGGATCGCCTCGGAGAGCCTGGCCAACATCTTCCTGAACCAGGGAAAGGTGAAGAAGGCCATCAAAATATATGAGCAGCTGCTTTTGAAATATCCGGAAAAAAAGAGTTACTTTGCCGGACAGATAGAAAAATTACAAAACCTGAGTTAAGATGTATATCGCCCTTATCAGTATCATTATCTTTGTTTGCGTACTGCTGGTTTTAGTGGTACTCGCCCAGAACCCCAAGGGAGGCGGGCTTTCCAGCCAGTTTGGCGGCAGCACCAGCCAGCTGATGGGCGTGAAGCGCACCGGCGACCTGCTCGAGAAACTGACCTGGGGTTTTGCCATTGCCCTGGTAGTCCTGACACTGGGTACACATATGATGGGAACCTCGGGCAGTGACACGGGCGTTATCCGCAGTGTGAACGAGGAGCGGGCGCGACAGTCGCAGCTTCCGGCGGCCCCCGGCACCCTGCCCGGCGTAACAAATGACACTACTGCCGCCATCCCGGATGCAGCAGCCATACCTGAGATGATAGACACAGCCGCTGAGTAGTTTGCCATCGGTTTATATATAACAGAAGCCGGTCAACTGACCGGCTTCTTTGTTTCTGTTCCTGCCGCTGTTGTGTCAGCATTTACAGAAAAAGTTCCCGTATGTGTCAGTATATGTCAAACCTGACAGGTACAGCCGCGTTAACAACTGTAAATATGACGTAATATGGCAGGCTTCCGGTCTTGGCACAGGAAATGATAGTATAGCTGTGTTATTACATAATTTTAAACAATAAACATAATAACAAGAAACTATGTCAATCAGCATCAAACCATTAGCAGACAGAGTAATTGTGGCTCCTGCTGCAGCAGAGGAAAAGACGAAGTCAGGTATCATCATTCCTGACACTGCTAAAGAGAAGCCTCAGCGCGGAGAAGTAGTAGCCGTTGGCGAGGGTAAAACCTCTGAGCAGGGATCGCTCATCAAGCCCCAGGTACAGGTGGGCGACCAGGTGTTGTATGGCAAGTATGCCGGCACTGAGATCTCTGTGGACGGTAGCGACTACCTGATCATGCGCGAGTCTGACATCCTGGCTATCCTATAATTCAAGTTCTGTAAAACATCATCCAAAAGTATTTTAAACTATGGCTAAGAACATCACATTTGATACAGACGCCCGCACCAAGATTAAGTCCGGCGTTGACAAATTGGCGAATGCAGTAAAAGTGACACTGGGCCCTAAAGGGCGCAACGTTATCATCGATAAGAAATTCGGTGCCCCTACCATCACCAAAGACGGTGTTTCGGTGGCGAAAGAAATCGAGCTGAAAGACGCGATCGAGAACATGGGAGCCCAGCTCCTGAAAGAGATTGCCTCTAAGACCGCTGACCAGGCTGGTGACGGTACCACGACAGCCACTGTGCTGGCGCAGGCCATATACACTGCCGGTATCAAGAACGTGGCGGCCGGAGCCAACCCGATGGACCTGAAGCGCGGTATCGACAAAGCCGTGCATGCGGTGGTGGAGAACCTGCGTTCGCAGTCCAAGAAAATCGAGAACTCCTCTGAGATTTCCCAGGTAGGAACCATCTCTGCCAACAACGACCCTGAAATCGGTAAAATGATTGCCGACGCGATGGACAAAGTGGGCAAGGACGGCGTGATTACCGTGGAAGAGGCCAAAGGCACTGAGACCGAGGTGAAGACAGTGGAAGGGATGCAGTTTGACCGCGGCTACCTTTCTCCGTACTTCGTGACCAACCCGGAGAAAATGGAGGCCGAGTTTGACAACCCGTACATCCTGATCTACGACAAGAAAGTATCTACCATGAAAGAACTGCTTCCGGTGCTGGAGCAGGTGGTGCAGACAGGCAAAGGCCTGGTGATTGTGTCGGAGGATGTGGACGGCGAGGCGCTTGCCACCCTGGTAGTGAACAAGCTGCGTGGTTCCCTGAAAATTGCCGCTGTGAAGGCCCCCGGCTTCGGCGACAGAAGAAAAGCCATGCTCGAGGATATAGCCATCCTGACAGGCGGTACCGTGATTTCGGAAGAGCGCGGTTACAAGCTGGAAAACGCAACCATCGAATACCTTGGCCAGGCCGAGAAAGTGATCATCGACAAAGACAACACCACCATCGTGAACGGTGGCGGCCAGAAAGATGACATCGTGGCACGCGTGAACCAGATCAAGTCTCAGATGGAGACAACCACTTCTGACTATGACCGTGAGAAACTGCAGGAGCGTCTGGCAAAATTATCAGGTGGTGTGGCTATCCTTTATATCGGTGCTTCTACTGAGGTAGAGATGAAAGAGAAGAAAGACCGCGTGGACGATGCCTTGCACGCAACGCGCGCTGCCGTGGAGGAAGGTATCGTGGCCGGTGGCGGCGTTGCCCTCATCCGTGCAATTGATGCCCTGAACAACGTGGACGTATATAACGCTGACGAGCAGACAGGCGTGCAGATCATCAAGACTGCCCTGGAGTCTCCACTCAGAACGATCGTTTATAACGCAGGTGGCGAAGGCTCAGTAGTGGTGCAGGCTGTGCGCGAAGGCAAGGCTGACTATGGCTACAACGCCCGCGACGATAAGTACGAGAACATGTTTGCGGCGGGTATCATCGACCCAACCAAGGTAACTCGTCTTGCGCTGGAGAACGCTGCTTCCATTGCTGGTCTGCTGTTGACTACCGAGTGCGTAGTTTCTGAGGAGCCAGAGGAAGACAAAGGCGCTCCGGCTATGCCAGGCGGCATGGGCGGCATGGGCGGCATGATGTAATTGCCACACATATCTAAAACAAAAAACCCGGGCCATTGCTGACCCGGGTTTTTTATTTTAGATATAAAACCTATATATGGCTTTTGCCGCTCATCTCTCTGCAAGAGGCGGACTCTTCTACGGCAGCGTCTGAATATCGATGGATATGTTGTGCGGGGCAGTCTCGTCGCCTCCAAAGTATGGGTACAGTTGATAGCCCTCCCCTGCGCCATTGCACGCACGGGGCAGCGCTACCGTCTTGCCGTCCATCGTGAAGACGTACTGCTCTCCCTCCAGGCTTATTTCGCATACGGTTGCTTTGCCCAGCGTGACCGCTCCCACATAGGCCGACTTCCGCACCTTGTTGGTGTAAGCATACGCATGCAGCTCCAGCCTGTTCTTGTACCAGCGCCAGCCAAAGCGGGCGCTGTTGGTGTGGTGGTCGTTGCCACAGTCTGACAGGCCATACAGTTTGTTGATGTCTCCCTGGTTGCTAGGATCTATGGTGCTATATATGGCGGTACTGTCAAAGGTGACGGCAAAGCGCAGGTGCGCCGTCTGCACCTTCTTGAGCGAACTTCTGTCGGCGTAGTGCGAACCTTTAGGGATGGTGAAGCGTGTGAAAGCAGCGGTTGCCGCGGTTTCCATTTCAGGGTTCAGCGCCGGCAAAACCTCGGGCACCAGTTGGCAGGACTGCAGGGTGCATCCCAGTACAAACGCTGCAATTGAGCAACGTTTAATTACAAAAAATAACATTGGCTAAAAGTATAAGTTTGTAAGAGGAAAAATAAAATAGAATTGTTAAAAATTGCTGCTTACCTCATATAAGCGTATTTTGAAATCGTCAGCAATATCCATAATAGTACTTTACAAACAAAGTACGCTGTTGTGTTTTATTTTAAATTATAAACAAAGTGATAATTTAAGCATCATGATTCATACTCTGTCCTTTGGTTCTGTACAGTCAGGTATTCAGGAGAGCCGTACACCTACACAATGCGAAAGGCCCCTGTTGCAGAAGCAACAGGGGCCTTTGATATTAAAATGCGTAATCCCGTTATGTTAGTCGATACCGTGCATTCTTTTCTTCAGGAAACCGTTCAGCGCCAGCATGATGACGCCAGCCAGGAAAGGTATGAACGTGAATATCAGGAAAAAGACTGTTATGGAGTAGTTGTTCACGATGTTGTCGATGAAGCTGCCGGTTAAACCTGCCAGCAGGTTGGCGAAGAAGTTGGCCACAAACCATATACCAAACATCAGCCCCACAAAACGGGCAGGCGAGAGTTTGCTTACATATGACAGGCCAACAGGCGAAACGCAAAGCTCCCCGAGCGTATGGAAGAAATAAGCCAGAATGAGCCAGATCATGCTCACTGACGCAACATCTGCGCCTTGCGGAATGCTGCTGCCGCCATACGCCAGTATCGCGAACCCTATGCCCAGCAAAAACAACCCGAGGGCGAACTTCACCGGCCCGGAAGGGTTAAACCTGCTTTCCCATATCTTGGAAAACAATGGGGCAAGGGCAATAATAAAAAACGAGTTCAGAATCTGGAACCACGATGCGGGAACCTCGGCTACATCTGCCTGGAACTCCCTGCTCAGCATCCAGATAATGATACCCCATATAATAACAAAGCTCGTCCCTAAAAACAGGTTAGACAGCCCTATGCGCCTGAAGGTGTCTTTGAAAAGGTTGAAGAGCACAAAGGTCAGGATGATCATGGGCACGACAACCAGTATGCTGTTGGCCCATTTAAAGAAGGTGGCACTGCTGCCATCCAGTACACGGTTGGTGTAATCCTTTGCAAAAATGGTCATGGAGCCTCCCGCCTGCTCAAAAGACATCCAGAAAAAGATGGTGAAAAAGGCAAAAACGGAGATCACGATGAGGCGGTCCCGCACCACATGTTTCGGGAGTTCTTTGGCCTCTGCTATTTTCTCGGAGCGGGACTCAGGAGTGTCGCTGTCCTTTGAGGGCGGCTGACCGATGTTACCGAAAATATTCTTGGCAAAGTAAAACTGCAGCATCCCGAAAAACATGAAGATGCCCGCCAGGCCAAAACCGTAGCTCCAGCCCACCTTCTCTCCGATATAGCCGCACAGCAGGATGCCCAGGAATGCCCCTGAATTGATGCCCATATAAAAGATAGTGTAGGCAGCGTCCTTTTTATCAGGGTTATTTACATAGAGCTGTCCCACCATCGATGAAATATTGGGCTTGAACAACCCGTTACCCAAAATGATAAGGGCAAGGCCGGTATAAAAGAGAGGTTCGGTCTCCACAGCCATACTCGCATGCCCCATGGTCATCAACAAAGCACCAATCACAACGGCCCATCTGAAACCAAGGAACTTATCCGCTATAAAACCGCCGATGATGGGGGTCAGATACACCAGACCGGTATAGAGGCCATACAGCTGCAGGGCATCCTGATTGCTCCACCCCCAGCCGCCATCCAGCAGCGATGACGTCAAAAACAGCACCAGCAGGGCCCGCATGCCATAGTAGCTGAACCTTTCCCACATCTCTGTGAAAAAAAGCACGAACAGGCCGCTCGGATGTTTGAATTTTAACTGGTTGGATTCAGCACCGTAGGGAATGTTATGCTTACTAACCTGATCATTGAGAGGATGGTCTTTGGAAGACATAAATTGTTTGGTTGACTTTAAGATTAGTTGGTTGTGTAAAGATGGTAAATATACCTGTTTCGGGGCATTCCAGCAAATAGTTTCTGTACAGGCAGCCTACCCTTCCTTTGAAGATTAGGGGTATAGGGGTCCTTGTTTTGATATATTTCTAAATTTCACACCCATATCCTTCAGGTGATTAGCAAATCCGTAAAAAGCATTGGCTTGGCTGCTCAAAAGTAACTGCTCACTTAAACGCTGCACCTTTATAAAATGAACCGATTTGAAGACAAGACTTACGCCCAGGCCCAATTCGCTTTGGGCAGCCGGGAAGCGGTCCGGTAGAGAGTCATTTCCATATATGCCTTCTTCAATAGGCGCAAATTCTGTACTTTCGTATACTTTAACTGTTGATTGCCCACTGTTGATTGCTGTGAGTGGCTTAAAGGCCGGTGAAGTACAGGAAAAACCTCCATCACGCCGTCTTCTGAATAGTCCCTTCATGCTTAAACTTTGCCGGTGTAATCAAGCGACTTGGGCTACCTTCGTACGTTCTGCTATACAATTCACTTATTCAGTCATTTAAAATTCAACATTAAAATACCGTGCATCTGTTTTACACACCAGACGTCTCCACTGATTTCTATCTATTGAGTGAAGAGGAATCGAAACACTGCGTACGCGTGCTGCGGCTGCAGCAAGGCGATACGGTTTACCTCGTGGACGGATCAGGAGGCAAATACACGGCCATTATTCAGGAAGCGAACCCAAAAAAGTGCCGGCTGCAGGTCATAGACAAGCAGATTGAATATGGCAAGCTGCCTTACAGCACGCACATTGCCGTGGCCCCTACCAAAAACATGGACCGCATGGAGTGGTTTATGGAGAAAGCCGTGGAAATAGGCGTGACGGAAATTACCTTCCTGCTGTGCGAGAATTCGGAGCGCCGCCACCTGAAACTCGACCGGCTGGAGAAAATTGCGGTGAGCGCCATGAAGCAGTCACAGAAAGGCTACCTGCCCCTCCTGCACGACCTGACACCGTACAACCGTTTTGTGCAGAAAACATATGCCGAGCACACCTATATCGCCCATCTTGAGGAAGATGCCACCAAAAGCATCAAAGATTACTACAGGCACGGCCAGCCGCACTGCATCATGATTGGCCCGGAGGGAGACTTTTCCAAAGGCGAGATAGCGGCGGCATACGAGGCGGGCATCAGGCCGGTTACGCTTGGGAGAAGCAGGCTGCGCACGGAGACCGCCGCACTGGTGGCCTGCCATACGCTGAATGTACTGCACGACATCTTCGCGCCGTTATAAAGGATATATAAATTTAGAAAGGATTACATGCTAAAGCGCCACCTGATCATTCTCCTCCTGTTTGTAACCGCACTGCCCGCTGCCATGGCGCAGCAATACAGCTTCAAGCTCGCCAAGCTGAAGTACAACGGCGGCGGCGACTGGTACGCCAACAAGACCTCGCTGCCGAACCTCATCAGTTTCTGCAACCAGCACCTGAACATGAACATTGCTCCCGACGAGGCTGTGGTAGAGGTGGGCAGCCCCGAGCTGTTCAGCTACCCCTTCGTGCATATGACCGGCCACGGCAACGTAACCTTCTCTGACGCCGAGGCACAGAACCTGCGCAATTACCTTATCAGCGGCGGCTTCCTGCACATCGACGATAATTACGGGCTGGATAAGTTCATCCGGAAGGAGATGAAAAAGGTGTTTCCGGAACATGAGTTTGTGGAACTGCCTTTTGATCACCCGATCTACAGGCAGAAATTCACCTTCACCAACGGTCTGCCCAAGGTACACGAGCACGACAACAAGCCCCCGCAGGGTTTCGGCATTCTGCACGAGGGGCGGCTGGTGTGCTTTTATACCTATGAAACAGATTTAGGCAATGGCTGGGAAGACCAGGAGATATACAACGACCCGGATCCAATCCGGCAGCAGGCGCTCCGCATGGGCGCCAACATTGTATCCTATGCCCTTACACAGGCGCTGTGATGTGGGAATTTTGAATAACCGAGTTTTGAATAATTGAATGAAAAGGATAGCGTGATAATGCGACATTTCTTATCAGGCCACAATCGAAACGGCCGTTCATTCTTTTTACTTTTCGGCCATATAGGGCTTACACGGATTCGTTCAGTAGCTGGAGTTCGGTAGGTTTTATTTTATCTCATCTTATAAGTAACGCGCATATATGGCGCGAGCGTCTTCACTCGTGCGTACACCATAGCGCCTCCGGCCTGCGTTCCCATATAGAAGGTGCTTTCATATATGGGCACGCGTTAGCTATATATAAATATTGGATAAAGTCTACGGTATAGTCGGATTGGTTTTCGGTGGGAAATGATCTATGGCTTTGCCGCCTGCATTATATATGCGGCCGTTGGGCGCTTGCACCATATATAACTGGTTCGAAGTGAGATCATTTCAATAGCTCTCCTTTTTGCTTTACGCCAGAAGGATATATTCAGTGATTCAACAATCAATTATTCAGAATTCACTTCAACTGTACTTTCTGTTGAAAATTTCCGTCAGGACGAAGGCCTCGCGGGCGGATGCCGGGTTTCTCAGGAGGGTCGCGTATTTGTTTTGCGTGGTTTGCCTGCGCTCGTAGGTGTTAAAATGGTTCCTGATGCGCTGCTCCTCCAGCAATTTGGCTGCTAACCTGGCTTCCGAAGGTTTCTCCCACGACAGTGCTTTAACGCTGGGTGCGGCCTCATAATTTTTCACTGCTGGTGTGGCTGCTGCAACGGGCGGAAAAGGTGTTCCCACTGGTCCGGCAAGCTCCTTTGTCCTCTCAACCACGGCTTTGCCTTTGGCCTCTGCCCGCTCCAATTTCGGCTGCAGCTCCCGCAGAATGTCTTCAAACGAAGTGGCCGGTCTGGCTGGCGCCTGCGCTCCTCTCCCCTGTCCGCGCGGCGCGTCGTCGTCCTCCTCTTTGGGTGCGTTGAACGCCTTGCGCCACTGCATAAAAATGAAGTAGGCCACGGCGGCCAGTACATATAAAATGAGCTTAAAGTCTTCCATAGCGCGTCTTCCTGATCAAATATAGCAAAAAAATGGTGCTTTGCCGTCTCCTGTATCAATTATGCATATAGGGGTTATATAGAGCTTGTTCCCTTTCCCTCAACGAAAAGTTATTCCCATATAGCCTTCAGTTTTGCCCTTGTAAGGCTGGCTATATGGGTTTATATATAAATCAGCTGAACAGGCACCAAATCAGAAACGATGGCGGGTACTGCTGCTGCGGTGCTTATTATACCCGCGCAAAATATTATGGTATCGAAAATCGTCTTATTTTTGAGCTTGGAATAAAGCGATTCCGCACAAACGAATGCAGGTATCAAAATTAGAGATTAAAGGGTTCAAGAGTTTCGGCGACCGCGTCGTCATCAACTTCGATAACGGGATTACGGGAATTGTGGGGCCAAACGGTTGTGGCAAGTCCAACATCGTGGATGCCATCCGCTGGGTGCTGGGCGAGCAGAAAACCCGCAACCTCCGCTCCGACAAAATGGAGAACGTCATCTTCAACGGCTCCAAAACCCGGAAGCCAGTGCAATTGGCCGAAGTCTCCATCACCTTCGACAACAACAAAGGCATACTGCCCACAGAATATTCGGAGGTGACGGTGACGCGCAAGTACTACCGCAACGGCGACAGCGAGTATCTGCTGAACGGCGTGCCCTGTCGCCTGAAGGACATCAACGAACTTTTCCTGGACACGGGCATCGGCTCGGACAGCTACGCCATCATCGAGCTGAAAATGGTGGACGAGATTCTCAACGACAAGGAAAACTCCCGCCGGCTGCTGTTCGAGGAAGCGGCAGGCATCTCCAAGTTCAAAGTGCGCAAAAAGCAGACACTGAAAAAGCTGGAGGAAACGGACGCTGACCTGGAGCGTGTGGAAGACGTGCTGCACGAGATCGGCAAGAACATGAAAACGCTGGAGCGCCAGGCAAAACAGGCCATCAGGTATTTCCAGCTAAAGGAGGACTATAAAAAGCATAGCCTGGAGTTTGCGCGCCGTAACATTGCGCAGTACCAGCACACGCTGGAGCGGCTGGAGCAGGATGTGCGCCAGGAGAACAGCCTGAAAGAACAATATGTAGCCACGGTAGCGGAGGCCGAAGACGCCATTGCCGAACAGAAGGAAGAGCTGAGCGGCACACAGGAAAAGCTGGCGGAGATGCAGAAAACCATGCAGGTGCAAACGGCCAGGCTGCGCCAGCTGGAAAGCGATATCCGGCTGAACGCCGAGCGCAGCGCTTACCTGAAGGAGCGCATGCTGCAACTGCGCCAGCAGATAAGTCAGGATACCGCCAATGTGGAGCACACCCAGGAAAGCATCGGGACGCTGCGCGACGAACTGCTGGAAGTACAGGATCAGTATGCTGCAGCCGAAGAGCAGGTAGCCGAACTGAAGGATCAGCTACAGGAAGCCAACGAGCAGAAGGCCAGTCTGCAGGACACCTTGCTGGGGCTGACGCAGCAGCAGAAGGCGAAGCAGAACGAGGTATACCAGCTGAGCAAGTCACTGGAGATAAGCCAGGTGCAGATCCAGAACATCAACCAGGAACTGGAGCGCCTGCACCAGCAGCAAACTGATGCCGACGAAGACGCCCGGTTGCTACAGGAGCAACTGCAGGAGGCACAGTTGGGACTGGAGGAAACCACCTCGGAGCTCGTGCGCCTGCAGGCAAAGGAAGAAACGCTGCAGCAGCAAATTCAAACCACTGAAGCAAATGTTGAGGAACTTAAAACACAACGCGTAGAGCTTAACCGCACCCTCGACGCAAAGCAGAACCAGTACAACCTCACCAAATCCTTGGTCGAGAATATGGAAGGCTTCCCGGAAGCGATTAAGTTCCTGAGCAAGTCTAAAGACTGGTCAAAGCCCGCTCCGCTCCTGTCCGACATTTTGATATGCGAGGCTGACTATAAACCGCTTATCGAAAGTTACCTGGAGCCTTACATGAACTTTTTTGTGGTGGAGGAACTGCAGGACGCCATAGAGGCTGTGGCGCTTCTGAAGAAGGAAAACAAAGGCCGCGCGAACTTCATCATCCTCTCCGAGATAGAAGAAATGGAGCCCACAGCCACATTCAGCGAAGGCAACCTAAAAGCCGGTTACGAAGTGGTGTCTGCGGAGAAAAAGTACAGCAGCCTGATGAAGTATATGCTCCGCAACGTGTATATAGCCGATGACGATGAGGAAGAGCTATATGACAGCGACTACAAAACCATCATCCTGAAAGACGGCAGCGCCATCCGCAAGCCCCTTAGTCTGTCGGGTGGCTCGGTGGGGTTGTTTGATGGGAACCGGCTGGGCCGCAAGCAAAGCCTGGAGAAACTTGCCGAAGAAGTGGAGGCGCTCACGCACCAGGCAGAGCTGCTGCAGGGCCGTATCAATACCCAAAACCAGCTGCTGCAGAACCATAGAAACGAGTCGCAGCAGGAGGTGATTAAACAGCTGGAGAAAGAAGTGGCGAAGCGGCAGCAGGATTTGCTGACGGTGCGCATCAAACACGAGCAGCACCAGCAAAACCTCCGCAACTTCGACCAGAAGAAAGACGAGTTGCAGGAGCGCTTGCTGGAGCTGCGGTCGCAGAGTGAGGAAGTGTCGCCGCAGGCCGCCGCCGACCAGCAGGAGCTGAAGCGCCTGGAGGAGGAACTTGCCGTACACACCTCCTATATAGAAAGGCAGCAGGAGCAGATTGCTATTATCTCTGGTCGGTATAACCAGGAGAACATCCAGTTTCACCAGCTCAAAAACCGATTTTCCAGCCTGCAGCAGGAGATCAGCTACAAGCAAAAAACGGTAGAGGTAAACTTGGAGCGTATTACGGGACTGAAGCAGGAAATGGCGAAAGCCGAAGAGGAGACTGCGACTGCGGATGCCTTTATACAGGAGAACGAGACAGTGGTAGAGGGCATGAGCGAGGCGCGCCTTGCCTTTGGGCAGGAACTGGAGGATATGGAGAAGGAGTATTTCAGCCTGCGCGGAGAACTGGACGAGAAAGAGAAGACAATCCGTGAGCTGCAGCGCAGAAGGCAGAACTCGGACGAACTCCTGATGCGCATGCAGCAGGCCAAGAACGACACGCAGCTGAAGCTCGTGGCGATTAAAGAACGCCTTGCCGCCGAGTTCAATATATCGGATGAGGACTTTGCCTCGCCCATCCCGGAAGAAGAGCTGCTGATACCGCTCTCCTCAGAAGAACTCAGCCAGCATATCGCCACCATGAAAAGCCAGTTGGATAAAATGGGGCCTGTTAACGCGATGGCTGCCGAGGCCTATGCCGAAATTGAGGAGCGGAACACCTTCATCACCGAACAGCGAAACGACCTGGTGAACGCGAAGAACATGCTCATCGACACCATCAACGAAATAGACACGGTGGCGAAAGAGAAGTTTATGGATGCCTTCAACCAGATCAAGCATAACTTCAAGCTTGTTTTCCGCAGCCTCTTCACCGAAGAGGACAACTGCGACCTGGTGATCACGGATCCGAAGAACCCGCTGGAGTCGAAGATCGAGATCATGGCACAGCCCAAAGGCAAGCGCCCCTTAACCATCAACCAGCTCTCCGGCGGGGAGAAAACATTGACAGCCATCTCCCTGCTGTTCTCGATTTACCTGCTCAAGCCAGCGCCTTTCTGTATTTTCGACGAGGTGGACGCGCCGTTGGATGACGCCAACATCGACAAGTTCAACACGATCATCCGCAAGTTTTCGCAGAACTCGCAGTTCATCGTGGTGACGCACAACAAACGCACCATGGCTTCCACCGACGTCATGTATGGCATCACTATGATTGAGGCTGGCATATCGCGTGTGATACCAGTAGACCTGCGGCAGATAGCTTAAATGAATTACGGATTATGAATTCCGAGTTCCGAATGATAAAATCAAAATTCTGAATCATATGATTTCAAATTGAAGAGGCTGCTTATGCCTCTACTGTAATAGAGAAGGGGCTGCAATATTCTGATGCAGCCCCTTCTCTATTCGTAACTCGTAATTAATTACCGCACTCCCTGCTCCGGGTATTTGCCTTTTTTGGTGCGGTAGAAGGCCTGTATCTTTTCCATATCTGCCTCTATGTCGCCGGACGGGTATATGGTAGGACCTACACCAGCCTCCTTTCTGGAATAGTCGAGGTAGCCGAGGACGATGGGCACCCCCGCTCCCATGGCCACATGGTAAAAACCCCTGCGCCAGCGCGGCTGGTACTTGCGCGTTCCCTCGGGTGTCACCATCACACACATATCCCCCGGCGTCTCCTTTATGATACGGACCATGGCATCCACCATCTTCGTGTTCCGCGAGCGGTCCACGGGCATGGCGCCCATCTTTTTCAGCAGCGGCCCCACAAGCGGGTAGTCCAGAAACTCCTTTTTGATGGTGAGGCGGATGGGGGCATCCATCAGGTAAAAAGCGGCGCGGGCATATATAAAATCCCAATTGCTGGTGTGGGGGGCGGCAATCATCACGCAGCGGCGGTTCTCCGGCGTCAGGTTCCCCACCAGTTTCCAGCCGGAAATTTTGAAAATAGCCTTCGATAAAAGTTTTGCGAACATGTAGCTTATGGCATATAGGACCGTGCGTAAGCGCAGGGCGGCAATTGAAGCCGCATAAATACGCACTAATCCTGTCTTTTACAAGGCTTCTTTGATGATGTGCGCCCTCCTGCGGAGGATGTATGCCTGAATGCCAAAACCCAGCATTGGGCCCAGTGTCGTGTTAGACTTGCCGCCCCTGGACTCCTGAAAATAGCGGAAACTCAGCATCGGCTCCAGGGAGATACGCTGATTAACGAAATAGGCATATCCCACCCCAATGCCGCCCTGGAACAGGTTTGACTTGTCGCCGGTCGAGAAGTTGAGCAAACCCGCCTGCAGCGACAGTTCACCGAAGATGCCGTTGTCGAGGTAGTAGCGGGCAAAGGGTCCCGCCAGCATCATGGTTCGCCTGAATTTATCAGCGTCCTCTTTAGTACTGATACTGAGGCTCTCATGCTCCAGGCTCACCACCAGGCCCAGCGCAAAGTCATGCATCAGGAAATAGCCGTTCTTGGCGTAAAGGCTCGCTAGTATGTTGGTTCCTTCTTCAGGGCCAAGCGGCAAGTCCAGTTCCCGGGTAGTGGTGTAAGCAGAGGCGCTGAGACTGCCCCCGAGCAGGATAGAACCCTGTTTTACTTTGGCGTGAATGAGGTAACTCTGGTTTTCCTGCGCAAAAGAAGTAAACGCGGCAAGCAGGCAAATAAAGCTTAATAAAAATTTACACATAAGGGTTGGGCTTAATTTAGATTAGTGGCACAACCCTTTCTACGGTTATATTAGAAAAAAGTAATACTTATTTATAAATATTATTGCTTAAATTATAATAATACTATTACTGATTTAGGAGGCTCATGATATGGCGCTGCATGTGCAGGGCGTATTTATATCCCACCTCAAATATTTCGTCCGCCTTCCGGAAATTAGTGAGGCGGTAATAGCGCAACTCCTGCGGCTCCAGCAGAAGGTCGCACAGCTGCAGGCGCAGTTTGATGTTGTTGTTAATGGCCAGCAGCACCGTCCGCTCCACCATGCTGCGCAGGCTCGTGACGTGCGCCTGGTGGTTGATGGGGTTTACATGCACGCCAATCTTCACGTCGCAGTTGTTGTGCAGCGGCTCCACGGGCAGGTTGTTGAGGAGGCCGCCGTCGTTCAGCAGTTTGCCCATATACTCCACCGGCTTGTATAAAATCGGCACGGCCGAGGAGGCCAGGAGTGGCTTGATGATTTCGCCGGTGGAGAAGTACATGTTCACACCCTCGTTCATCTCCGTGGCACTGACAACCACCGGTATCCGCAGGTCCTCAAAGCAGACGCGCTCCCCCAGGTATTTTATATAGAGCTTCTCCACCTCCTCCAGGTGCATCAGCCCTATCTTACCGAAAGCCGGTCGCATCACCTTAAAAACACTGAGCTCCTTGATCAGCTTCAGGATTTCGTCCGGCGAGAAGCCATAGGCGTACAGCACCCCCGCGATGGCACCCGAGCTCACCCCGGATATCATGCTGATGCTGATCCCCATTTCGTCAAAAGCCTTCAGCACGCCCAGATGGGCAATGCCGCGGGCCCCGCCACCCGACAGCGCCAAGCCTACCCGCATCTCAAAGCTCCGCTAACGTGAATGTTTCTGCCAGCCTCACTCCCTTCTCTGTTTGCGCAACGGTGCAACACTCGTGAACAGGGTCGTGCTCCAGGAACAGCACGTAATCCTCCGCGGCCGCTTTCGTCAGAAAGGAGGCCTTTTCGTCCAGCGTCAGCAGCGGGCGGGTGTCGTAACCCATCACATAGGGCAGTGGTATATGGCCGGTGGAGGGCAACAGGTCGGCCATGTAGGCCAGCTTTCTGCCTTTGTAGGGAATCACCGGCACCATCATTTTATCTGTATGGCCATTGGCATAAAAGATGTCGAACTGCGGGAACGGCGACGGAACAGCCGGATCAATCAGCCGGAGGTGACCGCTTTCCTGCATGGGCAGGATATTCTCTTTCAGGAAAGAGGCTTTTTCACGGGCATTCGGTTTGGTGGCCCACTCCCAATGGTCGGCGTTGGACCAGTATATAGCATTAGGAAACACCAACTCCGGTGCGCCGCTGGAACTATATTGCACGCCGCCGCCGCAGTGGTCGAAGTGCAGGTGGGTCAGGAACATATCCGTTATATCCTCCGGCGCGAAGCCAGCCGTGTGCAGCGAGCTTTTGAGGGTGGCCTCACCGTGCAGGTAGTAATGGCTCAGGAACTTTGCGTCCTGCTTATCGCCAATGCCGTTGTCGATCAGGATCAGGCGGTCGCCGTCTTCGACCAGCAGGCAGCGCATGGCCCATGTGCACAGGTTGTTCTCATCGGCCGGGTTGGTCCGCTGCCAGAGGGTTTTCGGCACCACCCCGAACATCGCGCCCCCGTCTAACTTAAAGAACCCGGTATCTATCACGTGTAGCTTCATGCGTAGGATTGCTGGTTTATGATTGTTAAATGGTTGGATGGTTAAATGGTTGTTTTTATGTTGATTCCGAAACTGCTGAAATGATGATCGTTGAATAACTGATATAAACACTAAGTTGAAATGGTTAAGATTATATTTAGTTGCAGTAACAGTTTAACTTCCTCAGATGAGAAAAATCAGCCATTTAACAGTTTAACAACCAAGAATTAGTAACCATTTAACAAGCAAAAACCATTTAACCATTTTAGGTATAAACGATCAACAACAACCAACCAACTACCCCTCCAGCACCACGCCCATCTGCGAGAATTTCTCTATGCGCTGCATGATGCGCTCCTCCGGATCCAGCGGGTCGAGTTCGTTCAGCAGCTTCACGATTTCCTTTTTCATGGTGCGCATCATTTTCTCCGGGTCCAGGTGCGCGCCGCCAAGTGGTTCTTTGATGATGCCGTCAATCAGCCTGTTCTGGAGCATGTCTTTTGCCGTCAGTTTCAGCGCCTCGGCGGCCTGCTCTTTGTAATCCCAGCTTCGCCACAGGATAGACGAGCAGGACTCCGGGGATATAACGGAGTACCAGGTGTTCTCCAGCATCATCACGCGGTCGCCGATGGCGATGCCCAACGCACCGCCCGAGGCGCCCTCCCCGATGATGATGCAGATAACCGGCACCTTCAGCATGAACATTTCTTTCAGATTGCGGGCAATGGCCTCGCCCTGCCCCCGCTCTTCCGCCTCCAGGCCCGGGAAGGCCCCCGGCGTGTCGATCAGCGTGACGATGGGGCGGTTGAATTTCTCGGCCATCTTCATCAGGCGAAGCGCCTTGCGGTATCCCTCGGGGTTGGCCATGCCGAAGTTGCGCATCTGGCGCTGCTTGGTGTTGCGCCCCTTCTGCTGCCCGATAAACATGATGCTGCGCCCGGCCACTTCCCCAAAGCCGCCAATCATGGCCTTGTCGTCGCTCACGGTACGGTCACCGTGCAGTTCCACAAACTTGTCGGTGATGCCGTTTATATAGTCCAGGGTATAGGGCCGCTCGGGGTGGCGCGACAGCTGCACGCGCTGCCAGCGGGTCAGGTTGGCATAGGTCTCTTTCTTCAGCGTCTTTATCTTCTCCTCCAGGGCCTTCACCGCCTCCGACACGTCCACCTGGCTCTCGGCCGCCAGCGTCTTCATCTCCTTCAATTTGCCCTCGAGGGCCGCAATGGGCTGTTCGAAATCTAAAAGCATGGGTTCCTCCTTGTTTAGGACACAAATTTAACAGTTTCCGTTTAGGATGGTGAACAAGTTCGCACTTTATGCTGCGCCCAAAAATTTTTATATTGTAAATGAAGAATTTAGACTGCAGCCGCTAAAATATAGGCGCAAAAAGAGCCGCGCGTCTTGCACATCCGGAAATAAGCATATACATTTGCATCACTCTAACGAAAAGCGGGAGAGGAAAAGAAACGGTCTGGTAGTTCAGTTGGTTAGAATGCCGCCCTGTCACGGCGGAGGTCGCGAGTTCGAGTCTCGTCCAGACCGCAGATAACACTGCGGAAAGTACATAGCGGAAGTGGGGCAGATGGCTCCGAAGAGTAAAAATTTTTGGTCTGGTAGTTCAGTTGGTTAGAATGCCGCCCTGTCACGGCGGAGGTCGCGAGTTCGAGTCTCGTCCAGACCGCGAAAGCCTGAGGAGAAACCCTCAGGCTTTTTTTGTGCCCGCTACCTATGTCCTTTTCCATCCTTTGAGGCTTCCCCTATTCAACTGCGAGTTTTTTCTTTGCCGCTTCATCAATTTCTACCTCTCCCCAACCCTCTCCTAATAATATATGCTGGAGATATTGCTCCCGCAGTATATATAACGTGAATTCGGGAATTAATTGAATGTAATATTCTGCTATTGAAATGATTATAATAAAACACTCACTGACTCAGAGTGAAACCGTTTCCAGTTTTCACCTGAGGCACCTTGTAGATGTTGCGGTGCCGCACGCAGTAAGGCAGCCTGAGCAGAGCGAATAGAGGGCCCCTACCCCCGGCAGCTTCAGCTACACAGTGCTGAAGGAGATTAGTTTACCCCGAAGCATTTCGGGGAGGCCTCTCGGCCTGAGAGCACCACACCCAGCTATAGAACTTAAAGTAAGTTAAGCCCAGAGGGATGAACAGCGGCTACAAGCTTAGGCACAATAATTCCCGAGTTCACGTTATATATAGCTTTAAGAACACGCCATTTTAGCCATGTGCCGGTCATGTAAATGAGCTTCCCTCTAAAAACCAGGGAAAAGGGTAAAGCCTTCAACTCAAGGAGTGCTCATCCGGATTTCTCAATGCGTAGGAAAGTTTTGGAGGATTTCCTTATTCCCCTAAAAGGCCACAAAACCTTTACGCTTTTCGGGAAATAGACGGCATTGGGCCTAAGGGGTGGAAACACGAACTTAAAAGCAAAAAAGGCCGGGCGAAGTAATCTCCCGGCCTTTTCTATATATAAATTCTGCTGCAAATTACAACCTTGCATCCACCAGGCTCCTGTCCAGACAGGCCTTGGTGTCGAAGATAACGGCGTTGTTGCGCTTGTACTTCTGGTAGTCGAAGTTCAGGAACTCGTTGTGGGCCACCGCCACCACAATGGCGTCATACACCACGTTTTCATCCAGCTTGTTCTGTATCTGCATGCCGTACTCGTGCTCTACCTCCGCCATGTCCGCCCAAGGGTCGTATATATCCACCTGCAGGCCAAACTGTAACAGCTCCTGGTAAATATCCACCACGCGCGTGTTGCGCACATCCGGGCAGTTCTCCTTAAAAGTGAAACCCATTATCAGCGCCTTGGAGCCCTTGATCTTATGGTCTTTGTTGATCATCAGCTTCACCACCTTGTCGGCCACAAACTGGCCCATGTTGTCGTTCACCCGGCGGCCGGACAGGATAACCTCCGGATGGTAGCCCAGCGACTCCGCTTTGTGCGCCAGGTAATAAGGATCCACGCCAATGCAGTGGCCTCCCACCAGGCCCGGCTTGTACTTCAGGAAGTTCCATTTCGTGCCCGCCGCCTCAATCACGTCATTCGTGTCGATGCCTATTTTATCGAATATCAGCGCGAGTTCGTTCACAAACGAAATGTTCACGTCACGCTGCGCGTTCTCGATGGCCTTGGATGCTTCGGCCACCTTGATGCTGGGCGCCTTGTGCGTACCCGCCTCAATGATGGAGCGGTACAGGTCGTCCACGCGCGAGGCAATGGCGGGCGTAGAGCCGCTGGTCACTTTCTTTATCTTGGTGAGCGTGTTGATTTTGTCCCCCGGATTGATGCGCTCTGGCGAGTAACCCGCAAAAAAGTCCTTGTTAAACTGCAGGCCCGAAACGCGCTCCAGCACAGGCACACAGTCCTCTTCGGTGCAGCCGGGGTATACAGTAGATTCATATATCACCAGGTCGCCGGTTTTCAGGATGCTGCCCAGCATTTCGGATGCTTTGATCAACGGCCGCAGGTCCGGCGCCTTGAACTGGTCGATGGGTGTGGGCACCGTCACAATGAAGGTGTTGTAGGCGCGCAGGTCTTCCACATTATAAGAGAACTGCAGCCCGGCGTCCTGCTTGTCGCTGTTCCTTCTAAGGCTGATGACATGCTCCAGATCGGCCATATTGGCTTCCTGGGTGCGGTCGATGGCTTCGCTCAGCTCATGTACCCGCTCCCGGTTAATGTCGAAGCCCAGCACGTCGTACTTTTTACCGAACTCAATGGCCAGCGGCAGACCGACATACCCCAACCCGATAATGGCGATCCTGGCGTTTTCTACCGCGGTACTCTTTCCGTTGTTGCTCATGTTTCTAAAGACTCTTTCAGTCTAACTTTAATATATAATAATATTGTGTGATATATATACTCTAATACAAAAAGCAGGTTTCATTTTTTCCGCTGCTGCAACACGCCTCATCCCACTGTTTAAAAGCAGCCACTCCAGAGAGCCGCAGTAATTCCGGCTCCGGAGCCACACAGCAATAAGCCACCTCCTGCCCTGTTTTCCCGCATTACCTGCCAGTGTCTTCCCGAGGCTCCCATCCCCTATAGATAGGAGGTTGCAAGAGGAAGGACAGGAGGTGGGTCCATTCCGCTGATAAGCTACAGAAACTGAACAAGTTTCCGGATAGGCTTCAGGAAGCGCGTGTAGTAGCGGGGCTTCAGGCCGTTAACCTGCCAGGCCCGGAAGTCTTCCTGGTTGGCCCGCCACCTGTTGGCCAGCGTTACGTTGCTTTTGCCTCCTACCCGCATCCGCACCAGCACCTCCGGCACATAAGCCGTGCTGATGCCCTCCTTGTAGAGGTAGCGCAGCATCAGCTCGTAGTCGGCCGCGCTTCTGAACTTCGTGTTGTAGAGCCCCAGCCGCTCATAAACTTCCCGCTTTACGTAAAAAGTGGGATGGGGTGGCATCCAGCCATATAAAAAATTATTTTTTTTATATATCCCCGATTTCCAGTTTCTAATAACCTTTCCTGCATCCTGCCGGCTCACATACACCAGGTCTGCATAAATGCTTTCCGTCCCGTTGTTCCTGAAAGCTGCTGCCACTGCTTTGATGGCATCCCTCGATTCAAAGAGGTCGTCGGAGTGCAATAGGCCCACCACATCACCGGTAGCCAGCCGGATGCCTTTGTTGATGGCGTCATACAGGCCCGCGTCTTTCTCAGAAATGAATTTGCTGATCCGGTCGCCATAGCTCTGCACCAGCTCCACCGTGCCATCCGTCGACTGCCCGTCCACCACGATGTATTCAATGTCAGGGTAAGTTTGCGCCAGCACAGACTCGATGGCGTCTGCGATGGTTTCCCGGTTGTTGTAGACAATGGTGATGATGGAAATTTTCACGGGCGACTATACGAGGTATCCGGCAGCAAAGGTAAACAGAAATTTTTTATGCAAAGTGCGCTTATGTCCCCAGGCGGGAATTTGCCATTTATACCTATATCTGATGGGTTCAGGATATATGAGAAGTCGTTTCTTTTGCTTTAAATTCACCTCTCCCTAACCCTCTCCTAAAAACAGGAGAAGGAACCGTGTACGTTAAGGAACAAAGAGTTTTAAATTAGATAATCTCAGCCACTCATATAGCAGAAACGTGGGGCAACTTCCCATGTGGAGGGGTAAAATCTCTCCCGCTGTTCGAGATGACGATGACAATGGAAGATCTTTAACTGAACGCCATTCGAGATAAGGGCAGATCGCCATCATAGCTCGCCTCTAAGATCAGCCAATGTCTCTCCTGCGTTTCGGCTGGGCTGGGTTTCCCTGGTAGATGGTATAGGGCGCTAAATCAGTTGTGGCAACGGAGCCAGCGGCCAGCACGCTGTGAGAGCCACAGTTTACATTTGGACAAACAATGGCTTTTGCACCAACCCAGGCCCCTTCTTCTACCATAATCTTTCCCACCATCAGGTCGAAGGAAGCGCTTTTGTAATTATGGCTGCCGGTCAGCAGCATGGCCCCCTGCGACAAGGTCACGTTATCCTGTAGCCGCACCGTCGTCAGGTTGTCAATCCAAACCTCCTCCCCTATCCATACGTGGTTCCCCACCTCCAGCAGCCAGGGATACTTGATGTTCACAGCAGGTTTGATGACAACGCCCACCCCCACTTTTGCCCCAAACAGGCGCAGCAACTGCACTTTCAAAGCACTCGCCGGGTTCAGCGGGTTGATGAAGAGCAGCGCATTCACCACATACCAAAGCGTGCGCTTCACGACCCCGGCACCCGACTGGTACCAGTCGTTGTTGTAGGAAGCAAGGCGGACTTTTTGTTTATTTCCCTGCATCATGCAAAAAGCGCTTTATTTGCGGCCACCAAGGCCTCATCCTGTATAAACCGCCGCGCAAATTGGAGTGCATTCCCTGACATGCGGTTGAAAGAATCCTGATCCAGAGCCAGCATTTGCTGGATAGCGGCAGAAAACCGGGGCCAGTCTGCCAGAGGCAAGTCATATCCCACATGCAAGGCTTCCAAACCCCTCCAGGGGGTTTGGTCGCTGATGATAACTGGCAAGCCTGCTGCCAGGCTCTCTAAAATGACATGTCCGAAATTTTCTCCTCTTGTGGGCAGGAACAAGGCATGGTATTTCGATAGCGTGGCAGACACTTCACTGCTGGGAAGACTGCCATGGTACGTAACGGCTATGTTAGCAGGCAGATTCTCTATAAGCTGCTGACATTCTTTCCAGTAAAATTCTTCGTTTACCGGCCCATATATATCAAATATTATCTTCCCGGCATAGGCTTTGTCATTTAAAACCTGGAGCGCAAAATCCGTATTTTTTTCGGGGGATATCCGGGCTACACTTACGAGCTTGAGCACACCCTGCTGCTTTGGCGCAGCAGGGTGTGCGTCCCCATTCTTCACTGATTTCGGCAGGTTGGGCGCTATGACTACTTTTACCCGCTTCCCTACTTTCGCATGTATATATTCCTCTTCAGCTGCATTCGTCGCATGAAATGTAATGCCCTTGTAGAGCCCCAGCCACTTGGCAGCAAAGAAAAAAGCTTTCTTCTTGCCTGGTTTCACATCAACCGCCCCAGGTGCGAACATGCCCCGTGCCGCTATCACCACAGGCACTAGCTTGTTCTTTCGAGCGATGAGCAAGGGCATTATTGAAAAATATTTGGAGAAGATGCCGTTGATATAAACCACATCCACCAGAACGCTTTGCATAATCTCCTTCAAAGAGGCATAACTCAGATGGCTCTCCGAGAAATAATACACCTGCACGCCTTGTTCCAACTGGTGCCATTTATTAGCAGGAACATCCGCATAAGGTTCATCCGAGGTATAGTCTGTGTTCCGTGTGATTACCCAGAAGTCATATTCTTCCTTCAGGTTCGCGATAAGATTAGCGCATGACTGTATCGGCCCACCGGCTTTATATCCTGGCAGAAACCAGTCGATGGTGATAAGGATACGTTTTTTATGCTTCAAGCTCATTTTCTTCCAGCCAGTTTTCCAGAACGACCAGCGCCCATACCCTCGCCCAGTTCACGGCAACATCCCCGCGCAGGAAGCGCTGCCACAGTTGATGCAGTTCCTCCGGCCGTAGCAGGCCCCGCTTGCCGAGGTTTTTCAGCTTCTCGTCTGCAAAGGCATATAGCTCCTGCTTCAGCCAGTTCTGCCAGGGCAGCACAAAGCCCATCTTAGGCCTGTTGATGATGTCCATCGGCAGCAGATCACCCAGTGCGTCAGTCAGCAACTTCTTGGGTGAGGTCGGGTATTTATAGCTATCCGGCACCCCCAGCACATATTCAACCAGCTTGTAATCCAGGAAGGGCACCCGCACTTCAAGCGCATGCGCCATGCTCATCTGGTCGGTGTCGCGCAGCAGGGTGTTTTGCATATAAGAGCCTATCTCCGCCACCGATACTCGGCTCAGGACTGGTAACAGCTGTTCCTGCCGCTGCCGGCTTGCCTCCACCAACTGCTGTACCCGGTTCTTTTCCAGCGCTTCACGGCCCGTCAGTTGCAAAAGATAATCATCCGGGAGCACCTGCCGGATAATTGGATAGGCATCACTTAACTTCCAGGATGTCAGGCCCAGCAATTCGTTTATTTTGTTGGTGGCCACGGAGGGTTTCAATGTTTTCAACGACTTGCCCGCCACGCGCCGGAGCGCCAGCGGCACTGAAGCCAGCCACTGGTACCGGTGCAGGGTAGCCATTTGTGTGAACATATCATACCCGGCAAACAACTCATCGCCCCCCAAACCCGAAAGTGCCATCGTGATCCCGGCCTCCTTGGTTACTTTAGAGACTACAAAGGTATTCGGCCCGTCGCCGCTCGGGTGGTCCATGGCCTGCAATGCCGCCGGTATCAGTTCCAGGAAATCATCGGGTGTAAGTTTTATTTCGGTATGTTCTGTGTCAAACTTTCTGGCAATGGCAGCAGCAAATCTGGCCTCACTGAAGGCTTCTTCCTCAAACGTGACTGAGAACGTCTTTACCCGCTGCGAGGCCACCTGGCTCATAAGCCCGACAATGGCGCTGGAGTCGATGCCGCCCGAGAGGAAGGCTCCGAAGGGAACATCGGCCACCAACCTCCGGGCTACCGCCTGTTGCAGCAAGTCATGCACGTCCCGCTTTACCTCCTCATAGGGCTTCCCCTCCGCCTCCCGGCTGTAGTTCTTTTCCGGCGACCAGTAGCTGGAAGTAGTTATCTCTCCCTTGCTGATATGGATGTAATGGCCCGGCAGCAGCATCTGCACGCCCTGCACCATCGTCTCCGGCGCATGCACCGTCTGGTAGCGCAGGTAATCCGCCAGGGCAGCCCTGTTCAGTTTGCGGGGCACAAGTCCGCTGGCGAGCAGCCCCCGCACCTCTGAGCAAAAAAGCAGGCGCTGCCCCTGCTGAAAATAATACAAGGGCTTTATCCCCAGGCGGTCCCGGAATAGGAAAACTTCATTTTTAGCCTTGTCCGAGATGGCTAAGGCAAACATGCCATTGAAATGATGCACACATTCGCGGCCCCATTTCTGCCAGGCGGCCAGGATCACCTCTGTATCTGTCTGCGTCTGGTACGGGTAGTCCCGGAGTTCCTGCTTCAGTTCCCGGTAGTTGTAGATCTCGCCGTTGAATACCAGCACCAGGTTTCCGTCTGCGCTGAGCATGGGTTGGTGACCGGCGCAGGACAAATCAATAATAGACAACCTGCGCTGCCCCAGGGCAACACCCGGAACCACAAAGCTGCCGCAATCGTCCGGACCGCGGTGTGCGATGGCCCCGTTCATGGCGTCTAATGTCCTGCCTGCCTCTTCAGGTGCCGCTATCCCTATAATGCCACTAATGCCGCACATTCGTCTTAATTAGAATTTATAAACTGATGTTATGCAAGTACGCTATTTGTCCCCCTTTGAAGGGGGTAAGGGGGATGATGGCTCCTGCTGATAGCTGTTCAACCAACATCTGAGGCTAGCTGTAAGTACACAGCTACAGCTGCTTAGATGAAGCAGCCCCTTCTTCATCCCCCTGCCCCCTTCAAAGGGGGACTTTCTCAGTTACTCCATGCTGCTACTGCAACTTCTTTGGAAATAACGGATTAAAATATTAATACTTGTAAGCTTGACTTTTCAAACCACCCCTGCCCCTCCTTGTCTAAGGCGGGGAGTTTTACTTACTGCTTCTCCTTCCTTCCATGATTCATGTGAATTTATATATATAACTTACATATGCTTTGTTATATATAAATTATATATAACGTTACCTTAACGTCAGCTATAATTCTTAATGTTTAAAGAGGCAGTAGCTGACTCCCCTCCTTAGACCCTAAAGGGGGCCCCTTCACCCCCAGGAGGGGCAGGGGTGGTTGGAAACCTCTTATTACCCCTCCCCTTCCTGCACCAGTCCCATCAATTTATCTGCCCATATAGAGGGTGTGTTCTGCAAAGCCAGAGCTACGCTCTTCTCCCCCATCTCCAGCAGCTTTGCATCCGACAGGCTGACCATTTTTTTCATGGCCTCCTTCAGGCCGTTCACATCACCCGCAGCAAACGAAAAGCCATTGACATCCTCCTGCAGGTAAGCCGTGGCGGCCCCTACCTTGTTGCTGCAAAGCAAGGGGAAACCGGCGGCGGCAAACTCATGCACCACCACCCCCCAGGGCTCAAAATGCGAAGGTAACACAAATACCCCTGTCTGGCTACTATACTCCTGCATTTGGCTTGGCTGCACAAACCCGAAATGCTTTATTTTAGCATGTGGCAGCGCTTCTCCCTCTAAAGGGCCCGTACCCAGGCACCACAGTTCCCATTCATTTGGGTGCTCTTCCTGCAGCTGGGCAAATGCCTGCCACAAATCAGTTATCCCCTTCTGCGGCACATAACGCCCCACATATATAAAGCGTTTCGGGAAGGAAGTATCTTTCTGAGCTTTTGTCTCCTGATAAATCTTGTTGAAGTAGGCAACATCCGCTGAGTAATATCCCTGCAAAATTTGCAGTTCTTTAAAACCTAACTTTAAAGCATATGCTTTCTGGGGGGCACCGGCCACGAAAGCGTGGGTAAAAAGGCGCTGCAGCGTAAACGGAGCCAATAGGCGCGCGACGTGCTGCTTTGGGGAACCAAACCAGTGATTGTCCATGCCGACAAGCACCGGAATCTGCTTCTTAAAGGACCGCACTACCGCCAGGTAATCTTTGTCTATCCAGCCACTACAAAAGATTAAACCGGGCTGTATGTGTTGGCAGAGCGCCACGAGTTGCTCACGTTTATATTCCTGCTTCTCATAGACAATCACACCTTCAGGTATCTCAAATAAAAATGGTGCCTCTTCATTGACAGGCCAGCGTACCAGATGCACCTCCGCCGGATGCTCCGCTACCAGCGCTTTAATGCAGGAAAGGAAGTAACCGGCCAGTTCTGTGTATAAGAAAAGGAATTTTGTTTTCATTCGGTTTCTGGCAGAAAGCCTGCAAAGATAGGCATTTATCTTTCCTGCCTATGCGTCTGACCAAGCTGGAGAGGAAGCACATTCTTTTGAGTCACTTTTAAATAAGACCTTGGTTGATCCTTCACGATATATATAAGCAGCGTGAGAATCATCAGCACCTGAATAGTGAAAGGGTTTAAGGAGGCTACCAACCAGGACTCCACCATATTGGAAGCAATAAGCGCAAAAGCAATGGGAAATGCCAGGAAGGAATTCCTGGATGCCCTCAGAAATAAAATGCCCCAAGCTATAATAAAAAGAATTAATCCGATTAACCCGGTATCCAGCCAGACAGTCAGAAAGGCGTTATGGGCGTTGCCTTCGTGCCCCAGCATACTTAACTCCCAGAAATGCTGTCTGTATATCCACTCGGTATAGCTGAAGCCTCTCCCAATCCAGAAATTCTTTTGAATCTGCTCCCAGGCAAACTCCCGTGCCACTACCCTGCCGCCGCCTGCATCTAATGTCTCCACCCGTAGATACTCCTCAAAGCCCAGTGTATGCGCAATGGCTACAATATCTATCTCGATGCTCACCAGCATAATGCCGATGACTGCAGATAAGAGCAAACCAATCGTTTTACCTCGCTTCGAAAGAAATTGGGTTACAAAAAAAATCAAGACAGCCAGCGTTTGCCCCCTCGAACCGCTCCAGAGTAAGGAAGAGAAAATCAGGCCTAAAATGATAATATTTTCTTTCTTTGAAAATAGCTTCGGAAAGTAGTGCCGGATGGTAAAATAAAGAAGAAAGAATAAGAAGCAGAACATTCCCAGACCGTTGGGGTTTCCCAGGGCACCGGACGATCGGCCGCCTTCATTGTACATCACCCAGGAAGGATTTACCAGGTACATGATGTAGCCCGCTAGCAAAACCCCCCTCCCAGGTAAATAATTGCTTTGAGAAAGTGGGTGGTATATACTTTGTAAAGGCTGTAAAATAACACAGGCACGATGATAAACAGCAGTAGATAGGAGAGCGTTTTCTGGAAAGCAGTGAAGGGCTCGGGGCTGAAGACAATGCAGAAAAAGGCAAAGGCCGCAAAGGGCACAAAAGCAGGGTGGAAGGATTTTGAAAAATCCAGTGGCAGATTAACTCGTCTTGGAAAGAGGAATGGCAGCAAGAGTAAAAGCACCAGGAATGTCTTCAGGTCTTGTGAGAAAGACAAAGCATATATCCTGCTGTCTGAAAGTATCAGCGTAAAGAAGAATAAGATGAACAGATATAAATGCCGCCCCTGGTTCTGCAAATACAGCGCGAACAACACCAATATGGGAATTGAAAGCATACCTAATGTGATGCCTGTAATAAGCCACAATAAGAGGAGCGTAAATAGCTGCTTATAGCCACCAAAGGAGGTGGCTGCACTGTTATCCTTCAGATATATGGTATGGGTGCCTTTGGTGAACAATCGAATTGATGCTGTCTATTGTGGTTTGGATAATTGTGTCCCAGGTGAAATTTTCTGCTATCATACGTTTGGAAGCTTCCTTTTTTTGAAGCAACACCTGCGTATCCATATTAATAGCTTCTGTTATAGCTAATTGAAGTGACTCCTTATCAGCAACCGGAATCAGCCAACCCGTTTGATCACTAACTAATGCGCTTACAGCCCCTACGTCTGTGGCTATAACTGCTAAACCGGAAGCCATCGCCTCCAATATTACTGTTGGCATCCCTTCTGAGTAGCTGGGGCAAACCAGTACATCGGCGGCATGCAGAATACGCTTTATCTCTATCTCATTTTTAATGAGGCCCAGGTAATTTACATTCGTAAGTTCAAGCTGTTTATCGTTTGGGATAGGGCCTATGAAGCTAAAGCTGAAAGCATAACTTGATGAAATTTTATTTATAACTTCCTGAAGTTCCTCTATTCCCTTTCGCCTTTCGTAGCGGCCTATAAATACGAATTTTCTGTCTTTGTTTGTCTCTACTAAAAGATTTTCCTCCAGCCAATGTTGTTCAATACCTATAGGGGTTTCAATTATTCTCCTCAAAGTTAGCTTTTCTTGAATCGCTGTAAGCTTACCACCTAAAGAAAATACTAGGTCTGCATTTTTTAAAACATATTTTACGGGTGCTCTTAATAGCAAGTGCTGAAGCTTTACATTAAGATTTGGTGACTGTTGAAACATCTCAACGCCATGAAAATTTACTCCAATTGCGGGTAAAGACTTGCCTTTTCTCTTTTCGGCGATTGTCTTCCAACCAGTAAAACCCTGAGCATAGATAAAGTCCACAGCTTCTTTACCCCTTAGTAGTTTATATACCCGTTCTGAATACAAATAGGATTCTAAAACATAATGCCCGGGTAGCTTACTGACTGAAGGAAAAGGAATATAATTAGGTGTTATATATGCAAGTTCCTCCTCCGAAAACTCCCTTAACTGCTTTGTATCTGCCTCTATACTTCCTGTATGATATAAATCTACGAATATTTTATTTCTCGCCAGATATTTAGCCAGGTAAAAAGAGTGCTTCTGCATGCCGCCCAGCACGTACGGATAAATCCCATCAGTTAGTAACGCTATCCTCATTATATATTTAGATAGAAAGCGTTTGAACTAATTGCGCATATTGTAGCCTGTTGGCGCTTGACTCTTTCATGAAATGCAGCTTTGCCAATTCGTTCAATCTAACTCTTTCTGCATAAGCCGTGGGTTTTAAAATTGCTACATCATTTCCGTCTGTTACAAAGCCACAGTTATTATTAATCACAAACTGCGTATAATCGCCCAAATCAGGAGTGATAATAACTGCTAATCCAGAAATCATATATTCTGCAAACTTTGTTGGTGATGCAACCTTATTAGTAACAGTATTTTCACGTATAAGAATGCCATAATCAGCAATAGTCAGAAATTTGTTAACTTCATCCGGTTTCAGCCATCTAATAGCTACCTGCTCCTGATAAGCATCTTTAAATGCTTTGTTGTTCTCATCCTCTTTGGACAAAAAAAGAACTTTCACGGATGTGTTAGATGCTAACAAAGGTTGCAGGAAATCCTGTAAAAGCGCAAAAGACTGCCAACCAGCCGTAGATCCGGAATAAACTAAAATAATATCATCTTTTTGGTACCCAAATTCATTCCTTAATTGAACAATTTCTGCTTCACCCGGAAGCGTAATATCAAAATGATAACTCAAAGTGCAGGGGATAAGGATATGCGCTTTTGAAGTATAACCATAACGTTCGTGCCAGTAAGAGACTAATTTAGTTGATACTGCCATTCGATAGTCTGATGCCAGCACAGCAGTTTTCTCATACTTTGCAATTCCTTTCCTTAAAGATTCCTCTTCCACCACCTCATACTCTTCCCATTCTGCTGCTATCGCACCTCTGCCATCGTAACATACTTTTTTAAGCAACCCAACCTTCCTGAGTGTTAAGGCAATGTTTGTAGCTAATACATTCCGGCAAATGGCAGCGCGCTCGCCAGTAAGCAAGCAGACCAGCGCCAGCGTAATCGAGTTAAGTTGCCAATTTTTGAGCTTTGGGAACATGGGCAGCACAATGGACCTGGGATAGCCGGTCTTGATTTTATACTTATTGGTTTTGAAATCTCTTATGGAAAGAAAGGCTACCAAACGTAGATCAGTATTGAAATTCTGATTTAGGAAGTGGCAGACATCAATCACCTGACCTTCATAAACTCCTGATGGTTGATCTCCTAAAGTGATGTATAGCATTCTATAGTTAGGTAATATTTTTAGGATTATACTTCATGCTACTTATCTATGTTATCACTGTGTTTACTGAGAATATATGCCTCTTCGATCAATTCAGCAATAGTGTTAATCCTATATTCAGGTTGACAAATCCTTTGTATCCTTTGTCTCCCTGCCGCTCCCATCTTTTCTGCTATATCAGGATTCTTTAAAAGATAAATTAGCTTTTCAGCCATCAGTTCAAAGTTAAATTCATTAACCAGAAAGCCTGTCTCACCATCGATAACGTTTTCGGGTATTCCACTATGAATGGTTGACACAATAGGTAAGGCATGTGCTGCAGCTTCAGCTAAACTTACTGGAAAACCCTCCTGATCTCCATTGGAAGAAATAACGCTATGTTGTGCATACACCCAATGTTGATTCATTATTGGAAAGCTTTTCTCACGTGGTAATGCTCCTAAAAACTCAATTGAACTATTAAGATTTAATTCGCCAACTTTGGCTCTAGCCTCATGTCTTAGTTCTCCGTCACCTATAATAGTTAATCGTGAGTTTTTAATAGTATCTTTTACTATCTTAAATGCGTGCAAAAGTGCAACAGGATTCTTTTTTGGAGTTAATCTTCCTAAAAATATTATTGAAGGTGCGTTCTTCAATTTTGCTTCCCAACTTAGAGGGATAATCTTACTTGAATTAACGGCATAATGAATCACATGTATTTTCATATCAGGACACCCTAATAAAATTAACATCCTTCTTAGATGTTGTGAAGGAGCAATAATATATGTTGCCTTAGAAAAAACAATTTTAAGTTTTTCCTTATACACCTCATCATTCACAGCTGATGTTACATCATATCCATGAACATGAACAATGAATGGAATTTTGTTGTGGGAAAGGAAATCGACAAGTAAAGTTGCCGACGTTGCATAGTCTATATAAGCAACATCAGGCAATGAAGTCACACTTTTTTTTAAAACCTTATAAGAATAATATTGTTGTACCTCGTTTTTAAAATTAAAGCCTTTTCTCCCTGCTACTTGCCCAATTTTGTAAGCTAAAAAAGACTTTTTAAGACCTTCTTCAGCATAACCAGTATATACTATAGAAGTTATAGCAGAGCCGTCATCAGAAGATTTCCCGCAATAATATGTAATGTTGAGACCTTTATGCTCTAAGCCTTTATACAAATCATATATAAAAGTTTCTGATGGAGTTATGGAGGTATGTGAGAAGTAACCTACTTTCATAGTTCAATTATTTAAGAACTTATATTCTCATCCAATTTGGTGGGATGATATCTATTGCATCATATTCAGGTGAAATAGCCCACTTATTAGGTGCAACAGTAACCCCAGCATCAAATTTACCTAACCATGCGCCCCACCAGGCAAATGTGCTGTTAGAAATTATATGGTGTTTGCAAAGAGACATCAGATGAAGATCAATTTCATTAGAATTTGGATAGTTAGTAGTATCTACATACGTAGTAGGACCTGAAATAAATTTCAAATTAGTTTCACACCATTCAATATCATCTGAGAATATAAAATAAGCTATATCATTAACCAGAGAGTTTATCACCTTAACAGCTTTTATATAATATTCAATCGGAAGAGAGCCTAATCTGCTTGCGTATAAAGAATTCGAAACATAATCAGTCCTCCGAATATGAATTGAAATTGAATTAGTAGTTCTAATAGCTTCTATTAAAGGCTCTAAATCAGTGGGTAAAGAACATTTAAACTCAAAGTCGTTTCTAATCAAATGTTCAACCTCCTCAAAATATTTATAGCTCTGCCACCTCCCAACTATACATGTGTTAGCCTTCAAATTTAAATATTCTGGTTTAAAGGAGTTACCTTGCTGCACAACAAGTTTGTGAATACCTAGCATTCTGCGCATTCTATAGGAAATCTTATCCACGAAGGAGGCATTTGGTACTCCATTAAATTTTTTAATCTCACTGGGTGTGGCGTATACAAATCCAATATTAAAGATTTGCAATTCGAAATCTCTTTTTGTAACTGCTCCACCGTTACTCTCTAATAGAGTTGAATCTATTTTAAGATATGTATTATTTCTGAAAGCTAAATATCTACCAAAAGCGTATTGGAACATTTGGTTCCCTAATCCTCCCATTAAACGAATTACAATCATATTTTTAAAATTGATTTTAAAATGAGGACATATGGTTCTTTCCTAAATATATATTGCTTTCTAAATCTAAAAGCTTTGATGCAGGAAGATAATACACTTGTAGTGTTCCTTAAATTAGCTGAATAATAGATTGAGAATTTATAATATTTAAAAAGTATATTATTAATTTCCTCTTTATCTAAAAAGTTTGAAATAGATGGATGAGATAATAAATAGGAGTATATTCTGGTATACAAACGATATTTTTTAATATCTCCAAAAGACATAGAGCCTGCACCTATGTAATAAATGGTAGTGTATTCTTTTGCTAGGACAAAATTATGTCTCAGAGCTATTCTTACCCAAAGATCATAATCTTCTGCTATAGGAATAGAAGGATCAAAACGATATTGCTCAAAAACCTCGCTAGGGATACATACATTATTTACAGTTAACATGCAGGAGAAAAGATTCTGAACTGTATTAGCATCAGCATTGTAATTAAATTCCTGTAATGTTACTTTACCACTGCTTGAAATTTTAGTTAATGTTCTATAAAGACCAGCGCCAGGTTTCTCTTTAATTAAATTTGCAAGTACCAGAAGATGATTAGGTAAATATTCATCATCGTCATCTAAAAAACATATGTAATTGCCTTTTGCTTTGGATATACCAAAATTTCTCGAACTAGGAAGTCCAGAATTTTGCTTATAATAATAACGAATATTTGAATTGATACTTTCGAAATCTATTGTATAAGCAATATCTGATCCATCATTAACAATAATAATTTCCCACTCATTATTAATTTGATTTATAATACTATCCACAGCTCTCTTTAAGAGCTGTGGTCTATTATACGTCGTGACGATTATAGAAAACAGAGGATTCAAATTAAAAGACTACTTTAAGCAAAATTTTAAATAATAGGGATTTAATATCGCATTGAATATGCTTTATAATCGAGGAGCTTCTTATCTTTATCAAATTTTGATATTCAATCTTGTAATTAAGATATTCTTTAAAATTTATATTATCTATGTTAATGTTTTGTCTTCTTTTATAAGCATCAAATATTGCATCTAAATGGAATAATCTCGCGGCTGGTACATTAATACCCTGTGAAATACCATGTGTATGCTGTCTATAATAGTATAAAGGCTTATTAATAAATAAGACAGGTCCCTGTTCTTCTAATTTAAAATACAAATCTTGGTCTACAGCCCTTCTTAAATAGGGTGATATTCCACCGGAACGTAGATATAACTCTTTTTTAAAAGAGGCAAAGTGAGAAATTTTTGGACCCTTAAATGTCAACTGAGTTTTATTAGAAGGTATAGAGCCGACATGGTTTGATTGCCTAATAGACTCTAAATCTTTACTATACCATTCGTAATGAGTTGAGTATATTAAACTATGTATAGGCTGTTCTAAATGCTTTTGAGTCATTATTTCCAAAGCTTCCAGGTCAAGAACATCATCCGGATCTAAAAACCCACACAATTCACCTTTAGCTTCGGCTACACATCTGCTTTTAGTATAGCCGCAACCTCTGTTCTTATCGTTGGTAAATATTTTGATTTTACTGTTGAGTCTAAGTTCTTTATAAAGTTGCTGGGAATTGTCGATAGAACAGTCATCAACAATGACTATTTCCCAATTTTTGTAAGTTTGCTTGAGAATAGAGTCTATAGCTTCTAATAAATATTCCCCATTATTATAGTTAGCTATAAGTACTGAAAAAAGAGGTACATTAACTGTTAACATGTTTGAAATTATTATCGGCTTCTAAAAAAGGCATAACATCCTTTAGGGATTTAGAGCGAGATTGACGAATTTTATTCAAATTTAGTAAGGATAACATAAAAGTCCTTAAAATGAAGAGAGCTAACCTGAATTGTCTAAATAAAATCTTCTTAAAAATATCTGTTACCTGATTAATAATAAAAGCATTAATATTTGATTTATATTGATATCTGAGATCTTTAAGTATTAGTGTGTTGTGTATTAGTTTCCGTTTAAAATTTTTCGTTATTAAAGAGTTTGGCTGATGTATGCGATCATGAGCTATAAAAGCAGATGGAGTAAGAGCTATTTTGTAACCCTTAATGATAGTTCTTTGCAAATAATCATCATCCTCCCCATAATGAGGGAAAATAGGATCAAAGCCACCTACCTTCAAAATACATTCTTTAGTAATTAACCAGGCTGCAGCATTCACATAAGTTGTCAAATAATATTCGCTAACTTTAAAAGTTAATGCATCAGAAATTATTGAAGGAGTTTTGTTAGGGTCTAAATAAGTTGAGAAGTTATAGTCTAGCTTATTCCAACTTCCGTCTAAATGAATGGGGCTGATAATGCCTAAATTCTTATTTTTCTGCGCTATATAAATTAGCTTTTCTATAGTATCCTCCTGTATGTATGCATCCTGGTTAAGTAGAAAAACATAGTCTGCTCCTTCTTCAATGGCTATAGCCAAACCAATATTGTTAGCTCTTCCAAAACCTAAATTCTCACCAGCTTCAATAAGCCTTATTTCAGGGTAATTTATTTTTACAAGATTTACACTGTTATCTTTAGAACAATTATCTATGGCAATTATTTTAACAGGTATTGTGCTATTTCTTAAACTATCAAAACATTTGCCAATCCATTTTGCGCCATTATATAACACAACTATAACATAAACAGCTACACAGTCCTTTTCCATTGTTTCCACTTAGTAGTTGCTATAAGATTGTTTAATACTTTAAAGCCAAAAGAAATATCTATTTTAAAAGCATATAAAAGTATACGCTTGAAAAACTTGCTTTGATAATTACCCCGGCCAACTTTTTGCCACCAGTTCATCAGCCACAGTTTAACCTGAGCAGACTTTTCTTTACTTAAAGGAATGCGTTTGCTAAAATAGTGAAACCATACAAAATTCTCATAAAGGTTCTGGATAGAATGAATGCCTGAACGTACATTGTTACTATGGAACCTGAAATAATTCAAAGAGTCAGCTATGAAATAAATATTCGTCTGCGACAATAAATCTGTCCAGACCATTTTATCTCCGCATAACCGCATTTTCAGAACTTGAGGAGAAAGTGGAGCAAATAACGCTTTTTTGAAAACTACAGCGCTTGCATTGGGGATCGTATTTCTTAAATAGAAATAACTCTGTAGTTCCTGTTTGCCACTGCTTTTAAAATCATGATTCCAGTGTTCATTATCAACATAATCTGTCCATTCCTTCATATTGCCGATAATTTCATCCTGTTCATTTACTTTCCAGGATTGGCAATAAACTAACCCCAAAGTAGCATCTGCCTCAAAAACATTCATCATTTTCTCAAGGAATGAATGCTCGCACCAATCATCACTTTCAGCAACCCAAATATACTTTCCGGCTGCAAGATTAATTCCTTTATTCCATTGTGCAAAAGTACTACCGCTATTTGCTTTGTTATAAATAATGTGACTTACTTTTGAGCAAATTCTATACTGTTCTATAATATCTTTGCTGTTATCTGTAGAGCAATCATCAAGAATGATGATTTCCAAATCTTGATATGATTGATATAAAATTGTATCAATCCTTTTTTTTAAGTATTGAGAATGGTTATAGTTTGGAACTATTACAGTAACTAGATGCATCCTTCTTGTTTAAGAGTATTTATAAAGGTATGTTTGCAAAATATAACTTAGAAAGATTGTATCTCACTAATGTTGTAGCTCAATAAATATATATCGTTTGATATATATTTATTGAGCTACTAATGAGACTTTACAAATTTCTTCAAGAAACGATATACAGCTTTCTTAGCTCTTATTTTATAAATACTTTTATAATCAAGTTCTTTTGATAAGTCAGCATAATTTAAATATGAATCAACCTGATTCTTTATGTTAAGATATCTTAAGGCGAAGTTTCTCAAATATAATCCATCTTTAGGATCATATTTGAGAAATTCCTCTACTAAGGAGGAAACAGTATAATTTTGTTTGTAGTATCTTCCAGAGCAATTATTGAGCATAATAAAACCTAAATTATCTTTAACGTAACCATCTCCATAATTATTTGAATATTTCCTTTTATCAAATATAACTACAGGTCTTCCACATGCCATTGCATCATAGGCTGACCTTCCTAAACCCACAATTAGGTCAGCTCTGTTTATTACTTTCTCTATATTCCAAAAGTTTTCTTCAAATTTACTAACTCTCAAAAACTTAATATTTAAAACCTCACAAGCCTTTTCCACCAATTCATTCGCTTCATCTGATTGGCAAAAAGAAGCCACAGAAGTCAGTCTCTCGTTTATAGGATTTGAGATCGTAAATCTGTCGCAATTTATGCCATTATAAATAATTTTGCTATTGAAGCCTTTACTCGCAAGATGCACCTGAACTTCATTAGAAATTGACACATGTGCATCTGCATATAAGGAAGGTTGCTCTAATAAAGGATATATACCGTGACAAGTCTGTATGATAAAACCAAATTTCCAAAGTGAATCTACTATTGTATTATGATTTGCTAAGATCAAATCATAACTCTTATTACCAGTGAAAAATGGAACTTTAAGGTTATGCTCTATAAGGTCAGAAACCTTCCCTTTCTCAAATGAGAAATATTCAACTTGGTGATTTCTTCTTAGTAATTCTTCGATTAGCGCGTAAGAGTAGTTTTCAGTACCTCCTACCATTCTTAGATGATTTGTAGCTACTAAGATATTCATTTCAAGTTGTCCAACAGTTATTCAGAAAAAAAATTTCATTTCTATTCTCTAACACTTTTTCATGTCCAGAGTTAATAACACTAACTTCAAAGGGAATTTCATCTGTCATGTGTACTCTTTTTATTTTAGGCAGTAACATAGCAAATTTTACAGTATATAGCCCTTTATTCAACATACCTTTAGGTAATGTAAAATATAAGAAATTTTCTGAATCAGGAGTAACCTTACATATTTTCTCTCTTGAAGGATCAAAATTAAAATTTTCGAATAGTTTTATTCCCTTATAAAAAACTTGTGCAACGTATGTATAATCAATTGCTTCAGGATTGTGAATCTGTAACTTAAATTTAAGTGTGTCATTATTTTTGATAACAGCATGATTTAAGTTAAGTAATTCTACCTTTTTTATACCTCCTTCACTCGGAACTTCAAATAAATAAGATGTTGACAATCCTTTATGGGGAGAAAAAAAGTCAAGATATTTATCGATCACACTATCTACATTATTATCTTCAAAATTCACTGTTCCATTAGTTAATAAAATGCCCCTATTGCACAGATTGCTAACGGCTTCCATATTATGGCTAACGAATAGTACCGTTCTTCCTTCTCCCTTTGAGACACTTTTCATCTTCCCTATAGCCTTACTTTGAAACTCCGCATCCCCTACAGCTAACACTTCATCTACAATCAAAATCTCTGGTTCCAAATGCGCTGCTACAGCAAAAGCCAGCCGCACACGCATTCCGGAGGAATAACGCTTTACAGGCGTATCAATATAGCGTTCAGTGCCGGAAAAAGCCACTATCTCATCAAACTTGTACCGGACTTCTGATTTGGTCATACCTAGAATAGCACCATTCAGAAATATGTTTTCGCGTCCTGTAAGTTCCTCATGAAAGCCAGTGCCCACCTCCAATAAAGAAGCAATCCGCCCTTTCGCTTTTATCTCACCAGTTGTAGGGGAAGTTACCCGTGAGAGTAACTTTAGGAGCGTTGACTTACCGGCACCATTTTTTCCGATAATGCCTAATACCTCCCCTTGCTTCACCTCAAAATTTATATCACGGAGAGCCCAGGCATATTCGCTTGTTCCTTTCGTGGTACGATCATTTACTTCCCCAATCTTCAGGTAAGGATCTTCTTTGCCTCTTACCTTGTGCCACCAGCGGTTTATGTCATGCGAAATGGTACCCGTGCCCAATTCTCCAAGTCTGTACTGCTTTGAGAGGTTTTCTACTTTTATAACGATATCACTCATACAATTAAACCGTATCCATAAATGATTTCTCTACTTTATTGAAGACCACGATTCCCAAAAAGACAATGACGGCTGTAAATAATGAAGAATATCCTAAATAACTCCACTCAAATTCGCCGGAACCTAAAAAAGCATACCGGAAGGTTTCGATAATACTCGACATGGGGTTAGCGAGAATCAGAAGCTTGTATTTCTCTGGAATAGTAGAGAGTGGATAAATAACCGGAGTAGCGTACATAGCCAGCTGTATGCCAAAGGTTAATAAAAACTTGACATCCCGGTATTTGGTTGTCATGGCGGAAATCAGCATCCCAAATCCAAGGCTAAGCCCTGCCATCAAAACTATTAAAAAAGGTACAAGCAATAAATACATGTTTGGCTGCACTATGTTGCTTGTAAATAAGTAATAACATAGCAATAATATAAACAAGACAAACTGCACCCCATACTTCAGCAGGTTAGAAACAGTAATGGAGAGCGGCGTAATCAGCCTGGGAAAATAGACTTTACCGAAAATATTGGCATTCCCCGTAAAGGTGTTAGACGTTGCCGTCAGACACTGAGAAAAGTAATTCCAATTGATGATGCCCGCCATGTAAAACAACAAAGGCGGAACTCCATTCGTAGACAGGCCCGCAATACTGCCGAAAACAATGGTAAATGTAATGGTGGTAAAGATAGGCTGCAGGAAAAACCAGATAGGCCCGAGGATTGTTTGCTTGTACACAGCTATAAAGTCACGCCGCACAAACATTTGTAGCAAGTCGCGGTAACGCCAAACCTCCTTTAACTGTAAATCAAAAAGGCTGGAACTTGGTTTTATCACCAGCGTCCAGTCTTCGTCTTCTTCTTTCGTTGACTTATTTATCATATATGAAAAAATAGCAGAAGGAGTCCAATTGTAAATTTGCACTCCTTCTGACTGCAAAGATACAAGACAGCTCTAAAGAAATGATGAAGCCATACATCTTTTATAAGAAAGTAACAACTTACTCGTGGTAGTTCAATATCTTGTGCCCTCCCTCGGCAAGGTAGGTGTCTCTTTTGAAGAGCTCCACGTCACTCTGCATCATGTCCTTAACAAGGGCCTTCAAATCGTATTGTGGCACCCAGCCAAGCTTCTCCTTCGATTTGGTTGCGTCGCCGATGAGCAGTTCCACCTCCGTGGGCCGGAAGTAACTCGGGTCAACAGAGACAACTTCCTTTCCAACCTCGAGTTTGTACGCTGGGTTGGTGCAGGCGGCAATAAAGCCCTTCTCCTCCACGCCCTCACCCCGGAAGTCTATCTCCACCCCCACTTCAGCAAAAGCCATCTTCACGAAGTCTCTCACTGTCGTGGTTACCCCGGTAGCAATGACGAAGTCCTCCGGCGTGTCCTGCTGCAGGATGCGCCACATGGCCTCCACATAGTCCTTGGCGTGGCCCCAGTCCCTTCTGGAGTCAAGGTTGCCCAGGTATAGCTTCTCCTGCAGGCCCAGGGTGATGCGCGCTGCGGCACGGGTTATCTTGCGCGTCACGAAGGTCTCCCCTCGCAGTGGCGACTCGTGGTTGAAGAGGATGCCGTTGCAGGCGAACATGCCGTAGGCCTCGCGGTAGTTCACGGTAATCCAGTAGGCGTAAAGTTTGGCCACCGCGTAAGGGGAGCGCGGGTAGAAGGGGGTAGTCTCCGACTGCGGCACCGCCTGTACCAGCCCGTAGAGCTCGGAAGTAGAGGCCTGATAAACTCTTGTTTTCTCCGTTAATCCTAAAATACGGATGGCCTCCAGGATGCGGAGCGTGCCCAGGCCGTCGGCATTGGCGGTGTACTCGGGCGTGTCAAAGCTCACCTTCACGTGGCTCATGGCGGCCAGGTTGTATATCTCGTCGGGCTGCGTTTCCTGGATCACCCGGATGATGTTGGTCGAGTCGGTTAGGTCCCCGTAGTGCATCCGGAAGCGGACGTGCTGCTCATGGGGGTCCTGGTAGAGGTGGTCCACCCTTTCGGTGTTGAACAGGGAACTGCGGCGCTTGAGGCCGTGCACCATATATCCTTTGCTTAGCAGGAGCTCGGCCAGGTACGCCCCGTCCTGCCCCGTGATGCCTGTGATGAGGGCTACTTTCATGTGAGTTACGAATTACGAGTTACAAATTCCGAGTTGGTAAGACCCGGATGGTTGTTGATTGATGATCGTTAGTTGCTGAATGTTGAATGTCAAATGAGCGGCTTCTCCTGCTATTTACGCTCCCTCCCCTGTTTTTAGGGGAAGGCCGGGGCTGGGTATTGCTGCCTAAAGTCAGCGTAGGCCAGGGCAATGCCCTCTCTCAGCTCCGTTTTGTGCCGCCAGCCCAGGCCATGCAGTTTCGAGACGTCCATGAGCTTGCGGGGCGTTCCGTCAGGCCTTGCGGTGTCGAAAGCCAGTTCCCCTTCATATCCCACCACATCCTTCACCAGTTCCGCAAGCGCTTTAATGGAGATGTCCTCACCGGTGCCGATGTTCACCAGTTCCCTCCCCGAATAAGTCTGCATCAGGAAAAGACAGGCTTCGGCGAGGTCGTCGGCGAAGAGGAACTCCCGCCGCGGGCTGCCCGTGCCCCAGATGGTCACCGTCTCTGCCCCCCGCTCCTTTGCCTCGTGGAAGCGGCGGATGAGGGCGGGCAGCACATGCGAGTGCTCGGGGTGGTAGTTGTCGTTGTAGCCGTAGAGGTTGGTGGGCATCACACTCACGAAGTCGCAGCCGAATTGGTCGCGGAAAGCCTCACAGAGCTTGACGCCAGCTATCTTGGCGATGGCGTAGGGCTCGTTGGTCGGCTCCAGCGGCCCTGTCAGCAGGTACTCCTCCTTCAGGGGCTGGGGGGCCAGCTTGGGGTAGATGCAGGAGGAGCCCAGGAACAGGAGCTTCTTCACCCCCGCCTTGTAGGAGGAGTGGATGACGTTGGCCTCCATCAGCAGGTTGTCGTAGAGGAAGTCGGCGCGGAAGGTGTTGTTGGCCACGATGCCGCCCACTTTCGCCGCCGCCAGAAAGACATACTCCGGCCGCTCCTCTTCAAAGAAGACCCTCACCGCCGCCTGCTCCCGCAGGTCCAGCTCCGCCGAACTGCGCGTCACGATGTTGGCGTAGCCTGCCGCCTCCAGCGCCCGCACCAGCGCCGAACCCACCATCCCCCGGTGCCCCGCCACATATATCTTCGAATTTATCTCCATAGCTTTTTTTAAGACGTAAGTATCAGGATGTTACGCAGGTGAACTTTTGTCCCCCTTTGAAGGGGGTGAGGGGGATGATTACAACTGCGGACAATCATACCACGGGTATATTTGATGCTGCTTTACCATAAAGCCCAAGCAGCTCGGGTATTTCCAGCCGCCTCTCATCCCCCTGCCCCCTTCAAAGGGGGACTTACTTTTCCCAGACTCTTTTAATACCTCTTGCCTAACATCATCATTTATTGGCTTTAACTTCAAACAATGCTGATCCATTACAGTACATGCGGACAATCATTTAGCAAACAAGTAAAGAAGCGGTTTATCTTTAATCAAAACTGTTTAGCTGCTTTTGGTTGCCTCTCATCCCCTACCCCCTTCAAAGGGGGGCTTTCTACCATTACCGAAGCATTACAGATGACTACCGCTGTAGACAAGCAATCCAAGCTATAATTGACCGTTCTACATTAGGCAGATCCCTCATTACTTCTTCATCTGTAAACCGGAGGGTGGTAAAGCCTAAAGCTGCTAATACGGTGTCCCTTTCTAAGTCCTCTTCCGTTTTAAAATTATGTGAATAGCCGTCTACTTCAATAACAAGCTTCAATTCCTTGCACATGAAATCAGCAATATAAGGACCTATCGGCCGCTGGCGTAAAAAGGAATAACCTGTTTTACCTTTACTTAATAACTCGCACCACAACCTGACTTCCGCCTTAGTGGATGTTGAGCGGAGGTCACTGGCAAATGCTTTTAGCCTCTTGTTGTAATGGTTGTTCTGCTCCATTGCTGTTGTGCTGCTTCTGTCTGCCGCTCATGCCCCTACCCTCCCTAAATGCTTCGGGACAGGCTCTTCAAAGGGGGACTTCACATACTTCCGCCGTGGCAGAAGTATGTTATCAAAACAAAAAGTCTCGAGTCTAACATCTTATATCTATCGTCTAATGTCTTTTTAAACCATTCGTTTCCACCAGGGCTTTCGCTGGGCATCCTCTGCATAGTAGCCATAACCATAACCATAGCCGTAGCCATAGCCATAATTGAGCTTCCTGTAATCTACGTCGTTAAAAAGAATAGCCGTATTCTTTATTTTTCCGGCTTCATACTGTTGCTGCAGGCTGGTGACGAAGCTTTTAAGCGTGTAGCCTTGCCGGATCATAAAGATGTTTGCATCAGCCAGTTGCATCAGTTCCAAACCATCTGACAGGATGCCAACCGGTGGCGTGTCAAGAATGATATAGTCATACCGCTTCCGCAGAGCTGCAATCAGCTCATCCATTCTACTGCTTAAAAGCAACTCCGAGGGATTCGGCGGAATATCACCTGAAGGTAAAATGTGCAGGTTCTCCTGCAGGGTAGTATGGATGATGTCTTCCAGGCCGGCATGTTCCGCCAGGTAATTGCTCAGGCCAACAGTGCTGCTGACGCCAAAATCGGTGTTGTTGTTGGGCTTGCGCATGTCGGCATTTACGAGCAGTGTCCGCTCGCCAGAAATAGCAAAGATGTAGGCCAGGTTTTTTGCGGAAAAAGTTTTCCCCTCGCCGCTGACAGAAGAGGTAATCACGAATATCTTCCCCTCCCCTGTTTTGGAACCCAGCATGAAGCGCAGGTTGGAGCGGACAGTCCGGAAGGCCTCTGCCAGGGCAGATTTTGGGTTCTGGTCGATTAAGCTGGCGTTTTCGTTCTTGTTGTGCCCGACAATACCAAGCAAGGGCAGCGTGGTATGGGCGGCAATATCTTCCGTGGAGCTGATTTTGTTGTTCAGTACTTCTTTCAGGAAAATGAACCCGGCGGGCAGCAATAACCCGATAAACAGGGCAATCAGGTAGGTCTGATCCGTCTTTGGGGATATTCGGGCTTTGACAGCGGCCGCATTCACCAGGCGGGCATCCGGGGTGGTGGCAGCCGTAGAAATACCGGCCTCTGCCCTTTTCTGCATCAGGAACACGTAAAGCCCTTCGCTCAGGTTGTACATGCGGTTCAGGTTGATAAATTGCCTTTCTGCTGCAGGCAGCTGGCTCAGGGAGCCCATCAGCCGTGAGACGCGCGCATTCAGGTCATTAATGGATATCTGGTTCGCCTGCTGCAGGTTGCGCACGTTTTCGGAAATACCAGCCAATAACTCCTTTGCCTGGGCTCTTGCTGCCTGTATCTGCGTAGTGACGATGGGATTCTGCGCGCTTTCGGAGTTCAGCGCCGTCAGTTCTAACTGCACCTCGATCAACTGCCCGATTAATTGGCTCAACACCGGGTCCGACACGCCAAAGGAAGCCGGGGCCACGATGCTCTCGGTCACGTCGCCCGCTGCGATATAATCGCTGAGGTAGTCGAAGTACTTTGCGTTCAGCAACAAAACGGCCTTTTCATGTTCCAGTGCCTGTATCTGTCCGCTTGTCTGCGCCCCCTCGTCACTCATAGTAAGCCCGGTGTTTTCCTTCTTGAATGTCTCTAAACGTCCCTCCACCAAAGACAGGGAATCACCGATCTGCTGAAGCTGCCTGTCGATGAAATCGATGGTGTTGACGGCCGTCTTATTTTTCTCCTCCAGGCTTTGGGAAATATAAGTTTGTACGTGCTGATTCAGGAAATCAATCGCTTTTTTTGTATTGTTCGTTGTTGTGCTGATTTCTAGAATAGATGTCCCTTCCACTGGCTTTATCGCCAGGCTACTGCTGTAGCGCCTGACCAGATCCTCCGGCCGGTTAACTTGAAAATATAGGATCTCCTCCGAAAAATTACTGTCGGTTTTAGTAACCACAAACCTGAAACCATCTAAATCAATCAGTCTCCCAAAAAAATAAAGGTTCAGTGAATCCGTAGCGCCGGAGCTGCTTATCCGGAACCTGTTGTCATCTATGACTTCATACCCTATAAGCGCGCCGTAGGGAATGGTGGCAGAGGTAGAGTCGATGATAACGTGTATGGGGCTCTCATTATATATCTCTGTGAAATTAACATCACCCTCCGCATAATAAGACACACCGAAATCCAGTGAACTGATGGTTTCGCCCACCATGTCATTTGACTTCAGCAGTACCGCTTCGTTGTTTAAATTTTTAACATCACCCAACAGTTTCCCGCCATACAAGAGGTTGACGGGTGCATTCGACAAATCTGAGGGGTCCTTGATAAGCACGGTGGTGCTGGCTTCGTAAACAGGAGGCGTATACCTGTTCACAAAATAGGCAACGGCTAAGGCTAACGGCACTGTTATTAAAAACAAGTACCAGTACTGCTTTAGCTTCTGCAGGATGTACTGCAAATCAATCAGGCTGTCTTGTTGTGGAATAGGTTCTGGATTCACGCCTAGGCAGGAGTAGGTAAAAAAGAATAATTATTGTGTTAGTCTGATTAGCAGCAATGTAATTGTTGACACCAAAGACAAGCCTAATGTGAGGTTTGTAAGGAGATTCTCCCTCAAGTATTTAGCGGTCAAGGGCTCTACCACAATCATATCGTTCGGCTGTAAATAGTAGTTGCTTTTAGCCAGGATGTCATCATCCAGCAGGCTGAATTTATAGAGCTTTGCCACCCCATTCTCGTAGCGAACAAGTTTAATCTCGCTTCGGTTCGAATAGGGGCTAAATCCGCCTGCCGTGGCAATGGCCTCCATCACATTGATATTGTCCTGGTAAGTGGTAAACTGCCCCTGGTTAGGTACCTCTCCGACGATGGTATACCGGAAAGTGAGCAGGCGCAGGTTCACGGTGGGGTCAGACAAGAAGGGCTGCAGGGCCTCCGTTACCCTGATGCGGGCATCGGGCATGGTTAAGCCGTTCAGGTTCACTTTGCCCACTGCTGGCAAGAGGATATTTCCTTCCGCATCCAGCGTATATCCGTTCAGCACCGGGTCACCCGCCCCAAAAGTAGTGGCACCGGATGCCAGGAAATCAAATTCGGCGGGAGTAGTGCTTTGCACCCGCAGCGACAGCACATCCCCTGGTTTCAGCATATAGGCCTGCGGCTTCAGGTCGAACGTCCGGAGCAGCTCATCGGCATTGGCCTGGTTCGCTACGTCCGGATTATCCTGCAGCAGGATGATTTTTTTCTGTGGCACGCAAGCAGAGAAGAAAAGGATTCCGATAAAAAGCCACAGGGCACTAAGGGTGTTGCGCATCTTCAATTAAACATGTTTACAGCAAACACAGCCTTCAAATTGCACTGCTTGCCCTTTATAAATGGCGAAATTAAATAAATATTGCGGGAGTATCGTTCTTTCAACTCAAAAATATCATAGGCTTCTTTCACGATTGCGACAACTCAAATCTCATTTACAGCCATAAGTTGCGCTGTCGCTAAACTTGCGGCCTCAGATAATTTCCTTAAGATGACAGAATTGGATCCTGCCTGTCCAGGCGAAATCATAGAATCACAACGCCAATCGTTCTGTCTTTAAAAAAGACAATTAATGTGTTTGTATCTCTAAGGCGTATTACGTATTATATATTGCCGTTAATCTAACCTAACTATTCTATGGCAAGAGCTTCCATCCAACTGATACAGGCGCTACATGAAACAGCGCAGCGGCTGGCGCAGGGCGCTGCCTACCAGTGGGGCCACATGGGCAGTTGCAACTGCGGGCACCTGGCGCAGACTATTACCCGCTGCAGCAAAGGCACTATCCACGGTGCGGCCATGTGGCGCCACGGCGACTGGCGGGAGCAGTTGCGCGACTACTGCCCGCAGAGCGGCCTGCCTCTGGATGAGATAATCGACCAGATGCTGGACCTTGGCCTGACGCGGGAGGACCTGGCACACCTGGAGCGCCTGTCGCACCCGGCCATCGTGCAGCGCCTGCCACAAGATAGGAAGCGCCTGCTGCACAACCGGCGGGAGGACGTGGTGCTGTATCTGGAAAGTTGGGCGGCCCTACTGGAGGAGGCGCCCCTGGGGGAGGTTCGGAACGATTCACCAAAAGCAAGCCAAACGGCAGCGTATGACCACCTGCTTACCTGCTGACAGAACTTTGCCATTGCTTTTTTATTCATGAATAACATGCTTTTAATCAGATGTATATGTAATCATAATTCAAGCAATAACTGATATTAAGCAAAAAGCAATGCAGTTTAAAAAGCCCTGTTTTAAGTCAAGCGTACATGGCGCGAGCTTCTTGTTTTTCTTTGCTACCCCGTAGGCCTCCTGCCTACATTTAATTATGCAAGTAGCCTATATATAGCCCCGGCGGCGGCGAAGCAGCGGATTGATATGGATATGTTTCCGGGATGGCAGCCTATATATAAATGCCGTAGGGTAGCAGGTCACGAGCGAGGACGGGCTGCATTCCCTGCTGCCTATCCAAAAGCGGATTACAAATCCATGTCTCCTCCCGTTTCTTTTCATCCTCTATTTCATTGCATTCTGTCTGTTATATAGAAAGTACGGGCTACAAGTGCGCACCAGCAGAGGATGTGACAATTACTGCTCATCCTGTCCATCCAATAAATCCTGTGAATCCTGATTCAGAAAAATGCCCCGCTGTGCAGGCGCTGCACTCAAAAGGCAGGGTGTTACCAGAAGCCTCCCTTTCAGCCATATCTTTCAGGAAAGTGCTAGCTAACTCTGCCCTTTACGCTGGTTTCTGTCTCCTGTTTCCTATTTTTACGGGAGAACAAGACAACCTATATGGCAGCAGAGCAAGAGCCGGCCCGGCAGATACAGGAGCTGACGGAGCGCATCAATCACCTGAACTTCCAATATTACCAGAACAGCATCTCTGAAGTACCCGATCTGGAATTCGATTTCATGCTTAAGCGGCTGCAGGAACTGGAGGAAACACACCCCGACCTGCGCCTGCCCAACTCCCCCACCCAGCGGGTGGGGGCAGCATCACCAAAAACTTCAAAACCGTCTACCACAAGTGGCCCATGCTGTCGCTCAGCAACACCTATTCCGCAGAGGAACTGCGCGAGTTCGACAACCGGGTCCGCAAAGCCATCGGCGAGGAGGTGGAGTACGTGTGTGAGCAGAAGTTTGATGGAGTGGCCATGAGCCTGACCTATGAGAACGGACTGTTGGTGCAGGGCGCCACCCGGGGCGACGGCACGCGCGGCGATGACATCACGGCCAACGTGCGCACCATACGCGATGTGCCGCTGCAGGTGCATGGCAAAGGCTTTCCGGAGGTGTTTGAGGTGCGGGGCGAGGTGTTTCTGCCGCTGCCCGTGTTTGAGCAACTCAACACCGAGCGCGAGGAGGCAGGCGAGCAGTTGCTGGCCAATCCCCGGAATGCCGCCTCCGGCACGCTGAAAATGCAGGACTCCGCTGTGGTGGCCAGCCGCAGGCTGGGCTGCTTCTCCTACTCCTTCCACTGCGCCCACAATCCCTTCGACACGCACGAGGAGAGCCTGCAGGCTATACAGAAGTGGGGATTTAAGGTGTCGGACACCTGGCGCAAGTGCAGCAGCATCGAAGAGGTGCTGGCCTATATAGCGGAATGGGAAACGAGGCGCTTCGAGCTGCCCATCGCCACGGATGGCGTGGTGGTAAAAGTAAACAGCTTTGCGCTGCAGGAGGAACTCGGCTACACAGCGAAGAGCCCGCGGTGGGCTATTGCCTACAAATATGCCCCTACAAGCGCCGCCACCAAACTTACGGGCATCCAGTACCAGGTGGGCCGCACCGGAGCCGTGACGCCTGTGGCCCTGCTGGAGCCGGTGCCGCTGGCGGGCACCGTGGTGAAGCGGGCCTCGGTACACAACGCCAACGAAATACAGCGCCTGGACCTGCGCCTCGGCGATGTGGTATATGTGGAGAAGGGCGGTGAGATCATTCCCAAGATAACCGGGGTGGATTTCAGCAAGCGTCCCGCCGACAGCCAGCCGATCGTTTACCCGGACGTGTGCCCCGCCTGTGGCACGCCGCTGGTGCGCGCAGATGGCGAAGCGCATTTTTACTGCCCCAACGAAGCGGGCTGTCCGCCGCAGATAAAGGCAAAGCTGGAGCACTTCATCTCGCGCAAGGCCATGAACATCGACGGCCTGGGCCCGGAGACGATAGAGCAGCTTTACCGGACCGGCCTTGTGCGCAACGCGGCTGACCTTTACGACCTCACCTTTGAACAACTGGTTGAACTGGAACGGATGGGGGAAAAATCTGCCAACAACATTCTGAAGAGCCTGGAGAAGTCGAAGGAGACGCCTTATGACCGGGTGCTGTTCGCGCTGGGCATCCGCTTTGTGGGCAGCACGGTGGCAAAGAAGCTGGCAGAGCAGTTGCCCGACCTGGAGGCCCTGCGCGGCGCGACCTACGAGGAGCTGCTGGCCATCAACGAGATCGGGGGCCGCATCGCCACCTCCGTTCTCGACTACTTCCAGAACCCGGAGCACGTGCAACTGGTGGAGCGGCTGAAGGCGGCGGGTCTGAAATTCAAATCTGAAAAAACTGCTCCGGCGATGGAGAGCGAGAAGCTGGCGGGCAGCACCTTTGTGATTTCGGGGGTGTTCCGGAGCATGAGCCGGGAAGAGCTGCAACTCCTGATCCAGAGCCACGGCGGCAAGGTGGTGTCTTCTATCTCCGCCAAGCTGTCGTACCTGGTGGCTGGCGACAAGATGGGCCCCGCCAAACTGGAGAAGGCAAACAAATTGGGGATCAGGATACTTAGTGAAGACGAGTTTCTGGGGATGCTACAGGAATAGAACCCGATGAAAGAGAGAAGGCACCGCTGCAAAGCAACGGTGCCTTTTACAGGTATACTCTAACAAACAACAAACTCTGCTTTGCCGGGGAACCTGGCAGGTACGGCCGACTCCGCCGCGCTGCAACGCGCCGTCGTCTCATCATGCGCCCCGCCTGGGGAAGTCCTGGCTATAGAGGCAGCGCCGGTGTGCCGTGCTGCCATCATGTTACAAGCTGCACATTCTTTCCGTCACTTAAAACTATATTATACCAAGCGCTGCTATCTATAGACCAATCCCGGCTGGTGCCTGTGGAGAGGTTCATCGCCGGAAAAACGGCCTTCATCGGCACAAAACAGGCTTTTGTATATACCTGCCCCTGGAAGAAGCGTTTACTGCCGCCTTTTGCTTAACTTTATATATTGCAGGTTGTGGTATATGTAGCTGCTGAAGCTCACCCTGCTAACATATAGAGCTATGTATTGCGCGGGCGTACGCGATGGTGAATGCTGTTACCGGGACTTCGCGCGGGACAAGCAAGGCGTATCATCAGACCCGGATGCTGGTTTAACGCCTGCACCAGGCAAGCACCCTTATATATAGCCAGTCACTTTCATCTTGCGGAACTTGGATTATATACTGTAAATAATATGCGCTCGATCTCCCAGGCAGCACGACGCTGCCTGCACGCTTCACCACGGCTGCTAACACTCCTTATTCCATGAACCTGTCTTTGCCAGAGGTGACCATCAGGAAACGCTACCAGATAGCGCTGCACATTGCCGGGTGGGTGATATTCGGCGCCTGGATCTTCTATTTCGTATATGCCAACCGCACGCTCTCCTTCAGTAAGGGCCTCGACATAGCGGTGGGGCTGCTCTTTCAGCTCCTCATCTTTTACTTTAACTGGTATGTGCTGATACCGAAGTACCTGGCCAGAAACCGCATCCTGCTCTATATAGCGGCGGTGCTGGCCACGCTGCTGGCGGTGGCGGTGCTGCAGGCCCCCTTCGATTATTTTGTGTTCAGGGAGTTTAACCCTGGCATGGAAAGCCTCTACAGCTACGAGCGCCTGCTGCAGTACGCGCTCGGCGGACTCGTCACCACCTTCATCAGCTCGGCGCTGAAAGTGACGGGAAACTATATCCGCAACGAGCGGCGCAACAAGGAACTGGAGACGCAGAAACTGATCACGGAGCTTGCCTACCTCAAATCGCAGGTAAACCCGCACTTCCTGTTCAACACCCTAAACAACATCTACTCATTGGCTTACAAGCAGCACCCCGAGACGCCGGACGCCATCATGAAACTCTCGCTGCTGATGCGCTACATGCTGTACGAGAGCAACGACCCGCTGGTGAGCCTGGAGAAGGAAGTGGACCATATCAACAATTTCATTGATCTGCAGAAGCTGCGCCTGCGCGAGCAGACCAGCATCAGATTTATCGTGGAGGGCGACCTGAAAGGGAAGCAGATTGCGCCTATGCTGCTGATGACGCTGGTGGAGAACGCCTTTAAGCACGGCCTGGTGAGCAAGAACGAGATTGGCATCAGCATGCGCCTGGAGGTAAAGGAGGATATGCTCACCTTCAGCACCATTAACAACACCAGCTCGCACAAGAAGCGCGAGTACGGCGGCATCGGCCTCGAGAACCTGCGGCGGCGCCTGAACCTGCTGTACCCCAATCGGCACAAACTGACGTTCGAAGAAAGAGAGGACGCTTTTTACGCTACCCTGAAACTACACCTGAGACCTAACACCTAAGAAACTATGACAGTACGTTGCATTGCCGTGGACGACGAGCCGCTCGCCCTGGACATTATTGAGAGCTATATCAGCAAGCTGCCCTTCCTGAAACTGGTGCGCACCTGCTCCAGCGCCACCGAGGCTATGCAGGTGCTGCAGGAGGAGCAGGTCGACCTGATGTTTCTGGATATCGAGATGCCGGAACTGACGGGCATCCAGTTCCTGAACATCCTCAAGCACCAGCCGCTCATCATCTTCACCACCGCCTACCCCGATTACGCCCTGGAGGGCTTTAACCAGGACGCGGTGGATTACCTGCTCAAGCCCATCCCCTTCGACCGGTTCCTGAAGGCGGTGACCAAGGCACAGGAGCGGCTGCAGCGCAACGGCAGGGCAACCGAGCCGGCCCAGCCCATCCCCGCTCCGCAGGCCGCCCCGGTGCAGGATTTTATGTTTGTGAAGGCCGACTACAAGACCATCCGCGTCGACTTCAGGGACATTCTCTGGATTGAGGGGTTGAAAGACTATATCATCATCCAGACCAAAGACCAGAAGATCATCACGCTGCTCTCCATGAACAAGATGATGGAAAAACTGCAGGACTCCAAGTTTCTGCGGGTACACCGCTCTTTCATCGTGTCGCTGCAGAAGATTGACAGCATCGAGAAAAGCCGCATACGCATCGGCAACAAGGAGATACCCATCGGGGAAGTATACAAAGAGCAGTTCCTGAAATGGGTGGAGGAAAATAATATTCAGTAGAATTACGATTTCCGCGTTACGAATTGCGTGTTATACGTTGTATTTGAATGGCTTACATACCTTTACTTCAGCTAATCGATATCCTGCGATGATTCTAGGCGATGCTGCTGTGGGCGTGCGTCAGTCCTGTTTCTGGCGGTCCTGTTTGCAGAAATCAAATCATAATTCGTAATTCGTGGTTCGGAATGGAATACAATGATTAGAGAGAAACTAAGAGGAACGGGTGTGGCGCTGGTAACGCCGTTCACAAAAGAGCTGGCTGTAGACTACGACGCGCTGCAGAAACTGCTGGATTTTGTGCTGGAGGGAAACGTGAACTATCTGGTGGTGAACGGCACCACCGCCGAATCGCCCACGACCACAGCCGCTGAGAAAACGGCCATACTGGCTTTCGTGAAACAGCACCTGAACGGGCGCGTGCCCCTGATGTTCGGCATCGGCGGCAACAACACGCAGCAGGTAATCGAAGCGATAGCCGCGACAGACTTTGATGGCGTGGATGCCCTCCTCTCGGTGAGCCCGGCCTACAACAAGCCTTCGCAGCAGGGCATCTACCAGCACTTCCTGCATATCGCAGAGGCCTCGCCGGTGCCCGTGATGCTCTACAACGTGCCGGGCCGCACAAGCAGCAACATGACAGCCGACACAACCCTGAAACTGGCCCTGCACGACAACATCATCGGAATAAAAGAGGCATCCGGCAACCTGGAGCAGTGCCTGCTCATCGCGAGGCACCGCCCGGAAAACTTTATGCTGGTGAGTGGCGACGACATGATGGCCGTGCCGATGATGTCTTTCGGGGCCGAAGGGGCCATATCCGTGCTCGCCAACGCCTATCCTGCCAAGTTCAGCAGCATGGTGCAGGAGGCGCTTCAGGGCAACTTTAAAGCGGCGGCGGACCTGCTGCTCAGCTTCGTGGACCTGAACCCGCTGCTGTATGAGGAAGGAAACCCCGTTGGCGTGAAGGTGCTGCTGGAAAGGTTCGGCATCTGCTCCCCCGGCGTTCGCCTGCCGCTCGTGGAAGCCTCGGCTGGCCTGCGCGACAAAATAGACAAGCTTTTATAGCCTGTATATGCTGCTTGTTATCAGCATATATAAAAAACATCATGTGCAGGTTTATCTTTGTTAAAACAAAGCATGTCACCCTGCTTATCTGTTTGTCAGGCCAAATGATGCTTCTGGCTTTGCGAGCCTTTCCCTTTCAAAGACGCCGGAACTCCCTGCATAAACTTCTCCTTTGAAGATAAACATGCCATATCCCCGCCTGCTGTTGCCTTTTAGCCTGCTCCTGCTGCTTGGCTGCCGCCAAAGCACAGAGACCACTCCCCCGGCAGCCCCCACCGACCATGTCGTGCAGGAGGATTCCGTGAAAGAGCCTGCCGCACCAGCGGCCACGGACACTCCCATGCAGGCAGCACTTACTTTAGACACGACAGGACTCGCGCCTGCGCCTGAAACGCCGGTAAAGCTTCTGCTGGAGGGAACCTACCATAAAAATGAAGTATGGCGCGGCGCCGAAAAAGAGGACTGGCTTGGTGTTTTCCGTACAGCGGAGGGATATGAACTGCGCCCGGCGGAGTTGCATATCAACACTGTAAAAGACCCCGTGCTGGACAGCGCCAATGTGCTCTCGGGCCGTGAAGTGGTGGCCGCTGACACAAACGCCCTGTTCTTTGTAGCCGGGCTGCGCCGTGCCACAACGGGCCCTGTAGACACGGCGGCTTTTCATGTTACCACCCTCCCCGCCAACAAAGCACTCACCTATACCTTTGATGGCAGGGAGTATACCATAGAAGCCTACGGCGACAGCGTGGAACAAGCCTCCGGGAAGTACAGCTACAAAAATTATGGCTGGAGAGTGTCGGGGCGCAAGAATGGCCGTCAGGTTAAGCAAACCCTGGTGGAGGACCAGCGCTTCAAGGACTCCATCTATGTGTTGCTGTGGGCTGGCGACGTGGACCGCGACGGCATCCCGGACCTGCTCCTGGACCTGTCGAACCATTACAACATTTCACGCTACGCGCTGTACCTGTCTTCCATGGCCGAACAGGGCAATCTATATAAGAAGGTCGCTGAATTTAAAGCTGAAGGCAGTAGAATATAAACCACACAGCATGAGCCATATATAGCCTTTGTTCTTCTTGATTTGTCATTCTTACGACTTGAATCCACCTCATCCATGTGAGGCTTAACTTACAGGGAAAAACGTGCAGCCATTCAAATGGAAGCAGCGGCCCTATCTAGAGTTCTTATACCGGTGAAACATGGCGGCAAGTTCACAGCTTGCGAATTTATATTTTGGATCATGCCTTTACATAATGAACTCATATATAGCCACATTTGCGCTGCCGCTAAACTTTAGCGAGAATCAAATTATGTATAACCTATATAGAGGGACGTAAGAGCGCAAAGCGATAGGGACTTACGCTGGATTACCACATGAAGAAAGGCGGCAGCTATATATAGCTGCCGCCTTTCTTCATGCGGCTGGCTGCTGATGCGCTTTTTAGCCTGCCGCTATATATAAATTGCTTCAGCGGTTATATCCACCGAAGTGACCGTAATAACGGTTGTTGTCCCGGTCGCGGGTGCCATAGTGGTCGTTACCGAAATCGCGGAAGGTGTCCTCGTTCCCATAACCCGACTCGTGGCGGAAGCCGTGGTTGCCCCGGCTGTCGAAGTCGCGGTAACGGTCGCCTTCCTCCGGGTTGTCGTAGTTTGGATTATAGCCCTGGCTGTAGGTGTAGTGGCGCGGCCGCCGCGCATATGGCCCCTCACTATAGGGGAAGCGGTCTACTGTGTCCAGGTCGTTCTCGGCGCCATAAGGCAGGCCGTAGTCTGAGCTCCTCGGATGGTCGGAATAGTTTGAGATGTCATACATTTCGTTGTACCGGTCTCTCCTATTCCCTTCCCGACCTCCGCTGCGGCCATACTCCCGGCTGTGCTGCAGGCGGTAATGCTCGCCGGGCTCGTGTTGGGTATCTCCCAGACGGGCATGTTCTCGGCCATGGTAAGGGCCGGCCTGACGGGAATAGCCCTCCTGTTCATGGTAGCTGCGGCTATAGTCGCCGTAGTTTCTATTTCTGTCTTCTCTCATGATTTTGCTTTTTTATCGAGGCGCTAGCGCCTCCGGTTCAATACATCATTCCCTGTCAGTTCATCTAGCGCCTGTCTCTGCCACGCATGTAGTCGTAGCGGTCCCCGTGCTGGCCGCTATCCTCCCGGCCGCGGTCCATGCTGCTGTAGTGGCTGCCTTCGCCGTAGTGTGGCGTGTCGCCGTCCGTGTAGTTGCGGCCTGCAAAGCCTGCGCTGTAGTCGTCGTCGTACATGCGGTTGCCCTGCTCGTATCGGCGGTACGACTCAAAGTCGCCGCGGGAGCCGCGTGCCCAGCCGCCCTCGTTCTCTCCGCGGCGCACCTCGTGGCCGAAACGCTCATCAGCCATGCCATACCTGTTGTGCGAATGTCCGTTATCTCCAAAGGCGCTATAGTCCCGGTCCCTGTAGTCGGCGCGTGAGTCGTAGTGGCGGGAAGAGTTATGGCCGTCTTCCCTGAAATAGGTCATGCCGTAAGGATTGTCCGGGCTGCTGTTCCCGCGGGTATAATCGTCGCCGCTGTAGGGCGCCCCACCCGCACGAAAGCGACCCTGTGGGCTCATCTGGCGCTGGTCGGCGTTGCTGCTAAAGCTGCTGTCGTCGCCGTACTGGCTGAAGGAGTTATCGCCGTAGCCTCGGTTAAAGTGGCTGTCGCGGGGATAGTTGCCGCGGTCGGAGTTCTGCCCATGGTGGTGGCCATGCAGCCAGCGCGGCTCGCTGTCGCTGTTGGCTGCGTCATAATTTCTGCTGTGGTTATCGCTTCTTTCGTCTCTCATAGCTTCTCGGGTTTAGCTGTTGCGGTTTAACATACTCTCTCTTTTTACGGGAGCAAGCACACGATGGGTTAGCGCCACCGCGGCGTGAGTAGAAAAACCCAGGCGTTTCGCAAGCGTTAAAGAGATATATCACCAAACCCACGACGACTATGGAAAGAAACGAATGGAACAGCAGGCGGGGCTACGACAGCGACAGGAACCGCGCGCACGGCCACAGACGCCAGGTGGATGAGGACAGCTACCGCGGCGCCTACCGCCTCGACACCACCAGCGACCACCGCCACGAGACCACCTGGGACGGTTTTGACCGACGCAGCGACAGGAGCCGGCGCGGCACAGACTACAACCTGGATTATAACCGCAACTACAACAACGACTATAACCGGAACTACAACAGCGACCAGCGGCGCGAACATTCAGGACGCGAACATTCAGGAGAGGATGACTACAACCGCGACAGCCGCTCCGGGTACCGCGGCGGAGATTACGGAATCCGCGAAGAGCAGTTTCGTCCGACAAGCGGAGGCTACAATGTGCGCTTCGGCGGCAGAAGCGAAAGGCTGGAACACTCTTCTTCCGGCGCCGGCAATTTTGACGCCGACTACCGCCCCGACAACTTCGGAAGCGGCGGCGGGGCCAACTACGGCAACATGGCCGGTTCCCTCAGCTACGGATACGACGGGGACTATAACGCAGACCCGGACTGGAACAGGCAATATGACCCACTGACCGGCCAGCGCCGCAGCTACCACGGCCACTACGAGAGCCGCCACCCGGAGCGGAGGCAATACCGCGAGAACAATAGTCGGCGCGGCCGCCACGAAAACGGCTGGTTTTAAAGCCATATGGCCACTACATTAAAAGAGGGATACATAACCCTCAGCGTTTTTAACTAAAATTTATGAAGATGAACAAGAGCGATAAAAGCAAAGGCAAACTGCAGGACGAGAACTTAAATAAGACCATCAACAAAGGAAACAGCGTACCGAATATCCACCCTACCGGCAAAAGACAGGAAGAGGCCACTGAGGAGGAAATCCGGAAGGGCAAGGTAGGCGGCGCTCCATCGCAGCAGAGCGGCAGCCGCGGCAGCGCCGACGTGCAGGACGGCGGGCAGGATGTGGGCAGCAGCGCCGGAAGCCATTAACATAACTCCCATAAACAAGGAAAGCCGCCTGTGTAGGCGGCTTTCCTTGTTTATGGGAGTTTAAATCAAATCAGTTGCTATTGTAATTCTTCCTGCTCCATATACTCCCACATCGCGTCCTCGCTGGAGCCGGTTTTGGCAGCATAAATCAGCATGGTGGTATATACCCCGATAAGCAGGAAGCTGAGCGGAATGGAAAAGATGAACGAGACAATCAGCGTCTTCACAGGGTCCAATTTCGAGCTCATCTTGGTGGAGGCGTACCAAAAAAATAAAATATTGAATATTCCGGAAAGCGCTACGAGATTGATGATGTCTATCATTGGTTAAATTTATCGTCAGGTTGTGAAGTCCGGGTGCTTTGTTGGTAAAAATACGATGGTTCTTAATCCTGTAAGGCCATCCATTGCTGTTCTGAATCTCTCTTTATCAAAATAGCTTAGTGCAATTTAGAGGGAAGCATTCTCAAACACAAGCTTTCGGAATAAAAAATTAATATAAAGTTAACCCGCCCCTGGTATATATACTTATTTATATATACAATAGCTTTTGTATTATTCTTCAGGCAGTTATGACAGTGAGGGAGAGCTCGCAGGTGAAATTCCCCCCGCTTTAAAATTCAATCCTGCTAATTGCCCCGTTCCTGGTGCTTCCCGGTAACATAGCTGATAGGAGTACCAGTTTCGGGATTTACATTTCTCCATCCTTGAAGGGCTTTGCCTGATTCAAGTTTCACTTTTCCCACCTTGGAAGGCATGGCATATATGGCGCGAGTGTCTTCGCCTGTGTCTACTATCACAGGGCCTCCGGCCGGTATTTATATACAGGCAGCTTTTATATATAAGCTTGGCGGTAGCGAAGCTGTACTGCGGATTGAAACTGATGAGTTCACGGCGGACGAAAGATTTCCGAAACGGAAGCATGAACTATATAGGCGGCTGGTGGCCGTGGGGTTGGCTTCACCAGCTAGGTCGCTTGCGCCATATATGTCCTGACTCAGAGGGGTACCAGATTTCTTTACTTTATGACCGATGTCAGTTATATATAAAGCCGCCGCAGTGCTTCTGCGGCGGCTTTATATATGCACGGGCAGCGTTACAGGCTCATTTCCAGAATCTTCTCCACATCTGTCACCTGTATGTCGGCCCGCTCACCGAGGTTTTTCATGCCCCGCTCTTCTAACCGCCCGACGATAGTTTTGATCGTGTCTTCCCCCACTTCGTAGTCCGTCAGTTTGGTTTTGATGTCCATCGACTCAAAAAAGGAAATAGTGGCCTGCAGGGTGGCCTCCAGCCGTTCGTCCTCTGTACCAGCGCTCACACCCCATACGCGCTCGCCGTACTGCAGCAGTTTCTCTTTTTTGGTGCCGCTCTTGTAGCGCAGCAGCGCGGGTAGCACCACAGCGAGCGTACGCGCATGGTCGATTCCGTGCAGGGCTGTCAGTTCGTGGCCGATATAATGCGTGGCCCAGTCGGTGGGCACGCCAACCCTGATGACGCCGTTCAGGGCCATCGCTGCGCTCCACATGATGTTGGCCATCACGTCATAGTTCTTCGGGGCCAGCAGCGCCTTGGGTCCCTCCTCCCTCAGCGTCAGCAATACGGCCTCCGCCATCCGGTCCTGCAGCGGCGCGTTCACGGGGTAGGTCAGGTATTGCTCCAGCACATGCGTAAAAGCATCCACCACGCCGTTGCTTATCTGCCGCGGCGGCAAGGTGAAGGTGGTCTCCGGGTCCAGCACCGAGAATTTCGGGAAGGTATGGGGGCTGCCAAAGGAGAACTTCTCTTTCGTGGCCACCCGCGTAATCACGGCGCTGGCATTCATTTCAGAGCCTGTGCCGGGCAGCGTGAGCACCGTGCCGAACGGCACCGCAGCTTGAACCGGCGCGTGCTTTGCCAGCAGGTCCCAGGGATCTTCTCCCTCGTAGGCCATGGCCGCCACAATGAACTTGGTGCCGTCAATCACGGAGCCCCCGCCCACCGCCAGCACAAAATCTATCTTCTGGCGTTTGGCTATGTCCACGGCCTGCATCAGCGTCTCGTAGTGCGGGTTTGGCTCTATGTTGCCGAACTCAAGCACCGTATGGTTTTGCAGGGCGGCCATCACCTGCTCGTATACGCCATTCTTCTTGATGCTGCCCCCGCCGTAGGTCATCATCACGCGGGCATCGGCAGGTATCTCTTTGGCGATGGCGCTGATCTGCCCTTTGCCGAAAAGTATTTTTACAGGGTTGTAAAATGTGAAATTGTTCATGGATGCTTTATTGGTGTTTTATATACAGTATGAAATGCAGTCTGCTCACAGCCGTGCTACGGCATGAGGCCATATATTGAAAGGACACAGGTGGCAAGGCAGAGGAATTTATTATCGCTCAAATTTAGAGTACATGATACAGGAATCGAGTAGATTCCAAGGATATTGTGATTGATTTATGCAGGAGTTGATAGACAGGAAAGCCCACAACAGGCCGCCGGAGCACATTTTCTATGCTTCCCGCTCAGCCACTTTCACGAGCAGTTTGCCGGTGTTCTCGCCGGTAAAAAGGCCCAGAAAAGCCTCCGGAATATGTTCAAAGCCTTCCTTGATGGTTTCCTGGTACTGCAGTTTCCCTTCCTTCAGCCAGGATGCCAGTTCCCGGGCGGCCGTTCCGAAATCGCTGGCGTAGTCGTTCACGATAAATCCTTTCATCAGGGCGCTGTTGCGGAGCAGGATGGGCTCCACGCGCAGACCTGTGGGAGGAGTGGTGTTGTTATAAAAGGCGATCTGGCCACAGACGGCGATGCGCGCAAACTTGTTCAGCGACAGCAGCACGGCATCTGAGATGGCACCGCCCACGTTGTCGAAATAAACATCCACGCCATCGGGGCAGGCCTGTGCCACAGCCCTGTTAATGTCGCCAGTAGTTTTGTAGTTGATGGCTTCGTCGAAGTGAAGCTTGTTTTTGAGATAGTCGATTTTTTCGTCGGAGCCGGCAATCCCCACCACGCGGCAGCCTTTCAGCTTCGCGATCTGGCCCACCACTGTGCCCACGGCGCCAGCCGCCCCCGACACCACTATCGTTTCGCCTTCTTTTGGCTGGCCTATATACAGCAGGCCGAAGTAGGCTGTCTGGCCCGGCATCCCTAATATGCCCAGGTGGTAACTCAGCGGCGCCACCTCCGGATCTACCGCGTGCAGTCCCTTGCCTGTATGCACCGTGTACTGCTGCCACGGCAGGCTGCCTACCACCACTGCTCCTTTTTGCAGTTGCCCGTTCCTGCTCTCCACCACCTCGGCCACTACGCCGCCCATAAATGGCTTGCCTACCTCGTACGGTGCGGCATAGGACCTGGCATCGCTCATGCGCCCCCGCATATAGGGGTCTACGGATATATACAGCGCTTTCAGCAGCACCTCTCCCGGCTGCAGGGCAGGCACTTCTGTTTCGGTGATTTTAAAATTGTCTTTGCTGGGCGCGCCGTGCGGGCGGCTGTTAAGCAGGATGGTTTTACTCTTCATGGTTCCGGGTCAGGCTTGGCGGTTTACCTGTTACACGCAGAACCGGCCACTACAGTTTTTAATGGCCGCGGCAGCCACCTGCTTTCTCTGCCTGGCTGGCCCCGGAACAGCAGCTATATATGGCGCTTATATACTTCAGGCCCTAATGTGTCAACCTTATTGGTTTTTGATGCCCGGTGTCCTCAGCCAAAACAGTCAATTGAGGAACTACCCTTCAGATTTCACAACCCGGAAAGTAACCTTTGCGGTACTCCAAATTCACGGGAGGATGGGGCGGAGGGGCACTTCTGGTTTTCTTTGCCAACATTTACAGCAGAATGTATAACTTTACATTGCAAGACAAAAAAAACAAAATTACTTTTACCCTCTATTCACAACGCAAAAAAGAGTTTACCAGTATGGCAACCACCGCTGATATTAAAAACGGATTGTGCATGGAATACAACAACGACCTCTATGTCGTCATTGATTTCCAGCACGTGAAACCCGGAAAAGGACCTGCTTTTGTTCGGACGAAGCTCCGAAACATCAAAACCGGCAAGGTACTCGACAATACCTTCTCTGCCGGCCACAAAATCACCACCGCCCGTGTGGAGCAGCGCCCCCACCAGTTTATATACAAAGATGACCTTGGCTACAACTTCATGGATATGAATACGTTTGAGCAGGTTGCACTGGAAGATCACATGGTGCCTTTTGCCGATTTGATGAAAGAGGGCCAGGAGGTGACGATTCTGTTCCATGCGGAGACGGAGACGCCCCTTACCTGCGAAATTCCTCCTTTTGTGGAGCTGACCATCACCTATACCGAGCCGGGGCTGAAAGGCGATACCGCCACCAACGCCTCGAAACCCGCCATAGTGGAGACGGGTGCTACCATTCAGGTGCCTTTGTTCATCGGCCAGGATGAAAAAATCAAAGTAGACACCCGTACCTATTCATACGCAGAGAGAGTTAAATAAAACATGAAAGCTAAAGAAATCCAGGAACTCATCGACTTCATCGCCAAATCCGGCCTGAACAAAGTAAACATTGAGACAGAAGAGTTTAAAATATCGGTTAAGCGCGACCCGGACCAGAAGGTAAAGTATGTAAAGGACTCCGGCGCGGCCCCGGCCCCCGCACCGGCCGCCACTCCCCTGCCTGCCCCGTCTGCCGCCCCTGCTGCCCCGGCCCCTGCTGCGGCAGCTCCCGCCGCCAGCGACGACAGCAGGTATGTGGCCCTCAAGGCCCCGATGATCGGTACCTTCTACAGGGCGTCCAGCCCCGAAAGCCCCATCTTCGTGAACGTGGGCGATGAGGTGAAAAAGGGCCAGGTCATCTGCATCATCGAAGCCATGAAGCTGTTCAATGAGATTGAGGCAGAGGTATCCGGCAGGATTGTGAAGGTGCTGGTAGACAACGCCAACCCGGTTGAATACGACCAGCCGCTGTTCCTGGTAGACCCATCATAATTAAAAATTAAAAATTAAAAATTAGAAGATGGGAGATATAGATGTCAAAACCCATCCCAGCTATTTTTAATTTCTGATTTCTAATTTCTAATTGAAAAATATGTTCAAAAAGATACTCATCGCCAACCGTGGCGAGATTGCCCTGCGCATTATCCGGACGTGCAAAGAGATGGGGATAAAGACGGTGGCCGTTTACTCCACCGCCGACAAGGAAAGCCTGCACGTGCGCTTTGCCGACGAGGCTGTCTGCATTGGGCCCCCTCCCAGCGCGCTGTCGTACCTCAACATCCCGAACATCATCGCGGCTGCGGAGATCACCAACGCGGACGCCATCCACCCGGGATACGGCTTCCTGTCGGAGAACGCCGAGTTCTCCCGCATCTGCGCCGAGAACCACATCAAGTTCATCGGGGCCACCCCGGATATGATCAACCAGATGGGTGACAAGTCGTCTGCGAAAGCCACCATGAAAAAAGCCGGTGTGCCGACCATTCCGGGCTCGGAGGGACTGCTGAAATCGATGGACGAGGGCCTGAAGATAGCGGCCAAGATCAAATACCCGGTTATCCTGAAGGCGACAGCCGGCGGCGGCGGCAAGGGTATGCGCATCGCCCGGAACGAAGCCGAGTTTGAGAAAGGCTGGAACGATGCCCGCACCGAGGCCAAAGCCGCTTTCGGAAACGACGGCATCTACCTGGAGAAGTTTGTGGAGGAGCCCCGCCACATCGAGATTCAGCTGATAGGCGACCAGCACGGCCACGTGGCGCACCTCTCGGAAAGGGATTGCTCCATCCAGCGCCGCCACCAGAAGCTGGTGGAGGAAACCCCCTCTCCCTTCATCACCGACAAGCTGCGCGAGAAAATGGGCAAGGCGGCCATTGCGGGCGCCAAAGCCATCAACTACGAAGGGGTGGGCACCATCGAGTTCCTCGTGGACAAGAACCGTGACTTCTACTTTATGGAGATGAACACCCGCATACAGGTGGAGCACCCAATCACGGAGGAAGTAATTGATTTCGACCTGATAAAAGAGCAGATAAAAGTGGCTGCGGGCGAGAAAATATCCGGGAAAAACTACTTCCCGAAGATGCACGCCATCGAGTGCCGCATCAACGCCGAAGACCCCAAGAACGGCTTCCGCCCCTCCCCCGGAAAAATCACCACGCTGCACATGCCGGGTGGCCACGGCGTGCGGGTCGATTCGCACGTGTACTCGGGCTATACCATTCCGGCGAACTATGACTCGATGATTGCCAAGCTGATCGTGAGCGCCCAGACCCGCGAGGAGGCGCTGGTGAAAATGAAGCGCGCGCTGAGCGAGTTTATGATAGAGGGCATCAAGACAACGGTCCCCTTCCACCTGAAGCTGATGGACGACCCCGGTTTCAAGGCCGGTAACTTCACCACCGCTTACCTCGATAATTTTAATTTCAAGGATTTATAAGTTCCGCCTGCAACACGAAAAAGCCCCGGCCATATACCCATATATGGCCGGGGCTTTTTCTATATACAGCGCCCGTCAGTTGCCGCCTGACTTGAGCAGCTTGCCGCTCAGGTGCCTGTTGCCGAGCACCACCTGGTAGAAGTAAAGCCCCCGCGCCACCGGCACGCCCTGGCTGTTTCTGCCGTCCCACTTCAGCTCATGCCTTCCCTCGCCGAGCTGGCCGTAGCGGACTTCCCGCACTTTCTGGCCCAGCTCCGAGAAGATGACCAACTGCACCGGGCCCGCCTCGCGAAGCGTGGCAGCAATCACGACATCTCCTTTGAACGGATTCGGATAAGCCACAAGATCCTCCTCTGCCAGCGGTTGGTTTGGCACTTCCAGCGTGGTGCTGTCGGCTGATGCCTCAGACGCTATGAGCGCTGATGGTCTCCAGAGCACCTGGAAGTCCCAGGGGCTGACGGCTTCTGCCCCGCCATGCAGCAGGAGGTTGATTTTACCGGTAGTTGCCCCGGCGGGCACCGTCGCCCGCACCAGGTAGTCGTTGTATACTGAGAAACTGCTCGCTGCCACGCCATTGAAGCGGACCTCTTTGGTGGTAGAGAGGTTTTGCCCGATGATGATGACTTTGGAGCCTGCGTGGCCCCACCACGGCGCAAAGACAAAGATGCCAGGCTGCAGCACGACAAACGCTGTCCCGCTGGTGGCCTCCCCGCCCGCAGTGGTGACCGTGATGCTGCCAGTGGTCGCCGTGGCCGGAACGACAGCCTTCAGTTGCGTGTCGCTGATGACGGTGAACTCGGCCTCCACACCGTTGAACCGGACTGCATGTGTGGTTGCCAGGGCGGTGCCGGTCAGCTGCACCGCTGTTCCGGGTAGCCCGTGCTGGGGTGTGAAAGAAGCAAGCGTGGGCGGGCCCACCTCCGGCTCCTCTATCATGATGGTGTAATCTTCTGTTTCTCCGTAAAGGAAAGAGTCCTCCTGCTCGGTCGGATCATCCGGAAAAAACTCAGCGCAGGCCTCATTACCATAGAAATCGAATTTATTTGACCGCACCCGCATGCGCACAGGCCCAGTAACAGCGTGCGCAGGTATAGTTACTGTGCCATTGAACGCATCTGTACTGGCAGACGGGGATATAAACCCTCCGCCATCGTTGTCATACTCTCCTTCTACAACAGGGGAACCATACACAAACTCACCTTCATCGCTGAAGTCCATGTCGTTGTTGTAGTCTATCCAAACGCCAAATGTTTGCGCCATAGGGCCGGACTGGATGCTGACGCTGTAGCTCCCCCCTTTTTTAACGGTGGTGGAAAGCGTGCCGGTGGGCTCATAGCTGATGTAGCCGCCAGCCTTCCCGTTACAGCCTGAACCGTTGTTGACGAGGGTGTTGAGGCTGAAATTATCTATATAAGAACAATTTCCGCAACCTGCAGCCGCAAAGGAGGCACAGTATCCGATGGCAAAGGTATAGTCCTGGGTCTCGCCGTAGGTGCCAGCCACGCAGGACTCGGAGGCAGTGAATATACCCTCCGGCCTGCTCCTTACCCGCAGGCGCCTGACACCTGAGGCGGCATCAGCGGGTATAGTTATGGTGCTCGAAAAATTTGCCCCGACTCCGGGGGAACTATATATAAATTCGCCGGGGTCGTCAAAATCCTTGTCGTCATTGTAGTCGACCCACACGCCGTAGGCCTGCTCCCTGGATATATCGCCATTTTCAGATTCCGACCGCAGGTTGATGGGGTAGCTTTGCCCCTGCTTCACAGTGGAAGTGTAGTCGGAGTCGTTGAAGTAATCAAAAAAAGGTGTAAAATTGGTGTAGCTGTTATTATTCTGACATCCCTGCCCCAGCACATTGTAATACAAACCGGCAAAGGAAAAGTAGGCAATAAAGTTATCCTCCGCGCAACCACTGGTCATAACCGGAATGCAATAGGGGTTAGCCAAGGCAGTGAAAGCAACTTTGGCCAAGAAAGCGTCCGTACTACCGTTGCTGGTCAGGGTGGCAGTTCCGAAAGTGGCGGTGTTTTCGAACGAGCCGGCCATATATACGCCATTAGAAGCATCGGATATGGCACTCGTTCCTACCTGCTGCACCCATACTGGCGCTCCCTCCGCGCTGTAAATGGCAGTAAACCGGTCCGACAAATCGTCGCTGGTGATAAGTACCGAATTCTCCTCAGTTCCGGTTGTGCCTGTTATGTAAACTTCTCCGATAAAAGAGAAAGTCATATAAAGACGGCTGTCTTCATCCAGGGCAATTTGATGGATGGGCGTAGGGTTGTCAATATCGGCATCTTCTACTATTTTCCAGATCAGGTTTCCATCTGTGTCGTATTTATTGACATTGGCAGTTGGGTCCTGGGCCATGAAACCCCGCGGGTGATAGGCCAGGTAGAGGTTATCATCCGCACTGGATATTAATTCTACTATGTCAACGCCTTGATTTAATCTGGCAACCCCCTTGGCCCATACCGCATTACCGGCATTATCATATTTGGCCAGAAATACATCACTTGGAACTTCACCATCAAACCCAACATCAAGTATAACATCACCAAACCGGACACCGTTGAAAAAAATACCGAAAATGTAGACGTTTCCAGCTTTATCCGTAGCTATTAGGGGTGATTGAACAGAGGCAGGAAACCCTTTCTCGGTGTACTTCTCCATGCCGAACGCTTCCCTGGCCCATACTAACTTTCCATCCGGATTGAACTTTGCCGTAAAAACAGCGGAGTAATTCTTATAAGGATTGGTTGGACTTTGGAAAGTCTGGTCCCCAATCACCATAGTCCCGGTGAAATCTCCTGCGACGAAGGTATTGCCGCCCGCATCAAAGGAAACATCTGTAACATTGCCGCCTTCTCCGCCTGCGCTGGATGACCATTGTAAACTTCCAGAAGAGCCGAATTTATATAGGTAGACCTGCTCCAGAGGCTCATCGCTGCTGCTCTTTGCGGAACGAACGGCCAGATAAAGATTTTCAGCTATATCAAGCGATAGCTCCAGCACACTGTCGATGCGCTCTCCCCCCTCCTGTCGCACCCATAGCAACGCGCCCGACGCATCATACTTGGCGATGAAGGCATCCGCTTCGCCGCTGCTTGTCAGGCTCGTGCCGCCAAAGTCGGCGGTGCCGCTGAACGTGCCAGCTATATATACATTATAAGATCCATCCGTCGCGATGGCAGTGGCACGGTCAGCTGCTGGTCCTCCTACCTGGTGGGCCCACAGCAAATCTCCGTCAGCAGTATAGTGTGCTATATAGGCGTCCTCTGCGCCACTGCTTGCAAGGCTTGTGCTACCGAACGCAGCGGTGCCGCTGAAGGCCCCGGCAGTATATACCGTCCCGGAAGCACCAGTAGCCACAGCACAGGTGTAGTCGGAAGACGAACCGCCTGCCTGTTTGGCCCACCTCCATTCGGGGTGGTCGACCTGAGCGGTGGCAGGCTTTGGCTGAAGCAGGAAGGGCAGCAAGAAGAGGCAAAACGCAAAACCCCGTGAGACTTTCCCACGGCTGTGCCTGTAAGTTGGGGCGCATGATGCACCAGGCGAAGTAACTGCTAAATTTCTTTTCATGTATGAATTGTTGAGGTGTGCAGAAAATGACAATGGCATGTATGTGCTTACTTGTGGGGAAGCGCGGACAGTGGCCTGACTTTTAGAGTTGCTAAAAATTGGCACGTGCGGGTGTAGCAAAGCGCCAATTGGCAGAAGGGTGATGGAGGGGAGATATGAGCTAAAGAGCGCATAATGGCTTCTCTATAAAAGATTACACCATCTACTTCCACCTTATACTGATTCAAACAGAATAAGTATAATTATTATTGATATATTATAAAATATTTTAATAGGAAGGCAAAACCGCGGCCGCACACGTATGCTGCCGCGGTTTTGCAACCTTCTATAGGAGAGTTCCCGGTAGGAGTCGAGCCTCGGTCAGGGACCGGGGCAGCTTGTTTTGCAAATAGCTATATGAGAGGACCCGTGGCAGGTGCAATGGCCTGATAGATGTGAAAATGTGGTCTGTACAGAAAATACGGTTATTTTGGGGTATGCACTGGACTTAAAGACCCATGAAGCGTGAAAGAAAAGTATTGACTGGCAGGAAAATTCAGGAACAGCAGAAACTTAGAGGACAAGCTTTCGGCATGTACAGGCTATTTATATAATTGCGAAAGCCATATATAAAAGAGAACCTCCTGCCTTCTTGAGAAATTGCTTTCACCCCTGGCACAGAAGGTTCTCTGCTACGGCCATTTGCTGTACTCCTGGCTATTTATATATATTTTGATGCCTTACGGTTGCGTGGCTTTTTCCTCCTCCACCAGTTTTTCCAACTCAGCGTACCAGCCTTCGCCGTACTTCCGGATGAGCGGCTCCTTCAGGAACTGGTACACCCGCACGCCCAGGTCCTGGCCAAAGCTGCAGGCGGCGCTGCAAATTCCCCAGCGGTCGTAGTTCAGGGCATCAAAGTCGTCGTACTTGGTGACGCGGATGGGATACAGATGGCAGGAGATGGGTTTCTTCCAGCTGATTTTGCCGTCGTTGTAGGCCTGCTCTATGGCGCACTTCAGCGTTTTGTGCTCGTCATATATGGCATAGGCGCACTCGCGGTTGTTGATGGTGGGCGTGGAGTAGTCGCCTTCCCAGTCTTTTATATATAACCCCTGCTCGGCCACCGCCTGCTTTCCGGCACCCGTCATATAGGGCTTTATCTGCTCGTAGCTTTCCTGCAGTATCGCCAGTTCCTCCTCCTCCAGCGGAGCGCCAAGGTCGCCCTCCACACAGCAGGCCCCCTTGCACTTCTCCAGGTTGCAGACAAAGAACTGTTCGCGCACGTCATCGCTGATGACCGTATTCTGTAAAACTATCATTTTCTGGTAAAAAATATGGAACGGAGGATGCAGCACCTTTCCTCCTGCACCTGTCCGAAAGGGAGACAAAGGTAAGCATATAATAGTTTAAAAAACTGCCGGGAAGCAGACAGAATAAAGGCCGTTCTATATATAGCCGTTAATAATCGAGGCCATATATAGGGGCTCTTGCCGCCTATGTCAGTTACATCTTACTTCTGCCGCTCCGGTGAGCCTGAGGCCAGCAGGATGTTCTGCACGTTGCGGTGGTCGGTGTAGTCGATGGCCGCCTTTTGGGCATTGTCAAGCAGTTTGGGATCAGCACCCGCCTGCAGCAGGGCGAGAATGATTTCGTAGTTAGCGTTTATCTCGCAGGCCAGCATCAGCGGCGTCTTGCCCTCCTTGTTCTTTATGTTGGGGTCCGCGCCGTACTGCAGCAGCCTCTCCAGCTCCATGATGCCGATGTGCTGGCCGATGGTGGCCTGCAGCGCCTGCGCCAGCACCGTGTTGCCCTCGTTATCCTGTATATTGGGATTTGCGCCGTGGTGGATGAGGGTGTCGATCAGGTGTACCTGCTCCATCTCGTAAAGCTCCGTCCTGAGCCTGACGCAGCTCACCAGGTAATGCAGGGCCGTCTTGCCATCATTGTCCTGGGCGTTTATGTCGGCGCCCTTCCGGAGCAGCTGCCCCACCGTCTGAAAGCGCACCTCGGGCTCATATTCAGTTCCATAATCCTCCTGGCGCAGGGGCACGTAGATGGTGTGCATGAGCGGGGTGCGCCCGTGCAGGTCGGCTTCATATTCTTCCGGCACCGCCTGCGTGTTCACGTCGCCGCCCGCCGAGATGGCCCGCTTCAGCATCTCCGGGTCGCGCCTGATGGAGGCGATCACCACCTTCTGGTCAGCGGTCTGGTTTATATAGATGAGCTGCTCGTAGGCGCTCACGCTTCCCTTCTCCACTGCGCTTCTGTACAACTTGCGCGCCTCCTGCACTTTTACCGCGCCCAGCGTGCCCTCCTCATACAGCAGCGCCAGGGTATACAGCGCCTCGCGCTCCCCGGCATCCACTCCTTTCTTAAGCCAGTACACGGCTTTGTCATAGTCCTTGCCTACGCCCTCGCCGTTCAGGTACAGGTTAGCCAGCGAGGTATAGGACTGCACATCCCCGGCCGCAGCGGCCCGGCTCAGATAATTGAAGGCCAGCCCTTTGTCCACCATCGCCCCGAAACCGGTATAGTACATGCTGCCCAGGATCCGGTTGCAAAAGGCGTCCCCTGCCACAGCCTTCTCCCTTATCTCCATGGCAGCGGTGTGCATGTGCTGTGTAAACTCACGCCTGTCTTTCTCCGTGCGCAGTATCATGGTCTCGGCCATACCCAGGTGACCCAGCACGCTGCCGCCATCCAGGGCAAGCTGGTAGTAGTAGGCCGCAGAGTCTTTGTTTGCGGAGAAGTACTGGCTGGCATCCTGCACCTGCTGCAGCGTGTCAATCTGCACCGAATCGTACTTCAGCTCCCGGAACTGGTGCATGCGGCCGATAAAATAATAAGCGTCCTTGTCGCCCTGCGCAATAGCCTCCCGGAACTTCATATAGGCTCCCTGGAAGCGCAGCGCCTTGTAATAGGCCATCGCCTCGTCCATGGCCGGGGTGCGCCAGATGCTTTTCGTCACCACCACAGGCGCAGGGGCGTTCGCTGATTTGGCAGCTGCTGTTACGCCTGCCTTCGCGGCGCTGTCGGCGGTTGTTTTGTGCGGCGCGGTCTGGGAAAAGGCCAGGTGGCATGCACCGCCGAGTAGCAAAATCAGTAGCAAATGCTTCATATAAGGGAGTTGAGGTAGTACTTGGGTATCTGATCAAAATTAAACAAACGCAGCCGTTCTGCAAAATATGCGGCGCTCCGGCATGAATCTGAAGCAAGGCTGCTCACTTCCTGTAAAATACAGGCTCACGACTAAACGCTTTCGCGCCTGTTCCTGTTCACTTGGTAACGCCAATCTTTGCTATGACACTGCATGCGCCGTGCCAAAATGGAGAGGCCGTTCAGAAAACGGATATGAATTCGTAAATTGCATGGATTTAAAGACGCACGCGGAAGAGAAGAAATGGATCATTTAAGTTTATTAAACGAGTCGCAACGCAAGGCTGTGCTGCACAAGGACGGACCGGCCATGATTATTGCGGGCGCCGGCTCCGGCAAAACAAGGGTACTCACCTTCAGGATCGCCCAGCTCATCAGCCAGGGAGTGGACCCTTTCCACATACTGGCCCTCACCTTCACCAACAAGGCGGCCAAGGAAATGCGCCACCGTATTGAGAAAGTGATCGGAAACGAGGCAAAGAACATCTGGATGGGCACCTTCCACTCCGTGTTCTCCCGCATCCTGCGTGCCGAGGCAGAGAAAATCGGCTACCCGAAAAGCTTCACCATATATGACACCGACGACTCCAGGACGCTCATCCGCAACATTGTGAAGGAGATGAACCTGGACGACAAGCTCTACAAGCCGAACGTGGTGCTGGGCCGTATCTCCTCCGCCAAAAACAAGCTGATCTCGGTGAAGCAGTACCTCAACGATGCGGTCATCCAGGCCGACGACGAGGCGGCCATGCGCCCGAAAATCGGGAAGATATATGAGATGTACCAGAGCCGCTGCTTCCGGGCCGGCGCCATGGACTTCGACGATCTACTCTTCCAGACCAACGTGCTCTTCAAGGACCACCCCGATGCGCTGAACAAGTACCAGCACATTTTCAAATATGTGATGGTGGACGAGTACCAGGATACCAACTACTCGCAGTACCTCATCACCCGCAAGCTGGCCGCGCAGAACCGCAACATCGTGGTGGTAGGCGACGATGCGCAGTCCATATATGCCTTTCGCGGGGCCGATATCCAGAACATCCTCAACTTCGAGCGCGACTACCCGGAGCTGGAGGTGTTCAAGCTGGAGCAGAACTACCGCTCCACCAAGAACATCGTGCATGCGGCTAACTCCGTCATCAAAAACAACCAGGCGCAGCTCCGCAAAGAGGTGTTCACGGACAACGAGCAGGGCCCGCTGATTGAAGTGATAAAGGCAAACTCCGACAACGAGGAGGGCAAACTGGTGGCCACCACCATTTTTGAGGAGAAGATGGGCAACCACTTCTCCTACGACGACTTCGCCATCCTGTACCGCACCAATGCCCAGTCGCGGGCCATGGAAGAGGCCCTGCGCCGCATGAACATCAAGTACAAGATCATCGGCGGCCTCTCCTTTTACCAGCGCAAAGAGATCAAAGACCTGATTGCCTACCTGCGCCTGACGGTGAACCCGAACGACGAGCAGGCGCTGCGCCGCGTCATCAATTACCCAAAGCGGGGCATCGGCGAGACAACCGAGCAGCGGCTTTTCGTGACAGCCAACGACACCAACCACAGCGTGTGGGAGGTGGTGATGAACGCGACGGAGTTCCTGGGCAACCGCGTGGGTACCGCCATCGAGAATTTCTCCATGATGATCCGCGACTTCGCCCGCATGGCCGAGCAAAGCGACGCCTTTGAGGTAGCCAAGCACGTGGCCAAGCACTCTGGTATTGTGGATGATCTGTACCAGGATAAGACGGTGGAGGGCCTTGCCCGCTACGAGAACATCCAGGAGCTGCTGAACGGTATAAAGGAGTATGTGGACGATCCGGAAAAAGAGGACAAGAGCCTGTCCGCCTTCCTGCAGGACATCGCCCTCATCACCGACGCCGACACCAAGGCCGATGACGACGGGGAGTTCGTGACGCTGATGACGATTCACTCAGCCAAAGGACTGGAGTTCAAGAACGTGTTTATCGTGGGGATGGAGGAAAACCTGTTCCCGAGCCAGATGATGCTGAACTCCCGCGCCGACCTGGAAGAGGAGCGCCGTTTATTCTACGTGGCCATCACGCGGGCCGAAAAGAAGCTTTACCTCACCTACGCCACCAGCCGCTACCAGTGGGGCAACCTGCGGGCCTGCGAGAAGAGCCGTTTCCTCGATGAGATAGATCCGAAGTATATAAATTTCAAGTACGGCGACAACGGGGCCAGCGGCGGCGGCAACGTGTTCGACCGGGTGCTGCAGCGCAAGAGCAGCCTGGTGGCGGCACCGCCACGCAAGCAGGTGGCCAGCAACTATACGCCGCCCGCCGACTTCAAGGCAAGCGATACCTCTAAACTGGAGGCTGGCATGAAAGTGGAGCACCCGAAATTCGGTTTTGGGGTGGTAGCGAAAATGGACACGCAGGGCAACAGCACCAAAGCCATCATCAACTTCGAGGAAGTAGGTGAAAAGACGCTGCTGCTGAGTTTCGCCAAGCTCAAGATACATGCGTAAACGTCACCACGTGTAGCTGTATATAAAAAGATATATAGCTACACGTGGTGGCGTTTACTCTATTCGTTTTGTTGGCTTAACAGCATTTGCGCTGTCCGCTTTGGCTTTCGCAGCCTCCGCCAGCGACTCCCGCACGCTGAGCGTGTCCACCACCACCTCGTACAGCTTGTCCATTTCCTCCAGGTGCGTGAGATAATAATTATAGGTATCCCGGAATGCCCGCTGCTCCACGCCGTACTTCTCCAGGATTTCGGCATGCTCCTCCGCATATATAACCTGGGCCGTGTCGGGATAGGATACATTGCGTTCGATCAGCGCCTCCGTGGTGTGGATGTCGGCCAGAATGCGCACCATTGTTTGCTGGGGCACCATGTCGGCGGGCAGGTCATCGGGCTGCTGCTGACAGCCGAGCAGGCAGAGGCAAAAAAGCAGGCGGAAAAGTCTATTCACGGGTGTAAATTACGAGAATAAGTGATAAATTTAAAATTACACAGCACGGCAGCAGCCCATGAAAGAGCTTGTCAAGAAGCTACGCAAATACGAGATCCGTATCCGAAAAGCCATCACTACGCAAATGCAGGGCGACTTTCACTCTGTTTTTAAAGGCACGGGCCTGGAGTTTGACGACGTGCGCGCATACCAGTACGGTGACGACGTGCGTTCTATCGACTGGAACGTATCGGCAAAGGGGCACGGCACGTTTGTGAAGACTTATCGTGAGGAGAAAGAGCAGTCGGTTTTCCTGATGCTGGACGTGAGCGCCTCGCAAACCATCGGCACCGGGACGCAGCAGAAGCTGGATGTAGGCAAGGAGATATGTGGGGTGCTGGCCCTGTCGGCGGCGCGGCAACAGAGCCAGATCGGCATCATCTGCATCTCCGACCAGAAAGAGAAATACATCAAACCGGCCAAAGGCATTCAGCAGGCCTACAGCATCATCAAGGCGCTGAGTGAGTTGCAGCCCAAATCCGCGAAAACCAACCTGGCCGCCGGTATCAAACTGACGCTGGACATCATCAGGCGCCGCAGCATTATTTTGCTGCTCTCCGACTTCATCGATATAAATTATGAAAAGGAACTGGCGATGCTGGCCAAGCGCCACGACCTGATCGTGCTGCACATGCTGGATGTGCGCGAGCATCACCTGCCGCCGATGGGCATCGTGCCCGTGCTGGACAAGGAGACCGGCCGCACCATCTGGCTGAACACTTCCGGAGAGGAGTTCCGGCAACGCTACCTGGCGCAGTACGCGCAAAACCGCGAGAACCTGATGCGCCTCTGCCAGAAGTACCAGGCCAACTACCTGACCATCGAGACGAACGAAGATTACGTGCCGCAACTGGTTAACCTGTTCCGGCTGAGAAACAAGTCCACGAAAAACAGTGCGTAAACATATCCTGTTCCTATTCCTGTGCCTCCTGCCAGCCCTAGCCTGGGGGCAGATTCCAAAACCGGAAGGCACCTTTGCCCACGACACCGCCAGAATCGGGGAGTTGCTACAGTACACGCTGGTGCATCGGCATCCTGTGGCCCAGGAGGTAATTCTGCCCTCGGAACAATATGACTTCGCTCCGTTCGAACTGGTGCGCAAAGCCTATTTCCCGACTTCCACGAAAGCGGGCATCAGCACCGACAGCGCCATATATACCCTGCGCACTTTTGAGACAGCCCCCTTGCAACAACTGGCACTCCCCATCTACGTGCTGGGGCAGCGCGACACGCAGACGGTATTCGCCGCGGCAGACACCGTGGTGGTGGCGCAACTGGTGACAGAGGTGCGGGAGCCGCTGCCCGTGCGGGAAGAAACGACACTGGCCGCTGTGGAAGAGCGCTTTAACTGGCCCCTGCTGATCCTGTGGATTACGGCAACGGCGCTTTTCCTGGCGTTGGTCTGGCTCATCTTCGGGCAGGCCATCCAGAGCAAATACCGGCTCTACCGCCTGCGCAAAGACCATGTATATTTTGCCTCCCGCTATAACTCGCACGAAGACCGCTTCAAGAAAACGGGATCGCCGCAGAGCCTGGAGAAGGCTGTTTCGCTCTGGAAGAACTACCTGACCAAACTGGAGAAAAGCGCCATCAACTCTTTTACTACCAAAGAGATAGTGGAGTTTTATGAGAACGACGAGGAAGTGAACACCGCCCTACGCATCTGCGATAAGGCCATATATGGCAACCTGCAGACGGAGGCGGAAGGCGAGACGAACCTGGCGCTGGGCATGCTGCGCCGCTTTGCCAAGAGTCGCCACAAGACACAACGCGAAATCATCCGGAATGCTAAGAATACCCGATAACTCCTGGGACTGGCTCAGCCTGGAATGGTTCAGCTACGGCACCCTGCGCTCGTTTGAGTGGGTGTACCCGCTGGTGCTGTATATACTGCCTGTGGTGCCCCTGCTGTTTCTGCTGAAGTGGCTGTTTACCCTGAACACGCGCAACAAGCTTGACCTGGCCATGTTTGAGGGTAAGGTTCGCTGGCAGTGGAGCAGTGTGCTGCGCCATATCCCCAACCTGGTCTTTATCCTGTTCATGATGCTGGTAGTGGTGGCGCTGGCCCGCCCGCAGCGCGTAAACGAGCAGGTGGAGCAAACCGCGGAAGGCATCGACATTGTGCTCGCGCTGGATGTGTCGGGCTCCATGGAGCTGCAGGATATAAAGCCGGACCGGCTGACAGCGGCCAAAGAGGTGGCGCTCAACTTTATCGGTGGCCGCGTGCAGGACCGCATTGGCATAGTCGTGTTTGCAGGCGATGCCTACTCCCTCTCCCCCCTCACCACTGACTACGAACTGCTGCGCGACAACATTAACTCCATCGGTTTTAAGATGATCGAAAACGAGGGCACGGCAATTGGCAGTGCCCTGGCCGTAGCCATCAACCGGATGCGCGACACGGAGGCCAAAAGCAAAGTCATCATCCTGATCAGCGACGGCGAGAACACTGCCGGCAGCCTGGACCCCGAACTGGCCGCCCAACTGGCCTACGCCTATGGCATAAAACTATATACCATCGGGATCGGTAAAGACGGAAAAGTGACCTACACGGAGGAGGAAACAGGCAAAACGCTGCTGGTGGAGACACAGCTGGACGAAACCACGCTGCGTAAAATCGCGACGGTGGGCGAAGGGAGCTTCTTCAGGGCCGACAGCAAAGATGCCCTGCAGGAAATCTTCCGGAACATCAACCGGCTGGAGAAAACCGAGATAACGGAGAAGCGCTTCCGCGACACCCAGGATTATTACCAGGTGTACCTGAAATGGGCGCTGCTGCTGCTCCTTTGCTGGATGCTTCTCAAAAACACCTTTATCACCAACGTGCTGGAGGATTGAATAACGCGTAGCACGTATTGCGTATCACGTAGCACGATGCTCTTGCTTCGTTAGTTTATATAGTGTACTTATATATAAACACTACCTCCAATCGTGATACTTGATACGTACGTCGTGATACGTATATATAACTGTCAAAAAATAAAGAAATGTCAATAGCTGAAAACATCCTTTACTTCGACGAGCAACTGCGGAACACGCCCTGCCGGCTGGTGGCTGTGTCCAAAACCCATCCTGCGGAAAAAGTTAGAGAAGCATATGACGCTGGCCATCGCCTCTTCGGAGAGAACAAAGTGCAGGAACTGGTAGAAAAGCGCGACCAGCTCCCCCACGACATTGCCTGGCACCTCATCGGCCACCTGCAGACAAACAAGGTAAAGTACATAGCACAGTTTATCGACACCATTCAATCGGTGGACAGCCTGAAGCTGCTGCGGGAGATAAACAGGCGCGCTGAGATGTTTGGCCGCACCCTGCCTATTAACTGCATGCTGCAAATCTCGATTGCGGATGAAGAAACCAAATTTGGGATGAGTTACGAGGAGGCCGTGGCACTGCTGCAGTCGGAGGAATACCGCCAGATGAACTATGTCAGTATCACGGGCGTAATGGGCATTGCCACCAACACGGATGATGAAGAAAAACTGCGCCAGGAGTTCCGGTACCTGCGCCAGTGCTTTCAGCAACTGAAAGACACCTTTTTCGTTGCCAAAGACAGCTTCCGGGAAATCTCCATGGGGATGACCTCTGACTGGCAACTGGCCGTGGCGGAAGGCAGCACCATGATCCGGGTGGGCAGCGGCATCTTCGGGGAGCGCCACTACAACAGGTGAGAAATAGGGCTTTTCGGTTACTATAAATTTATCATTTATAGTTTCTGACCACTGGATCTTATTCCTCCTCACCAGCTTCCAGTGTGCCCACCTTCGGCAGAATTTGGATCACGAACCGGCGGTCGCGGATATCGCCTTTGCGGCCTGCGCCCTCAAAGCCGCTCCCGGCTGCAATTATCTCTACCTGGTCTTCGGGAAACTGGATGCCCGCATTCCGCCAGAACTTCAACAGGGCCAGCGCCCGCTGATAACTCAGTTCCAGGGCATATTCGCGCTGCGTGATGTTGCGGGGATCGCCTTTAGGGAAGCTGGCGGCGCGGCCATCTATCACAATCAGGTATTTCACGTCTTTGTCTTCGATGGAATTGATGACCTGGCTCAGGTTCTGTCCGGCTTTGCGGAGAGGCGCGCGCGAACGCTCCGGTATCATGGCGCTGCTTTGCTCAAACAGCACATCTACCAGCAGCTCGTGCCGCTTATACTTCTCGTTGTACTGGAAATATTCGTCATCGAGGCGGGCAAGGGCGGCTTTTATCTCATCCAGCTTGCGCTTCTCGGCCACTTCTACCTGCAGCCGGGCAATGTTTTCGCGATTTTCACGGTCCTTGCCCTGGAACATTTTAAAGCTCAGCACAAACAGGACCAGCATCACCAGGAACAGCACTGTCATCAAATCAACGTAGCTGGGCCAGAAAAAATCTCTGCTCTCCTTGCTCATTTCTACCTCCTGTGGTTCCCGCCACTGCCAAATAGCTTGTCAAACGCCGCCTTTATCGGCCCCGGCTCCATGCTCCGGACCATGTTGGCGTTCAGGGCCTGGAGTTGCTGTAGCAATTGCTGCTGAATAGCGGTGTCGGCTTCTATCTTCTGTAGCAGACGCTCGTTTGTCTGCCTTATCTCGCCCGCCAGTTGCCGCTGCGCGCCGTTCATGTTTTCCTGCTGCTGGCTCAGGTTCTGGAAGGGCTGCATATAATCCAGGATGCGCTGGTAGATATTGTCTTCGTTCAGGGTCCGGAAATGCTCCTGCCATTTCTCATAAGCATTCTGCGCATCGCGCTCCTGGTGCTGCAGCCGCGCTTCCATTAAATCCGTTAACCGCAGGGCGGCCTTATCGAAATACTGCTCCACCCGCGAACCGATGTCCTGCAGTTCGCGCTCGTGCTGCCCGAAGAAATTCACCTGCCGCTGAATCGACTCGTCGTGCTTCTGCAGATAGCCGGGCACCTTGTCAAAGCCCTCCTGCAGGCCGTTCAGCCGATTGAGCACATTGCTGATGGTATGCGTCAGCTCCGCCCCTTTCCGCACCGACTCGTTCAGCGCCACCTGGTACTGCATGAAGTTTTTGAACAGCTGCTCGCTTTCCTTCATCTTGTCGAAGACCTGCAGATTAGCATTAGCCATCTGCGTGAAGCCTATCTTGTCCAGCTTCTCGATAAACTCCTTTTGCGTACTGATGTTCTCGGTGAGCGTGTCCACAATGGGCCGGAAACCGAGGATTTTGTCCAGAAAATCTTTGTTGAAGGAATCCAGCACCGACTTCAGGTTGCCCAGACTGGCAGCCATATCGGAGTTGAGTTTGGGCAGCAGGTGCGTTTGCAGGAAGGTGTAGTATTCGTTCTGCAGCCTGTCACGGGTGCTGCGGGCGTCTTTCAGGGCATTGTTCCCCAGCAGCGTCAGCAGCAGTCCGCAGAAGCTGCCCGCCATGGCGATCATCACGCCGAACAGGAAGGACGGGATGTTCTGGTCCGTGATGAACGAACCTGCTGCTTCCTCCGCACCAAGGCCGGACCAGATCAGGCTCGACAAACCTATAATCACCCCGGAGAACGTTCCCAGCAAACCTATATATAGCGGCGTGGCCACCGTCGACTGCACTTCCGCATCCAGGGCTTCGGAGTAGCGCTCCGACACATCTTTCAGGATATCAAAATCCGCTGCCGCGCCTTTGTTGCGCTTCAGGTACTCGTTGGTGTTCCGGATGATCTTGCTGAAGGTCTCGGATGGGTTCCGGGCTTCTATCAGATCAATCGTCGCTGTTCCTTTACCACCCGAAGCCACCGTGCTTACAAGCGCGTCCGGATCGCCTTCCATCAGGTAGATGTTGTTGCCGCTAACCAGTCGCTCAAATTTGTCTTTGGCTACCGAGTAGGCTGGCACGGCCCCGCCCTTTGCCTCAATGTGCAGGATGTCGTTCTCGGTGGAGACAATGCGTTTTACCACCGGGTTGGAGGGCATATACTCCCGGAAAGGCCTGCCCGCCAGCAACGACTCCCAAAGCTGATCCGTGGAACCAGCTTTGGCGGCGGCTTTCGGGGAATTATCAAGCAGGTGCTCCGTGACTGAAAGCTGCTCTTCGGAAGGGAAAAGATTTTTGATCAGCTCAATTTTGGCCCTGGTGTTCCGGTATATATAAAACTGGTAACCAAGTATCGCCAGTACTAAAAGCGCCTCAAAAATAAATATGCCTTCCATCAGCGCGTTTTATCTGAAATCTATTCTGGCCTTCTCGACTATCTTCCAGCCGTTGTTTACCTTAGTGAGTAGGCCGTCCTGCTGCTGCACTACTTTGTTTACCACGCGGTTCGACGGCTTTTCGAAATCAAAGGCATTCTCCAGGCGGTCGATGCCCTGCGCGATCACAAAAGCATGGTTTCCTGCCAGGTTAAAGCGGTAATGCGTGCTGTTGCCGCCATCCGCCGGGGCATCCACTTCTATATAGCTGTCAGAGTCGGGCTGCTGCTGCAACTGGTGCAGCCGTATCACGCCGTCCTCCGGGATGATGGCGTATTTTTTACCTGAGTAGGTGGCCTCTTCCGGTGCTGTAATTGGGCTTGCATTTCCGGACTGCTGCTCTAGCTCGTCCAGCAAATCACCTCCCGCAATTTCCAGTTTAACGGGCCTCTGGGCTGGCGTCTGTTCCTCTCCTCTTTCTAACTCGCCATAGCTCGCTCTTTCTCTGGGCTCGTTGCGGCGGCGGTTCTCCTTCTTCCGTCTCGGCTGCTGCGGTTGTTGCGCCGCTTCCTCGTCGGGGAGTGATAAGGAGGCTGCTGTTGCATCCTGTTGCAGGGGTTGTGGCTGCCGCTCGCGTTGTTTTTGCCGCCGCTCCTGCTGCTCCTGCCTCGGCTGCTTCTGGCGTGGCTCGTTCTGCCTTGACTCATTCTGCTGCTCCTGGCGCTGCTGGTTGCGTGGGTTCGGCTCGTTTTGCTGCTCCTGCCGTGGCTGGTTCCTGCGCCCGGACTCGCTTGCTTCATTCGCTGGTCTGTTCCCCCTGCCAGCGTTGCCCTCCAGTTTCCGGAGCCGGGCCTCCATCAGGTTGTTCTTCTCCTTCAGCGTTTCTATTCGCTTTCCTAAGATATGATGCGAGCTGTTGGCTCTCAGGAAGGCAAACCCCGCTCCTACCACTGCCACCAGACTTACTATTATTGCTATATAATCCATGTGTTCGTGCTGTTTGTGCTTGTATATGAAATTAAGGCCTGAAATTATTCGGTCAGGTGGCCGAGGTATGTGGTATATATGATTTTGAAGGCTCTTGCTATATATAAAAAGATTCTCTTTACCGGGTCCAACCACCCCTACACCCCCAGGAGGGGCTGGGGGATAAATCCGAACCATCGAAAATCCACTTGCTGACTTTCTGGCTATATAACTCAAGACATCGCACTCACCTGCGACTGCTGCCTGTACAGTTCCTTCGACAGCAAATATAGCGATTGTTTCAGTGGCATGAAGAACATCGTCTCGTGCAGCTGCTCCCGGTCGGTCAGGCCGCGTACGGTATCTTCCAGCACCATGGTGTAGCTGTCCTGCAGGTTGGCGCGCATATAGTCGAGCACACGCTTCGTGTCTACCTCCACGCCCATCGAGCGCATCAGCGGAGAGATGTCCGGATCGTCGAGCAGCAGTTGCAGGCAGTTCATCACGTTGTCCATCACTTCCTGGCGCAGTTCCCCTGTTATCTGGGTTTTCGTTACCGGAGTCAGTGCATCCGCCATGTTCGCAGATCCCGTCGGCTTCATGATCGGAATGTTGGTCAGGTCGTTCAGGTCCGTTCCCTCCAAAGCCATCGCGCCGCCATTGGCTGTTACCTGCTTCGGATTGTCCACCAGCACCAGTTTGAAATTAGCCGGTGGCTCCTGCCCTGTCACTTTCAGGAAAATCGCTTTTGCATAGCGCTCCACATTCGAGAGGTTGTTGCCGGCGCTCAGCAGCTTTATATATAAACTGCCGCGTCCGCTGAAGGAGATATAGCGCGGCACTTTCACATCCAGCTGCTGCACCAGTTGCGCCAGGTGATACATCAGCGCCCCGAAGTGCAGGTAAAACATCAACCGCAGCTGGCGCGCCTGCAAAAGCTGCGAGCTGTAGTTCAGTTCTTTGTCGTAGTTGAACAGCAGGCTGCTGATATCCGCCGAGTTGAAATCCGGGTTGTCCAGCGCCGTCTCCAGGAACTTGCGGTACTCGCGTCCCTCCTCCGTCAGCGGGATACGCAACACGTGGTCCACGCCGTACTGTAGCAGGCCATTGTCTTTTTTGGTCTTCACGGTGGCGAAGCCATCGCCCCACAAGTCGTTGCCAGCAAAGCGGAAGGAAGAGCTGTGGGAGGGCCTGCGGTTCGTGAACAGCAGCACATCGGTCGTGCCGCCGCCGATGTCCACGTTTATCAGGTTCTCGTCCTGGCTGGGCACCACAGCTCCCGTTCTGGAGAGGAAGTAAAATGGCGCCACGGACTCCGTGATGCACACGGTGTTTCTGCCGTTCTTAAACACAGCGTTATATACCCCGTCCCACACGTTCTGGAACATGTTGCGCGAGTACTCATCAAAACTAAGCGGGGCAAACCACACCACCTTCGTACCGGCCACGTTTCCGTGGTTCAGCACCACTTTGTTTTTGATCAGGAGCATAATTTCAGTGAAGAACGCTTCGATGCGGCGCTTGCCCGCATTGGTCATCGTCTCGCTCCACTTCAGGTCGGTATGGTACGTTTGCTTGTACTGGTCCTGGTGAGTGCCTTCGGTGTTGATGGAGAAACCGATGTTGATGTTGCCGAACAGGTTCGTGATCTGGTTCTCAAAGTCGATTGCCTCGCAGGTAGCCGTGCGGGTCGGGAAGTTATACAAGGAACCGCCGGAGCCGATGATCAACGGTATAAACTCGCGCTTCAGTAAGGTTTCCACGGCAAACAACCTGCCGAAGCCGCGCTTATGGAATCGCTGGTAATCAGTCAGAGCCGGATCGTCGGATGGTTTGTTCAGCATCACCAGTTGCTGATCGTTGGCGGTGATGGTGAACTCGCGCGGCGGCTGGTTAGCGCCAGAGGTATAGGCGATGTGCGTGTTCGAGGTTCCGAAGTCGATGGCAAACGTGAAGTTGAGAATACCCTGCTGCACTTCCTGGTACTTCGGCACGATGAGCGCCTTCCCGGAAAAATCTACCCCTGCATGCGTAAACTCCGCAAAGTCGAAGTGTGTGCCGCGGATCTCGTAGTAAGTGCTGCCGGCGCTGCTGTTGCTCTTTTTGGTTCTGCGGTGCGCCGTGGCTGAGATGATACCGCCGCCTGCCTCCAGTTGCCTGCCCCCTGCAAAGAAGGCGAGCGAGTGGTTCCTGTTCACCAGCAGCGGATCGATGTCCTCGTCCACTAGCATCACCTTATAGAAATCATTGTACTGCACCGCGTCGGTGAACTTGTAGAACGGGAAAACTCCCAGCCCGATCTTTGATTTCACAATGCGGCCTTTCTCCGGAATCACGTTGCCATGAGCATCTTTCGAGTTGAGCGGGTTATCGTAATAGCTGCGCTCATATACCACGTTTCCTTTCTCCGTCGGCACACTCAGCGTCACCCGCACATGATTTATATCGATATAAAAGGTCAGGTGGTTTGCCAGATCCTGTGGCGTGAAAAACTCGAAGTACAGGCTCGTGATCGGCAGCAGGTAATTGAAGGATTTATCCGTGACACCCGGCTGATACACCACTGTGCCACTGTAGAAACGGTCGGTGTTTACCTCGTAAGGCACCTGCACCAGCGTTTCCTGCAGCAGGTCGTTTATCGTCAGGTATGGATAGTTGAACCCGACACCCGGCAGCGAACGGTTCTCCAAAGGTTTTTCATCGGCATAACCTACTATGGTATTTGTGGGCCAGGCGAGGTTGTTGACGTACTTCACATCTGGTGCCAGCCGCAGTTCGGGCTTCAGCACAATCGGTCGCTCGCCAGCAAAGCCGGTGTGGGTCGGGCGGATGAACAGATCGCTGCTGGTCACGGCAGTCTGATCCTTTTTCACCAGAAAGTTGATATGGCCCACATGCACCGGGTTCTGCTGAAAATCCACCAGTTGCAGGTATTCTGAGGCAATGGCTCCCTGGCCTACCGCCCCTGCCATATTAATTTTGCGCAGCAGGTGCTCGTCCAGGGCGTTATATACCGCCGGAAACGCCTGAATCATCGCAGAGTTCGACACGAAAAGCTTGTGTACATACTCCCTGAAATCCTGCTCCCTGTCTTCCAGCGCCACATAATGGTGGTCGAAGTACGTACCGATGTTCTGCGCCCGGTTCAGACTCAGCGGCTGCACGTTCGGCGCCACAAAAAGGAAGGTCAACGGCGAAGTGCCGCCGATGAGCTGCATGTGCCGGTCGCCGCGACTGGTCGTGGATTCGAAGAAAATCAGGAAGATGTCTTCAACGCCCTGAAAGCGGCTGTCATTCATGAACAGTTCGAGCGTGCGGCCCAGCAGGCTCGTGTTCGGGTTGGCCTGCATGGCGCTCAGTTGCTGGTGCTTGTTCCAGCGGCGGATGATGATCTTGTTGCCCGCCTGCGCGTAGCTCTGGTGGTTGTAAAGCAATTCCCACAGATCCCAGAAGTGGGTGACGAACCGGTGGTAGATGCTGTTGTTGGAGCCCGCCACACCGCGCTTCACAAAATCAAAGGCGGTCTCGAGCAGGTGCATCCTGGCAAATGGCGTTGGGATGGAAGCGTTGATCTTCAGGGCACGGCCACCGGCGCCATCGGTTATATCTTTGATCTCGGTGCTGGTGATCTGGCTGGTTTTCGCCCAGCCTTCCACGTTAGATCCGGTTTTATGAAGACGAAGTACTTTCGGCATGTTCGTTATATTTTGTTAAGGTAATGTTTGCTAAAGTAGTAGTTTTGCTGTGACTTTCTTTCAAAACACCTGCTCCCAATTTGTCATCCTGAAAGGATCTTGTGGGCAAGAACCAGTGACGCCTGCCAAAAACATCAGATTAGGATTCTCTGCTTTTATTAATTGCAGTTTGTCATCTCTTTTCATAAGCTTCAGCTCTTTCTCCCGCTCAATAGCATGTTGCACATAGGTATAGCGTTCAAAGAAAAGCAACTTATAGCAGTAGTATCGGCCAGCAAATATTTCCCGGTTTCCACGGTTTGCCTTGTGCTGCTCTATCCTGCTTTGCAAATCGTTTGTCACCCCTACATACAGCACCGTTTTATTGGATTGATGGTGATGTAGACGAAGTAGTTGTGGCTTCTCATAGCTGCAGCTTTTGCTTCATGCCCACAAGATCCTTTCAGGATGACAAAAGGAAGTTATAAGCGTATGACACTAAGTGTGTGATACAAAGCATGGCATTAACTATACTTCAGCTTCTCCTCTACCAGCGTGCCGGTAGCGGTTTCAAAGGCTTTGATGGTTGCCCTGAAAGCGTCCCGGTCTGATATGGACTCCGAAGCTCTGTTGAGTTCTTTTACGAAGGCGCCCTGGTGGATGCCTTTGTTCAGGAAGCCGGTTTCAATGTATTTATCGGAGACCATGCGGTTGAAGTCCGTCTCGTTCAGGTTGAGCGCATCGAAGGTCCGCTCGTTGCGGCCCAGTTCGCGCAGCCACGCCTGGTAGCCGTACTCCGGGTTTGTCAGAAACTTGTTAAGTTCCTTGAACACGGGCTCGTTGCGGATGGCGCTCGTCAGGTCCACGCCTTTGGCATACGCCGCCTGCGAATCTCCCGGCAGGTGTGTGGTATAATAGCGCTCAAAATAATGGAAACGGATGAACTGCTTGGCTATGCGGTCTCTCGTTTCGTTGTCCAGGTGCGAGAACTGTACATTGCTCACGTCCTCGCGCAGGCCATACTCATGGTATATTTCGTTGCCAGAGAGCTCATTGTCGGAGTAGTCCATGAAGTCCACAATCGCCAGCGCGCTCAGCAACTCCACCAGATGCGCGTCGTTTTTCTGGCTGGCGCGGCCGGGGTTGTTCTCCATCGGCTTGTCCGGTGTGTCGCCCATATAGTACACCGCATTCACCCCGGTCAGGTGGTTCTGGTAATATGAGAGCGCGTCTTTGGCTTTGGTGGTGAAGGTGTTGGAGTCGATAAAATCCGCCTCTACGCCGGCTGCCGGCTGCTCCAGCGAGAAATACGGCAACACCACCATCGCGCCAGTCAGCGCGTTGTTCAGGCTGGCGGCGTTAGGCAGGCCCGTGCGGGAATCCTTGAAGTTCTTGAGCAGCAGCGGGAAACCGGCGGCGCCCGTTCCACCGAAAATCGAACTGACAAAGAAGATACGGTCACCGGCCTGGAAGTTAGAGGCAAAAAAGCGCATCTCCGGCGAGTCGATGATCTCGTTCAGCACCACGCTGCCCACGTTCGGGCTGCCGCGGAAGCCCACGTCGAGGCTGTTGTTCAGGTTCTCCGGCGTAAACAGCAGGTCAATCAGCGCCTGGCTCTCGATGTTGAGCTGGTTGTAACCCACGTGGTCTTTGAAAGGCTTGTTGATGCCGCCGAAGTCATACACAAAACTGTCGCGGATTTTGGCGTTGCCGTCATTGGCGATGCTGGACAGGGTGCTGATGTCGGTGTGGAAGAAACCTTCGTCGCGGCGGCCCAGGGCATTGTGGATGTTCTTGTAGGTTTTGAGCAGTTCCACCGTGCGGTTCATGTCGCCGTTTTGCGTGTCCGGGTCAATGATGATGGGCACAATTTTATCACAGTTCTGAATCCTGGCACCTGCCGCCATCAGCATGACCAGCGAGCGGATCACGCGGGAGCCGGTGCCTCCGATTCCGAATACAAAAAGCTTTGCCATAGTTATTTTTTATTGGGCCATTTCATAGGGGTGGTCCATGCCTGCACAGAGCCCCTTTTGAATAGTATAGAGAAAATGAAGAACAGGATGAGGCTGTATATCACGTTCACGAAAGCAAACATATAGGTATAGGAGTGCGTTTCGATGTCGTTGCCGGTCACCTGCGCGATGGGGATGATGAAGGCGATGATTGCGTTCAGTACCAGGAACATCACCCAGTGGCGCGGCTTGTACAACCCGGTGCTCATCATGCGGTTGAGCACATAATAATACACCAGCACCATCGCCAACGTGATGATGAAGAGCATCAGCCCGGTGTTGGGGAACACGACTTCGCGGTAATCGTTGGTGAAATTTGCAGGGATGGGCCGGCCTAAAACCAGTTCGTAGAGTCCTGAGAAAAACTGTTGTATCATACGTGCTAATCTGCTTTGTTGAATTGGATGGTTGCCTCAAAAACGAAGTCGCTCTGGTCGCGGTACAGGGCCTGAACGCCGTCTACTATTTTGTCTAACTGGTACGTTTTTTTCGGGTTCGCCACCGGGTTGTTGTCATTGTCGGTTGCCCAGTTGTCTATCCAGGTGGGGTATACGTGCGGCAGTTGCACGGATATGGTTCCGGCATTGGCCGTAAGCTGCGGCACCTGCACCCGCACAAAATGGGTGTACCTGGCCAGGTCGGGGGTTGCTTTGATGCTTTCGTCCGCCGCCGTCACCGACACCAGACTCGCCCGGCTGCCCTTGCTGCCGATTTTCAGGTTGCGCTTCAGATAATCCACCTGCTGCATCGCCATCGGCAAATTGCTCAGATCCAACCCTACAGTAAATTCTACGGGCTGATCCTCCTCCGGCTGCAGGTTTACTGAGGTGCAGGGGTCGGCGTTGCTGCTGCTGCAATAAACGATGCCGCTTGGGCTGAATTCCTTTTCTTTGAGCAAGGCGGAATAGGGAATGCTCTCATATTCGAAGCCGAAATAGGCCTGCTGCGGCGGCAGGTTGCGCAGCACCCTGTTCGTCACCACCTGTACTTCCTGCTGCGGGCCGATAACCCATATATAAAACGGTATCTCCTCGCCGTTCAGCGTTCTCCTGACTTCCGGTTTCTTCACCGCCGGGTGGTAGGTGCCGAAGAACTCGGAGGTGTTGGCCAGGATGGCGATGGCCAGCCCCTGGTGCTCGGCTTCCCGCAGGCTGCTCCGCATATCTGCGTCTAGCGAAATGAACTGCCCCTGATCGCTGGGCCCGTGGATAAAGTCCGATATAATCACGCAGACGGCTCCTTGGTCGATGGAGTTCTGCAGGGCCGTCTGCAGCAAAGCCGGAAGGGGCGTGCCGCGCACATCGTCCTTAATGCCGCTCACGACATAACTTTTCATCGTATTGTACGATACGCTGTCGAGCACTGGGCGGCTCTGCTGGTCTTCCTTGGCCAGGTAAAAGCCTTTGTCCGATACGTAGCGGCCGTCCTGCACCTCCGAAAGCAGATTCAGCACCTTGTCCTGGAACGTAGTGGCTTCTTTCCCCGCCGTGGCCTGCGGCATAAAGCCTTTCATGCCGTTGGATATTTCGAGGTACACGTTCACGTCCACCTTTTCGGGGGCGGTTGTTTCTGCCGGAGATGCACTGGCTGCGGGTTTGTCTTTTTGTGAGGGCGTGGCAGCTCCGGGGGCTGTTTCTTCGTCGCCGGACTGCTTTTTGAAACAGCCCGTTAAGAGGAGGGTCATGCAAAGCAGCAGCATGTAGATGCTACTGGCAAACTTGGTTACAGGCATGCATTTTCGGGGTTTAGCTGTTCCGCAATTACTTTGAAAACAGGCTTAGGGTTATATTAGGTTATAGATGCGTTTTGGTGTTACTGCTGCCATGCGTGGTTTCGCGCTCACCGACTGCCGCCCAAACATTCCCCTGATTCTTGCAGAACGTATTAAAGAACATAAATATTACTACAAGCTGGCAATGCCTTCGCTCTGATTTTCTCTGCACAAATCTATATGTGCTACAATGCTATATACCGGTGCAGTTGATCCGGGCTGGCGTCAGGCACTGGTCTGCTCAAATATAAGAAAATTCCATTGCACCCGCCTCCCTTCCTGAGAAGTCCCGGTATATAAAGCGAGGCTACTTGCCGGAGCGGTGTTGCCGTTGGGCCTCAAGCGGGACGTGGATTTTGGCTTTACCTATATGCACAACAAGCTCCATCTCCCCTACCCGGGACAATGGAGCTTGTTGTTATGCCTGCAGGTCAGGCACAAGCAGCCCGCCTAAAGCGACTTGCCTGGCTGCTGCACGGGAAAATGGCATCAGATTGCTTACACCTTTTGCCTGTTCAGGTACAAGCCATATATCACGAGCCCTGCTGCAGCCGCAAACGCAATATACTGCTTGTTCTGGTTTGAGAGCCCGTTGTAAAAATCAAGACCGTACTTGCCTGGGTTGTTTAACAATTTGCTCGCTTCATCCGGATCCTTCAGGATGTCCAGTATCGATTTAGTTGGTGCCGTTTCTTTCATAATCTATCTACAATTTAATTCAACGTACGTGGGTAAAAGCATATAGGATATTTTTTGTGCCCAAGCCTGAAAATCAAACAGCCCCACCGGAACGTCTACCGCCCTGTATAGGAATACAGCCTATATGCCCGCACAGGTTGCACGGCCACGCCCTCCGACTCTTCTGGGAAGCACCATACCCGGGAGGAGCTATGCACGTACCCGCGCCGCCTTACACCATTGGGTCAGCCTAACCCAGCATCAGCAAGGGTTGCGCATGCCGCACGCACTCAGCCGTGTCCAGCACTATATGAATGACCAGCCCAAGTCCGATAAGCCGTGTTTTAGGGTAGAGGGCAAGCGTAACATAAACGGGAATCAGCCAGAAACTATGCAGGAGGTGGTAGCCCACGCTGCACCGGCTGGGGTCCAGGATGGGGCTGGCCGCGAGGTGGTCGATATCGATGAGAATGCCTGCCAGCATCCGCAGCGCGGAATGCCGGAAGTCTTTGCGGAAGAACAGCGCCGCCACCCCTACCGGCACCGCCACGTGAAAAAACATATGCAGAAGAAACGCGGGCGTCAGCGTGCCTAAGAAGATATCCATTCCTGATGTTAACGTAAACCAGCCACTTTTACTGTTTCAGCGCGCATTGGTTCTATATAATATTTATCCCGGTTGCCTTAACAGGACAGGCTGGATTCAGGACGGCACCGAATCCAGCGCCTTTATCTCTGACCTATAGGCCGGTGGAAGAATAGCCGCTTTCAGGAGCCACTCCATACGCAGCTGCCTGCATACCTTATATATAGCCAGCACCGGCGAGAGCAGCGAAAACCGCCCGAGCCGCAGCATCCTGTTCACAATTCCTGGCACTACCAGCACCTGCCCCTGCAACAGCAGGCCATAGCGCAGCAGGCCCAGGTGCTTTCGGTACTGCCTGTATAAATCTGAGGTAAAGGGGCCATGCTGTAGGTTCTGCCGCAGGTGCTCTTCGCGCATCGGGCGCCACTCTTTATAGGTTGTCGGCAAGCCTTTCAAACCCATCCGGCTGCCAACCCGGTTAAACACCTCAAACACTTCCGCTTTTTCTGCCTCCGTCAGCTTTCGCTCCAGCAGTTCGTAGGAGCGGATGGAATAGTCAATCAGCATGAAGAGCACGTCGCGGTAGGCCCAGTCAGGTATAGACATGCCCCGCTTTGCCTCCACGCTGGCATGGATCGCGGCCATCTTGTCAATCGCGCGGTGCGCTCCCTCAAAATCAGAAAAAACAATCAGGCGGGCATAGGCCACTGTGGTAAACAGCCTGCCCAGCGGGTCGGCAGGCAGCCTGCCGGTAAAGTATAGCCAGTCTACGGCCTTGTTCAGGGCAAACTCGGCGGAGGCGCCGGCAAAGATAAAGAGGATGGTGTCGCTCTTTCCCCATATCTCCCGCACCATCGAGCCTTCTTCTACAAAATATCTCATGCCTCCTGAACAATTCTGCACCGCAAAATGTGCGAAGCCAGCCTATATAAATGTCAGAAACAAGGTGCTTGTATGAGGTAGCAAGACACCAAATCTTTCGATTCACTTATGCTTCGCTTCCAGTTATATAACTGATTATATAACTGATATAGCGCGAGCTTCATTTTGTCTCCTTTTGAAAGCAGCGCATACATGGCAGCGGCGGCAGGGCTACTGCCCCTTGCCGCGCATCTGCTTTTCCATGGCGTCCCACATCTCCTGCGGTATCTGGTCGAAGGCGTTGAACTCACCGGCGCCGTAAAGCCACTCCCCGCCGTCAATCGTCACCACCTCGCCGTTCACGAAGGCCGCAAAATCCGACACCAGGTAGGCCGCCAGGTTCGCCAGTTCCTGGTGCTCCCCAAACCTCCCGACCGGGATGCGCTTCACCGGGTCCAGCTTGTCGGCCAGTTGCTTCGGGAACAGGCGCTTCCAGGCCCCTTCCGTCGGGAAAGGACCGGGCGCAATGGCGTTGGAGCGGATGCCGTATTTGGCCCATTCGGAGGCCAGCGAGCGTGTCAGCGCCAGCACGCCCGCCTTGGCGCAGGCCGACGGCACCACGTACCCGGAGCCCGTCCAGGCGTAGGTCGTCACGATGTTCAGGATGGCCGCCTCCTGCTGCTGCTCGATCCAGTGCTTGCCCAGGGCGAGGGTCGTGTTGTAGCTGCCCTTCAGCACAATGTCCGTCACCACATCGAAGGCTTTGGGGCTAAGGCGCTCCGTCGGGCTCACAAAATTACCGGCCGCGTTGTTCACCAGCACATCCACCCGGCCGAACTGCGCCAGCGCCGCCTGCAGCATGGCCTCTACCTCCAGGTATTTGCGCACGTCGCAGGCCACGGGCAGCACCTTGCCGCCGGTCTCCTGCTCCAGCTCCTTCGCCGCTGCAGCCAGCACCTCCAACTTGCGGCTGCAGATAACGGCATTCGCGCCGAGCTCCAGAAAATATTTGACCATAGAGCGGCCAAGCCCCGTGCCACCGCCCGTCACGATGATAGTTTTGCCCTTCAGGGCGCCTTCTTTCAGCATTGGTTCTGCTTTTATCATGTCGTGTAGCTTTAAGGTGCTTTTCAATTTATAACGTATACGCAGCGAATCTTTTCGTATAAAACCGAAAACCCGGAAGGATTAAATTTCCAGACTTGCGTATTCATTTGAACCTAAAGATAAGAGCAGATGAATTTAGAGCAGATAGAAACCGAACTGAAGCAGGCCGTGAACGGACTCCTGATGCGGAGCGAGACCGACGAGCCATTTGAGTTTTTTTATGATGAGGAGCACGACAGCACCGAGCTGAATGAGGAGACCGTCCGCAAACTGGCGGGCATGCCCGCGCAGTACCCGTTGCTGGTGGTTGAACTGGATGAATTCTTCCGCAGCCAGGTTCGTCCGGCCGAAGAAACGCCGGATGAACTGGCACGGGCGGAGCGCTTCCGGCAGCTGCAGGCAAAGCTGCATGAGCTGTTGCCGGACGTGAAGGTTTACCGCATCGGCGAAACCCGCATTTCAGTGTTCATACTGGGTACTACAGCAGCCGGCGAGATAACAGGGCTCAAAACGGTGCTGGTGGAAACATGATTGGTTGGAAAGGGCTCAGTTTCTTCGGCTATATAGTAGGGAGGCTTCTCTTCCGCGGTCTTTATATATGGCTGGGAGCTTTAAATGGCAGGGAGCTGAAAAAACATCTTTCACCAAAAATGCTCTCGCAGATAAGCACATGGACAAAATCAACCTGCACTATCCACAAGATCACCCCATATATGAGCCTCTTGAAAACCAATCCTATATACCATTAATAGTATTGAGCATTGGTAACTATGTTCTTTACTTAATATAGCTAAAAGTGGTCCTGCAGGAGCTTCTCCGCTGCAATGATGCCGCTGAGGCAGACCCCGACGATGCCCTGCCCCGGATAGACCGTGTCGCCGCAAAGGTAGGCGCCCTGGTGGTCGAGGCGGGCGTCTTTCATCTGCCAGGGCTTTATATGGCGGTACTGCGGATAGCCTCCCACGGCACCAAAGGCCCGCCCGGTCCAGAAAAGCCAGGCACCCGGCGTGGCCGACTGCAGCAGCTTTATATGGTCTCGTTTGATAAGGCCGCTTCGCACCAGCGCTTCCAAAATCGCTTCTTCCATCTCCTGCTTTTTCTGTATATAGGACTGCTTCGGGTGCGGCACGTGGGTACTGATGCTGGCCACCAATTCTCCTGCCGGTGCCCGTAGCCTGTCTTGAGGGTGGCTGAAGCTGAGAAAGACACTTTTGCTCCCGATGAGCGGCAGCCCCTCCGGCACATGCACCTGGTGGTGCAATACCGCTGGCGGCTCCTGCCCCTGCAGCACCAGCCCCATCGTAAAGGCGCCGTTCAACTGTTCAGAGGGCATGACATAGCGCTGCAGCCGCTTCTGTAATTGCACATCATCAAACAGATCCAGCGTGCTGTTCAGGGGGATGCCGCTGATGACGAACCGGCTCTCAACATCTCCCTTGCTGGTAGCGATATGGTAGCCGCCTTCCCTCCTGCTGATGCGCTCCACCTGCCGGCCATATATAACTTCGCCCTCCCTTTGGGTTATATAATCCACCACCGGTTTCACCAGATTTATAAGTCCGCCGGGCACGTAGTAGTTGCTGTACAGGGTGTAGCACAACGCCGTGGCGCCGAACAGTTCGTTCACCTCGTGCAGGTGGTTCTGCGCCGTAATCAGCAGCTGCTCGTTCACGAAGTCTACAAATTGTCTATTTTGAAGCAGGTCGTATTGTTTCAGCACGTCCTCCATGGTGCGGAAGGCACCAGGCAGGAGTTTCAGCTGCGCTGGCCGCACCCGGCTTACCGATAGTGCCAAATCCTTCAGGTTAGAGAAAGGGAAACTGCGCTGCTGCAGCGACGTGCGCCACACTCCCTGGCTGATGCTGTAACAGTGCTCCCAGAATAGCCGCTGGTGGTGCTTTCCAAATACGCGCTCCGCCTCCGCAATCCAGTCGCCCAGGTTTTTGTAGCGTGTCAGGACCTTGCCATTCGGCAGGTGTACCTGCATCGAAGGCTCCAGGGGCTGCACCGGCACCTGGATGCCGGTGGCATCGAGCAGGTGGCGCAGCGGCATGCCTTCATCCAACCCCACCAGGGTCGTGGCCCCGGTCTCAAACCAATAACCTTTTCGCCTGTAGGACGAGGCGCAGCCGCCGGGATATTTCGCCTGCTCCAGCACGCAAACCTTCAGCCCCCGCTTCGCCAGCAGCGCCGCAGCCGTCAGGGAGCCAAAGCCGGAGCCAACAAGTACGACATCATACCTCATTTATGCGTTACTTTACGGCAGCAAATGCCGCACCTTAAACAGCAGGGGCTGCAAATTGTTACGATACTGTTCAGGCGAAGAAGAAGCATATATGAGTCAGAAATACGATATCAGCATCATGGGCTGCGGATGGCTGGGGCTGCCGCTGGCCGCGCAGCTGGTGAGGGCGGGGTATGATGTAAAAGGCTCGACCACGACCCCCGAAAAGCTGGAAGTGCTGCAGGCCGAGGGAGTCGCGCCTTTCCTGCTGAACCTGCAGGAGGAGAATGTGGATATGGGCCGCCTTCGGGACTTCCTGCAGGCGCAGGTGCTGGTGCTGAACATTCCGCCGCACCTGCGCTCCGACGGTGGCGAAAGTTACCTGCAGCAGCTGCGCCTGCTGGCGAAGGCGCTGGCAGCGTCTCCTGTCAACCGGGTGCTGTTTGTCTCCTCCACTTCCGTGTACCCCGACCTGAACCGCGTGGTGACGGAGGAGGATATTATTTTTGCGGAGGAGCAGCAACCGGAGCACATGCTGCTGCAGGCAGAGCGGCTGTTTCAGTCAGCCGAAGGCTGGATGACCACCATCCTCCGCTTTGGCGGATTGGTGGGCGGCAACCGGAAGCCAGGACGCTTTCTGGCGGGCAAAAAGCACGTGCCGAATGGTGATGCGCCCGTCAACCTGATTCATTTAGAGGACTGCATTCAGATTATATCCCGCATCATCGAGCAGGATATATGGGGTGAGGTGTTCCACGCCTGCGCCGACCAGCACCCGCTCCGCAAAGAGTTTTACACGCAGGCCGCCCTGGCACTTGGCCTGGAGCCCCCGGAGTTCGATGACATGCAGGAGACGCACTTCAAGCTCATCAACAGCCAGAAATTAAAGGATGCGCTGGCGTATGCCTTCCTACATCCCGACCCAATGAATTTTATTGGTTGATGATTGCTGGTTGTTAGTTGTTGAATGGTTCAATAGCTGCATGGGTGAAATGGAGTTTTATATATGACACTTGCTTTACATCAGATTATGCTATGAGCGCAGCTTCAAGAGCCGGAAACCTTGTCTTTCTACGACTGAGGTCTTAACAACCATTTAACCATCAAACCATTCAACAAACAACTAACAATCAACAACCAGCAATTAACAACCAGCAATCAAAAATGCAGCGAATCGTAGTGATAGGCGGCGGGGCAGCCGGATTTTTTGGAGCCATCACATGCGCACAGCTCAACCCGGAGGCGATGGTGCTTCTGCTCGAGAAGTCGGGGAAGCTACTGTCGAAGGTGCGGGTGTCGGGCGGCGGGCGCTGCAACGTGACGCACCATTGTTTCGTGCCTTCGGTGCTGTCGCAGCATTACCCGCGGGGCGGGAAGCAACTGAAGGAGGCGTTCAGGACATTCGGCGCGCAGGAAACCATCGACTGGTTCGCGCAGCGCGGGGTGCAGCTGAAAGCGGAGGCCGACGGCCGCATGTTCCCGGTGACAGACAACTCGGAAACCATTGTGAACTGCCTGCTGCAGGAAGCAAAGCGCGTGGGCGTGCAGATAAGGACAGGGGCGGGTGTAGAAAAGATATCGGCCGCGCAGGATACTTCCGGGAAACCAACGTTCATGCTGCGGCTGACCTCCGGCGAGAGCGTCACCGCCGACAAAGTGCTGGTGTGTACTGGGGGCAACCCAAAGTCGCAGGGCTACGACTGGCTGCGGGCGCTGGGGCACAACATCCAGGAGCCGGTGCCGTCGCTTTTCACGTTCAACGTGCCCGCCTCGCCATTGAAGGAACTGCAGGGCGTGTCGGTGCCGCGGGCAAAAGTGCGGGTGGCGGGTCAGAAGCTGGAGTACGAGGGGCCTTTGCTCATCACGCACTGGGGCTACAGCGGCCCGGCCGTGCTGAAGCTGTCGGCCTGGGGAGCACGCTATTTTCATGAGCAGCAGTACAATTTTACCGCCCTCATCAACTGGATCCCTGATTATACGGAAGAAACCCTTCGGGAAAATTTACAGGCTTACCGGCAGGCACACCCCAAAAAGGTGGTTAGCAACAACCCGCTGTTCGGGCTGCCGCAGCGCCTCTGGAAAGCGCTTACCGCCCTTGCCGCGGTGCCGGACGACACCCGCTGGGCCGAGCTGCCCGGCAAAAGTACCAACAAACTGGTGGAGGCGCTGCTGCGCGCGCCGGTGGCGGTGAAAGGCAAAACCACTTTTAAGGAGGAGTTTGTGACCTGTGGTGGCGTGGACCTGCGCTCAGTGTATATGAAGACGATGGAGAGCCGCGTGCAGCAGGGGCTTTACTTTGCGGGCGAGGTGCTGGACATAGACGGCGTCACGGGCGGCTTTAACTTTCAGGCTGCCTGGACGACTGGTTTCCTGGCGGGTAAGGCCATGGCCTGCAAGGAGGCGTAAGCGGCGTGCTATATACGCGGTGGCAACTATTTTGAAATAATTGCAGTACATCAGCATAATAGACATCAGTACCTTAGAAAACAAAACTTGTAAAACTATGGCAATTAATAAAGAAATCGGATCAACCATCCACCACCTGATCGAGCGCTGTAAGGACGGGGCAAAAGGCTACCAGACAGCTTCAGAAGACGTGGAAGACAAAGACCTGAAGGACCTGTTCCGTAAATACGCCGTGCAGCGCGACAGCATGATCACGGAACTACAGGACCAACTGGTTAAAATGGGTGGGCTGGATGACGAGTCGAGCTCTATTGAGGGCACAGTACACCGCGCATGGATCGACCTGAAAGCGGCCCTGACCTCCAGAGACAGAAAGCGCGTGCTGGAAGAGTGCGAGCGCGGTGAAGATTATGCCGTGAAAGCCTATAAGGAAGCCCTGGAAAAAGACCTACCGTCCACAATAAAGCAAATCGTGCAACAGCAGTATGATGACGTGAAAAGAGCACACGACCACATCCGCTCGCTGCGCGACGCTGCGAAAGCAGGATAAGCTTATATATAAATTCTGTTGAGAGGGAGCTTCGGCTCCCTTTTTTATGCCTGCACGTCTGGTTGCTAAAAAAAACAAGGTTGGCATCCGTCTGATGCCAACCTTGTCATATCCAACCGCTTTTCAGCAGTCGGCATTAATCTTCCAACCTTTTTATACTGTCGTTTACGGCCTGCCGCTGCAGATGTTGCATGCTCCCCACCACACAGGATTTAAAAAAACGTAAGCAGGGGCCAAAACAAAAAGGCCGATTTTTGAAGTCGGCCTTTTCTAACAGCTTCTAAAGCTTTTCACACCTTAAATGCTGTCTGTTTATATATACGGGGCGTGAACAGGAAGGTTATCGTTTTAGAATCTTCTTTTGCGGAAACCGCCGCCTCCCCCACGGTTTCTGTCACGGTCGAAGCCGCCACCGCCTCTGCGGTCGCCGCCACGGTCCCTGTTGAAGGAATCACCGCCACGGTCCCTGTTGAAGGAATCACCGCCACGGTCCCTGTTGAAGGAATCGCCGCCACGGTCCCTGTCCCTGAATGAGCCGCCGCCGCGGTTTCTGTCGCGGTCGAAGCCGCCACCGCTTCTGCGGTCGCCTCTGTCGCTGAATCCGAACTCCCCTCTGTCGCCACGGCCGCCTTCGCTTCCGGCGCCCTTCTTCTGCGATTTCTCCACCACCACTGATCGGCCCTGGTATTCAAATCCCGCTAAGTTGGACACAATTTCTGCGGTGTACTCCGACGGCACCTCCACAAAGCTGAACTTGTCGTACAGGTCGATGTCTCCTACCCTGCCTGCCGGTATGCTGGCGTTCTGGGCCAGCAGGTCGATGAGGTCTTTCGGATGTACCTGGTCTTTCTTGCCGATGGTGATGAACAGGCGGTCCATGCCGTCTTTGGTGGCGGAAAGCCCTTTCTCGGCCTCCGCGCCTTTCTCCTTCACCTTGGCCTCTTTCATGCTCATCTTCAGCAAAGCCGACGCCACGTCAAGCGGCGTATAGCCGTCGGTCTCATTTACAAAGCGCTCGATACGGGCAACATGCTTGGCCAGGTGGCCTTTCTCCAGCACTTCCTTCACCTTATCAAAGAAAAGGGTGGTGCGGATTTCGTTCACATCCTCCAGCGAGGGCACCTGCTGCAAGACAATCTTTGCTTTGGTAAAGCGCATGATGTCTTTGATTTTATAGCCATCTGTGCGGCCGCCCACAAAAGAGAAAGCCTTTCCGGACTTGCCTGCACGGCCTGTGCGGCCAATGCGGTGTACGTAAGACTCCTCGTCCTGCGGCAGGTCGTAGTTGATAACGGCCTCCACATTTTCCACGTCCAGGCCGCGCGCAGCCACATCCGTTGCCACCAGTATCTCCAGAGTGCCGTTGCGGAACTTGCCCATCACGTTGGAGCGCTGGTTCTGGTTCAGGTCACCGTGCAGGGCGTCGGCGAAATAGCCGCGGGCCTGCAGGCCTGCCACCAGATCATCCACCATCCGCTTGGTGTTGCAGAAGATGATGACCGACTTCATGTTATACATATCCAGCAGGCGCGACACTGCTTCCTGCTTGGCGCTGCTGCGCACCTCAAAATATACCTGGTCGATGTTGGTCACCGTCAGTTCCTGGTGTACTACTTTCACGATAACAGGATCAGTCTGGTAGCGCTTCGTCATCTCCATGATCGGCTTCGACATGGTGGCCGAGAAGAAAATGGTCTGGCGTTCTTCCGGGATGCGCTCTAGCACGAACTCAATGTCCTCGCGGAAGCCCATGTCGAGCATTTCGTCGGCCTCGTCCAGGATAATCTTCTTCACGTTGTCGAGCACCAGGGTGCCGCGCTGGATGTGGTCCATCACACGGCCCGGCGTGCCGATCACGATCTGCACGCCCTGCTTCAGGGCACGCAGTTGCCTGTCGTATGGCTGCCCGCCATATATGGGCACCACGCTGATGCCGGACTTGTACTTGGCCAGTTTCTGGATCTCGCCCGAAACCTGTATCGCCAGCTCGCGCGTCGGGCACAGGATCAGCGCTTGCACGCTGCGGTCGGTCGGGTCAATCTGTTCGATGGTAGGGATGCCGAAGGCCGCCGTCTTTCCGGTTCCGGTCTGGGCCTGACCAATAATGTCTCTGCCTTCTAAAACAACCGGGATGGCTTGTGTCTGGATGGGTGAGGCTTCTTCGAACCCCATGTCAGCGATAGCGCGCTGCACTTCCGGCGAAAGCGGAAGCTCTTCAAATCTGATTTTGTTCATCTAAATTACGTATATACTTCAATACCTGGCGCAGTCTGCTATTCAACCTTGTCTCTGCTGTGTATCAGAGCGACTCAAAAACGATAAACAACCAGGTTAGCCTACGGTGGGAGTATCCTTTATCAGTAATTCAGACTGTACCAAAACTGCAGCAAAAGTACGAAGAAACCTTTACAATAGCTACGCCTGCCTGTATTTTAAATAAATATATTTATTGTACTGTTTTAAGGGGCTTTTGCCCATGGGCGTTGCACTACAGCCAGACTTTATATTTTGCATAGATAAATGTATGCAATGGACTGCCATTAACATTAAAATTATATATTTTCATTTAATATTAGCAACATAAATATCGTTCACCCGTTATATATGTCAGTTCACCAGCCATTTAGACACATGTACAATAAATAAGACAAAAGCACGATTTTTTTGCAAAAAGTTGCCGAATTTAAAGCAATTGAACCCTGCGGCGACGGCTATAGCCATTTAGTGCAACAGCTGTAATTGAACACAATATTTTACTTTTATGTCTCCACAGTTTCTGCCATTGTATTCCCTCTCAATTCAGGAAGGTTTATGACGGTAAACATTGGCGCTGTTATGTCTGCTGATACCTGCTTTGTTAAATTTATAAAGAATATTTCCTAACTCCTTATCCTGCTTCTATGCTACACTTTTCCAAAATCTCATCACAGGGCAAAGACTTCAACCTGATTGCCTCCGGCGCGCTGGCATTTAAAATCCACAACAAGATTCTGAAGGACGAGAGTTTTTTGCAGGGTTCTAAAATACACCGCAACATGCTGCTGGGCAGCGCCCCGGCAAGGGCCGTGAACGCAGACCGCCGTAACGTTTTCTACGTTATCCTCTCCGACCTTGACAAGATGAACATCGAGTCGCTGTGCAGCATGATAGCGCAGGAGCGCGCCAAAGGCAGCTACGCCGTTTGCCAGGTGATTCCGGCTTACTACAACGAGCCCTCTTTCAAGGCCCTGAAGGCCCTGCGCCAGAATTTTGATGAGGTGATTGAGCTGAGCAAGTTTAACCTGGGCAACAGCAAGGCCCTGATGAGCGCGGAGCAGCAGCAATGCCTGATCACCGATTACTCGCTGTCGATGGCCCGCATCATGTACCATGTGTGCGTGAACGATGGGACCGGGTACCACAGCCAGCCGGTGGGCCAGCTGGCTTACGCCAGTTAAGCTTCCTGGAACACTGTAGCACAATACGCCGGGGCAACAGGCATTAGAACTCCTGCTGCTCACGCAGTCGCAGGTTTCAGGCAGAGGGGGCACATCCTATATATGCCCCCTCTGCCTGATGCTGCATATAAAATTCTATGGAACGCCTTTGTCTTTGCTGGCAGAGGCGTTTTCACTTGTTCCGGTAGCACTGCACCGACGATTTAGCTGGAAAGATATTACGCGGTAATTTGCCTGTAGCCCTCGGCGTGCAGTATCTTTAGGCTACAGAATCCATATATGCCCTCTATCTTTAAGATATACTCCTCCTCCGCCGGCTCCGGCAAAACGTACCACCTCACCAAGGAGTACCTGAAGCTGGCGCTACACACCCCCGACCCTGGCTATTACCGCTCCATCCTGGCCATCACGTTCACCAACGACGCCGCCGCTGAGATGAAAGACCGAATTCTGGCGGCGCTGCGAAACTTCAACGACGACACCC